>VGYT01000016.1 GCA_016872895.1 Planctomycetota bacterium
CGGGCACTGGGCCTGGGCGATGGCGGGATCGGCGGCGCTGCTGGCCGCCACGATGACGCGGCTCCTGGGTCCGCTGTTCTTCCTCGGCGCGGCCGTGGCGGCGGCGGCGCCGGGGCGCCGTGCTTTCGCGCTGTTGCGAAGGCAAGGTCGTTTGGCGGCCGGGCCACATGCTTTCGCAGGCGCAAGCATGGCGCCCGGGCGCCGCGGGCTTCTCCTGGCTCTGCTGGCGGGGGGGCTGCTGCTCGTTGCCGGCACGTGGTTCTGGATGGCGGCCGTGCGGTCCCAGGCGGACCCGCAGAGTCCCGACTATCTGGCGGCAGTTTCTGCGGAGCAGTTCAACCTGCTGTCCGGTAGGCTGTGGGTTCAGGTGGTCAAGGGGCTGGCCCGCCTGCCGGCGGCCGCGTGCAAGGCGCTGGTCGGCCAGGAACTGGCGTGGGTCAATCTGGTTCCGGCGGCGCTCATCGTTTTCGGATGGGTGACGGCGGCGCGGCGGCGGCAGTGGATAGCCGTCCTGCCGCCGGTTTTCTACATCGGATTCCTGCTCGTGTGGGGCCATGCGGCCGTTGCGGCGCGGTATTTCCTGCCCGTCTTGCCGATGCTGGCGTACGGGCTTCTGCTGGGGGCTGACGAACTCGGGCACGTCCGCCGCACGCCATGGCTGCCGCGCGCCGCCCCGGTCGTCATCGCCACGGCGCTGTGCCTGGCCGTCAGCCTGCCGAAGGTGGCCCGCCACGTTTACTGGATGCGCCACCCGCAGTTCTACGCCGTGTACGACCACGGCAAGTGGAAGGACGCGGTGGACCTGGGCCGGCACCTGGCCGCGCGCGGCCGGTCGGAGGCCGACGGGGTGATAACGCCCGACCCTACGCTTGTGCACTACCTGTCGCGGCTGCGTGTTTGGACCCGGCCGTTGTGGGAGCGCTGCCGGCCGTGGGAAGCCGAGGCCATCCCCCCCGACGCCTTCGCGGAGGCCGCCGTGCGGAGCGGCATGCGGTTCGTCGTCGTGCCGACGGACGTGGAGGGCTGGAGCGGCCTGGTGGCGGAGCGCCTCGCGCAGGCGGGGGTCTACGAGGCGCCGCGACGCGAGTTCGGCCGCCTGGCGCTCTACGAGCGGCGGCCGGGCGCAAAGTGAAAAGTGAAAAGTCAAGAACAGCAAGTGGCAAGTGACAAGTGACAAGTGGCAAGTGGCAACTGACAATATGATCCGCGGCAGCGGACGAAAAACGATTGTCCTCGGCCTCGACGGGGCGACCTGGAGCGTCCTGGACCCGCTGATGGCCGCCGGACGCCTGCCGCAACTGGCCGCTCTGGCCGCGCGCGGGGTGCGCGCCGTCGCCCTGTCGACGACGCACCCGGTCAGCCCGGTGGCGTGGTCGTCGATTGCCACGGGCAAGAACCCCGGCAAGCACGGCATCTTCGACTTCGGGCGGCGTGCGCCCGGCTCGTACCGCATCGAGACGATCTCGGCCCGCCTCCAGCGCGGCCCGACGCTGTGGGACCTGGCCTCCCGGGCGGGACTGCGTTGCGGCGTCTTCAACGTGCCCGTGACCTACCCGCCGCGAGAGGTCAACGGCTTCATGGTCACCAGCATCTTCACGCCGTCCAACCAGGTCACGTTCACGTATCCGGCGGCCCTCTCGGCGGAACTGAACGCCCTGGTCGACGGCTACGAGATCGTCACGCGCGAGGTCTGGGGCCCCGGCCGCGAGCGGGCGTACGTCGACAGCATCTTCCAGACCATCGCCAAGCGCGAGAAGGCCCTGGACTGGCTCCTGGACCGGCACCCGATCGACTGCGGCATGCTGGTCTACAACGAGACCGATACGATCCAGCACAAGGCGTGGCCGGCCGGGGGCTTCCGCGGCGCCGCCCCGCCCTGGCCTGCCGAGGGCGTCGCCCTGGTGTACGAGCGGCTCGACGCGGCCCTCGGCCGCCTGATCGAGCGGTTCGGCCCCGACACGAACATCTTGCTCGCGAGCGACCACGGCGCCGGCGAGATGCGCGGCGTCATGTATATTAACCGATGGCTGATGGACCGCGGGTACCTGCGGCTGAAACGGTCGCTGGCGTACCCCCTGAAGTGGTTCCTTGCCCGGACGGACCTGCTGGTGCGGGCGTACCGCGCGGCCCAGGTCCTGGGGCTGGGGGCGCTGGGGCGGCTGGTGCCGGGCTCGCTCCGCGAGAGCGTGGCCACGAGTTTCGTCTCGTTCGACGACGTGGACTGGCCGCACACGCAGGCCTACAGTTTCGGCGAATTCGGCCGGATTTTCCTGAACCTCAAGGGCCGCGAGCCGCAGGGCGTTGTCGAACCCGGCGCCGAGGCCGGCCGCCTGCTCGATCGCCTCGCGAAGGAACTGGGCGAAGTCCTCGATCCCGCCACCGGACGGCCGGTGGTCACGCGGGTCCTCCGGCGCGACGAGGTGTTCCACGGCCCGGCCGCCGCCGAGGGGCCGGACCTGCTGTTTGTCATCGACGACTACGCCCGCGACGCCTCGGTCCAGTTCGGCATCGGGCGCCGGGGCGTGCTGGGCGAGCCGGAGTTCATGGACCGCGGGTGCCATCGGCCGGAAGGCGTGCTGGTGGCCGCCGGGCCGGACATCGCCCCCGGACGGCTGGACCGCGTCTCGGTCCTCGACGTCACGCCCACCGTCCTGCATCTTCTGGGTCTGCCGGTGCCGGAGGACATGGACGGCCGCGTGGTGACGGAGATCCTGGCGCCCTCGGCGGCCTCACGCCCGGTGGTCCGCGCCGCCGGCGGCGCCGCCGCGCCGCCGCCCCGGTCGGCCGAACCGGCCATGACCGCCGACGAGCAGCGCGAGGTCGAAAAACGGCTCCACGACCTCGGGTACCTGGATTGACCGCGGCAGAAAATTGCCGATTGCGGATTTCGGATTGCGGATTGAGAAGCGCCCCGCCGTGCCCGGCCTTGCCGCGCTCTCTTGCCGTTCAATCCGCAATCCGACATCCGCGATTCTCCTGTCTAACCAGCCTCCGACGCGAGTCGGGGGTCGGATACTTTGGAGACCCGGCCCCGCATGTGCGGCATCTGCGGATTCAACTGGAACGACCCGGCCCTGCTGGGGCGGATGATGGACGTCCAGGCCCATCGCGGCCCGGACGCCGCCGGCGCGTACGCCGACGAGCGCGTTTCGCTGGGCCATCGGCGTCTGTCGATCATCGACCTGTCGGACGCCGGCCGCCAGCCCATGGCCAGCGCCGACGGCCGCCGCCGGATCGTCTTCAATGGCGAGATTTACAACTACGTCGAACTGGCCGCGGAACTCCGCAGCCTCGGCCATACCTTCCGCACGCGCACCGACACCGAGGTCATCCTGCGCGCCTACGACGCCTGGGGCGAAGCATGCCTCCACCGGTTCAACGGCATGTTCGCCTTCGCGATCTACGACGCGCCCGCGCGGCGGCTCTTTCTGGCGCGCGACCGTTTCGGCGTCAAGCCGCTCCACTTCCGCCACGCGGGACCGAAGTTCATCTTTGCCAGCGAGATCAAGGCCATCCTCCAGCACCCGGACGTGCCCCGCCGCCCCGACCCGCTGGCCGTCTACGATTACCTGGCGCTGAACTGCTATAACCACACGGAGCGCACGTTCTTCGACGGCATCGTGTCGCTGGGGCCGGGCGAGTGCCTGACGCTGGACCTGGAGACCGGCCGAGCCGCTCGGGCGAAGTGGTACGAGATTCCCCTCGGCCGGCCCTGCCGGTGCGCCGACCCGCGCGAGGTCGTCGGGCGATTCCGCGACCTCTTCTTCGACGCCATCCGCCTGCGGCTGACCCGCTCCGACGTCGAGGTCGGCTCGTGCCTGTCGGGCGGGCTCGACTCGTCGAGCATCGTCTGTTCGCTGGGGCGCCTGGGCGTGGCACAGGCCGCGGGACACCAGACGTTCAGCATCGTCTTTCCGGGCACCTCGTTCGACGAATCGCGCTATGTGGATGACGTGGTCGCCCTGACCGGCCTTCGGGGGCACTCCGTCACGTCCACCGCCGACCGGCTGCTCGACGACCTTGACCGCATCGTCTATCACCAGGAAGAGCCGTTCGGGGCGCCCGGCAACTTCGCCCAGTGGGAGGTGATGCGGCTCGCCCGGTCGCACGGCATCGAGGTCCTCCTCGACGGCCAGGGCGGCGACGAACTCCTGGCCGGCTACTACTTCTTCATGGGGTACCTGCTGCTGGAGTACCTCGCGTCGGGCCGGCCGGGCCTGGCGGCGGCGGAGGCCGTGGGCCTTCTGCGGCACCACGGCCTCATGCTCGACCCGTTCCTGGCGGCCGTGCTGTTCTCGGCGCCGGCCTCCGTCAAGGCGATGCTGGGGCGGCGGTATTTCCGCGTGCCGCTCGTCGAGGACTTCCGCCGCCGCATGGAAGGCGCCAGCGACGTCCCCGCCCGCATGTACAGCCGCATGAGCCTCAACCAGGCCCTGGCGTACCGCATGAAGTTCAGTCTGCCGCAACTGCTGCGCGAGGAGGACCGCAACTCGATGGCGTTCTCCATCGAGTCGCGGCTGCCGTTCCTCGATTACCGGCTGGTGGAGTTCCTGTTTTCGCTCGGGCCGGAGTGGAAGGTCCGGCGCGGCATGACCAAGCACATCCTCCGCGAGGCCATGCGCGGCATCCTGCCCGACCGCGTCCGGCTGCGGACGTACAAACTCGGCTTCCCCACGCCGTTCACCCGCTGGCTGCGCGAGCCGCGCATGCAGCAACTCGCAGGCGGAATCCTCGGCAGCGAGTCGTTCCGGTCGCGCGGGTACCTGGACGCCGCGCGCATCCGGCAACTGTACGCCGATCACCTGGCCGGCCGCACCAGCGTGTGGCAGACGATGTGGAAGGCCATCAACCTGGAACTGTGGCTGCGGAAGTTCATCGACTGAGGCGGGGTCTGCTACCGTCCGGCCGTCTCGTACGCCAGCATCGCCACGGCGGCGCCGAGGACCGCGACGGCCGTCGCCAGCGCGTCGGGCCACAGGCGGATGCCGGTGGCGCGGGCCACCCAATGCACCCGCACGAAGGCGGCCGCCACGTACGCCGCCAGGAAGACCAGCGCCAGGCCGCCCAGCCCCCGCGCCGCCATGGCCGCGCCGCCCCCGACCACGATGGCCACGAGGACCAGCCACTCCAGCAGCGTCAGGGCCCTCTCTCGCCCCGTGGCCAGGAGGACGGGATTGAAGACCGTCCGATGGACCTCGAAGAACCCGGCGGCCATGAAGACGGTCAGCAGCGCCCCCTGCCCTGGCTGATGCAGGTAGTTAAGCACATATCCTTTGAAGAGGCTGACGCCCGCCAGCGCGGCCAGCATGACGCCGCTGACGCCCCAGAACGACGCCCTCAATGCCCGCCGCAGGCCCGCCGGGTCGCTCTGGCGGTGGAGGGCGGGCACGGCCGGGAAGAGGACCCTTCCGACCGGCATGCAGAACTCCATGGCGGCGACGGCGATCGTCCAGGTGACCCAGAACGCCGCCGAGGCCTCCTCGCCGCCGCCCGCCCACGAAACCAGCACGCCCGCCTGCGACACCAGGAGCGGCGCCGTCGTCGGCAGAAACATGAAGGCCGCATCGCGCAGAATGCCCCTCAGCGGCAGCCCCGCCCACGCTACGCGCTGCCCCTGCCGGCGCAGGAAGATCGCCAGTTCCACCCCCACCAGGGCCGCGCCCAGGGCGTACGCCGCGGCCCACGCCGCCACCAGGCCCGTCCACGCCAGGCCGGCCGCGAGCATCACCAGCGCCGCCGCCCCGAACCGCAGCAGGTGGAACGTTCCCGCCTCGGCCAGCAGGCTCCACCGCATCTTCTGGAAGCCGTCGTACACGGCCACCATGACGAGCAGCAGCGAATAACTGGGCAACCACAGGGCCCCCAGTTGAAGCGGTCCGACGTAAGACTGGACGACGGCGGCGAACTGGGGCCTCCATGCCCGCACTGCCGCCAGGACCAGCCACGGCGCCGCCAGCCCCAGCGCCGTCAGCACGAGGCCGATGAGCGCGCCGAGGACGAGGCCGCCGCCCACCGTCCGGGCGACGGTGTCCGGGAGGGCGTCGCCGCCCTCGGCCCGCGCACGCGAGAGCCGCAGCGTCACGGCCCGGGCCATGCCGCTGGAGGTCAGCAGCACGGCGGCCAGCATGATGGAGAGGACAACCGCCAGCCGTCCGGCGTCGGCGGTGTGGCCCGCGCGGGCGTACACGCGGTTGATCATGACCAGGATGGCCATGTTCATCAGGCTCAGCACCGCCTGGTTGGCCAGCAGAGACCCCAGGTTGCCGCACGCAAGGCCCCCCAGGCGTGCGCGAAGTCCCGTCGCGCTGGTCGGCGCCAGGGTCATGGGGCGGAAATCTCCCGTCCTTCGACGGCCGCACGCACGGCCTGGAGCAGCCTCTCGCGCTTCGGGTCCGGCTCGTAGGTCAGCCCGGCGTCGGCCTTGGCCTGCGCGCGGCGGACGGCGGGCTCCAGGTCGGCGATGTCGTAAACGACCTCGGTCATGCGGCTGCCTTTTTTCTCGACGAACTGGGCAGCCTCCAGCGGGTGGGCGTCGGCCGTCTCGCCGAACTCCGGCAGCCGCGGCACCATGATGACCGGCTTGCCGTAGCGGCGGGCCATCAGAACCGGCCCCGTCGAACCGTGGCCGATGAGAACGCGGCACTCGCGCACCAGGCTCTGGATGCGGCCGAAGGTCACGTAGCCGAGGCACTCGACGTTGGCGGCCTTGAAGCCCGCGAAGCCGACCTGCATGATGACCGGCTCGCCCAGGCGCGGGGCCATCTCGTCCACGGCCTTGAAGAGCCGGTCGAACGGCGCGAGGGCGCTGCCGACCGTGACGAAGATCATAGCAGGCTCCCCACGTAGCGGGCCTTGGGCCCGTAGAACTCCAGCATGGCCTCCGACTGCACGAAGAAGTGCGTGCAGAAGGGGTACGCCACCTTGCCCGTACCGGACGGCTGCTCGAGGCGTGCGGCGGTCTCGATGAAGATGGCCCGGCGGCCGGTCAGCCGCGCCAAGACCAGCGGCACAATGCCCACCTCGGCCCCCGTGGTCAGGACCACGTCCGGATGTTCCGTCAAAAAAATCCAAGCCCACTGGAACAGGCCGACCAGCAGGCTCGCGTAGACGGCCAGTCCGGCGAAGCCCATGAACTTGACAGACCGCACCCGCTCGATGCCCGGATACCGGAAACCACGGAGGTTGGAGTACTCGTAGATGCCCAGCGTAATGCGGTGGCCTCGGCCAGAGCCGCGACCGTTAGGGAGCGGTGCCGTAAGTGCGTCGATGCACGCGAGCAACTGCTCCAGATGCCCGCCGCCGGACGCCACGCAAAGCACTCGCAACGGCCGCATGCCTCTACCTCTCCCGCCGCAGCAGGCGCACGAGCGCCGCCCCCGCCGGATGGCGTGCCACGGCCATGCCGGCGTCCCACATCCAGCGGCGGCCGCGGGAGAACCACCACTCCAGCAAGTCGAACGGCCGCGGCTGGGCCCCCCACTTCTCCTTGAAGCGAATAAGGCCCGCGTCGCGCGCATCGGAACTCAGCATGTCAAGCCTTGCCGCACCGCGCGCTGCGGCCCGCTCAATCAGGGCGTGCATCAGGAGGTCGTTCGGCCGAAGTCCGAGCGCCGCCGTGCGGCTGCACCCGGCGAAGTAGTACGTCGTTGCGCCGTCGTGTATGCCGACGATTGCCGCTGCCACATCTCCCGATTTTTCGGCCGCCAGGAACTCGGCCGTCCCGTCGCCTGCCAGTTCGTCCCAGATTGCCTCGTGGAACTGCGGCGCAAGGCCCGTCGCAGAAGCGTTCCGGGCCAGCATCTCGCGCTGCATCGCGTGAAAGGCGGGGAACTCGTCGCGCCGCATCGGCCGCACCGCCAGCCCGGCCCGCTGCGCCTGGCGAACCTGACGCCGCACCACCTGCCGGTAGCCCTCCCACAACGCGGCAGCCGTCTTGCCGGCCAGCGGCAGAACGTGGCGCACTTGGCTGGTGCGCCGGGCCCCTGGCAGGTCGCGCACAGGGTCGTCTTCGCACGCGATCATGCGCACCGCGTGGATGCCCTGCCGGCGCAGTCGCTCCGGCAGGGCCGGCAGTTGCGGCAAGACCGCCTCGGCCGCGCCCACGAAGTTCCCCTTCGGGAACACGCCGTAGAGCATCCGCACCGGCCCCAGTCGCAGGCGGCAGGCGGGCCAGGCCGCGGCAACGGCCCCGGAGTCGTCCACCAGCGCTGCCGCCTCCACGGCGCCGCCGAAGCCTCGCTCCAGCGCGCGGCACCAGCGCGCGGAATGGAAGACGGTGGCGCCCGGCATGCGGCCGAGGCCGCCCCACCGCGGGTCGGATGATGTGAGAACCTCCCACCGAAGCATGGGCTACTCGCCTTCACGGCCGCCGGCAGCGCGCCTCCGCTGTGCAGGGCCGAAGTCGCACTTGGAGCGCGGTGGGTCGGGAGACCCACCGCGCCAAATGTCGAGCGGCATCGTCGGATTAAGCGCGAACCCCCTTACGGCCGCCGGCAGCGGACGATGAATCCGTGCGAACGCCATGCGCGGCAGCAGCCGCCCTCAAGCGGGCCGCCGCACGGCTTATTCAGGTGATGAATCTCGATGAGTTCCAGCCCGGCCTCGCGCACCAGGCGTGCCAGTTCCCGCGGCGTGAAGGCGTGCATGTACACCCACCGCAGGCCGCGATACCGCCAGAAAATCTGGTCGCCGAACTCTCCGCGCCCCACGGCCGCCTTCAGGAGGCCCGTCAGGATGAACGGAATGTGCAGCGTCGGCAGGTTGTACAGCAGGTTCTGCACATGGAAGGCGTACTGGCCGCCGGGCGCGAGGAGCGACCCCGCCTGCGCGACCGCCCGCACACGGTTCGCGTGGCCCTGCACGTAGCCGAGCGTGGCCCCCAGGCAGACTGCGTAATCGTAGGGCGGCTGGAGTTTATCCAGCGGCAGGTCTGCCAGGTTGCCTTCGAGAAGTTGCGCGTCGGATATGCCGGCGGCCTGGAGTTTCGCGCGGCTGATTTGGAGCATGCGCGGCGAAAGGTCCACGCCCGTCACCTCGAAGCCGCGCTTGGCGAATTCAACCAGCGTGCGCCCCGTGCCGCAGCCCAGGTCAAGCAGCCGCCCGGGCTTCTCGAACCACTTGAGCAGCACCTGGTGGTCGTACTGGAGAAGTTTGTAGTCGGCGAAGGTCTGGTCGTAAGTGTCGGCGATGCGGTCGCACCGGACCATGCGGTCGATGCTGGGGGGCACTGCGGCTTCCTTGCGGCGTTCAGGGATCATAGCGTGTCCTTTGAGTGTTTGTATGCGCGGCGGCTCAGGAGAGCCGCCGCGGGTTCTCCCGGCCGCGCGGGCGCCGCCGCTCCGCTTACCGCATCCGCGCGAAGACCGTGGGGATGGCGCATGCGCCGAGCGCCGATTCCAGCCACACGGCGGGCATGACGGCCGCCGTGACGGCGGCCCATCCGACCCGCCGCGCAAGGCCCCCCGCGGTGCCGCCCCCGGCCTCGGCCATCCAGAACCGCTGCGGGTCCAGCGCCGGGGCCAGGCTGACGGCCGCCGTCGGCGGATGTAGAAAACTCGTCCGCCGGGCCACGCCGGTCACTCCGAACCCCTCGCCCTCCAGCAGCCGCACGAGATGCCGCCACGTATAGTAATAAAGGTCGCGCGGTGCGTCCAGCGCGGCCCAGCGGCGTCCGAAGAGGCGGGCCTGAAGGCTTGCGGCGTTCGGCGACTGCACGGCCAGCCACCCGCGCGGCGCCAGTATCCGCCTTAACTCCTCCAGCAGCCCGCGCGGGTCATGCACGTGCTCAAGCACGTTATAGAGCGTGGCGGCGCGGAAGCGGCCGGACTCGAATCGCGCCTCTGCGAGCGTGCCGCGGCGCACGTCGAGGCCCGTCCGCCGCCGCGCAAGGTCGGCCGCCGCTGCAATGTCAACGCCCGCGGGCGCGAGGCCCGCCTGCTGCATCACGAGCATCCGCTCGCCGCCCGCGCAGCCGACGTCCAAGACCGCGTCGCCGGGCGCGAGGTCCGTCCGGCGCAGGAGTTGCCGCGTCTCGAACCGCAGGAGGTGGAAGCGGTACCAGCGCTCCGCGCGGTGCAGGAGCGCCCGGCCGCCCTCCGCCCCGCTGCGCTCCGCCCCGGCCGTGCCGCTGTACGTGGCCGGATAGTACCGCCCGATTTCCCCGGGTGTCGGCCGCGGGGTGACCCACCCCAGGCCGCACTCAGGGCACCGCACCACTCGGAACCGCTCGTGGGGCGGGAACTTGTCGGCCTTCTCGAACCAGGGGGAGCCGGGCTTGCGGCACAAGATGCAGGGCGCTTCTTCCATGGCGACCCCGCTATCCGTTCAATCCCTTGCTGCGGCCGAACTCGCGGATGCCCGCAAGGATGCGGCCGAAGTCGGCCTCCGCCAGGTCCGGGTACAGTGGCAGCGTCAGCAGCCGCTTCCAGATGCGCTCGCAGACGGGCGTCCTGCCACGGCACTTCTTGTACATATCGTAATGATTGTTCGGGATGTAATGCACGCCCGTCGCTATGCCGCGCTGGGCCAGAAAGGCGTTCAGCGCATCGCGCTGGTCGGTCTGGATGACGTAGTTGTGCCAGTCGGGCTTCGTGCCCGGCTCGACGGCGGGCCGCTGGATCCAGGCGAGGTCGCGGAGGGCCTCGTCGTAGCGTGCGGCCCAGGCCGCGCGCCGGGCGTTCATCTCGTCCAGGCGCGCCAGTTGCACCAGGCCGATCGCCGCCGGAATGTCGTTCATGTGGTACTTGAAGCCCACCTCCTCCACGGTGTAGTACCAGGAGTACTGCGCCTGGGACCCGCGGGTCCAGGTGTCCCTGGAGATGCCGAGCCAGCGGAGTTTGCGGAGGCGAGCGGCCGCGTCGTCGTCGTTGGTGACGATCGCGCCGCCCTCGCCTGTAGCCAGGTTCTTGACGGCGTGGAAACTGAAGGCGCCGAAGCGGCCGATGGCGCCGAGTTTGCGCCCCCGGTGCTCGCCGCCGCAGCCGTGCGCGGCGTCCTCGATGAGCGCGAGGTCGTGCTCGCGGGCGATGGCCTCAAGTTCGTCCATCTTGCACGGCCGCCCGCCGTAGTGGACGCACACGATGGCCCGCGTCTTCTTCGTTATGCGCCTGCGGACCGAGCGCGGGTCGATGTTGGCCGTCTCGGCCTCGACGTCGGCGAACACCGGCCGCGCGCCCACGTACAGGATCGCGTGGTTCGTCGATACGAACGTCAGGGGGGTCGATATGACCTCGTCGCCCCTGCCGAGTCCGGCGGCGACCATCGCAAGGTGCAGGGCCGCCGTGCCGCTGTTGAGGGCCACGGCGTGCCGCACGCCCAGGTACTCGGCGAACCTCTTCTCGAACTCCGCGGTCTTCGGCCCGAGGCCGACCCAGCCGGAGGCCATGACCTCGCGAACGGCCTGGAACTCCTCTTCGCCGTAACTGGGCCGAAACACCGGAATCGTCATCGGTTACGCACTCCCTGGCATCCGCCGGACATTCCGCGGCGGGCCTCCGGGCCTGCCGCACCCTGACGGGCCGCACAGTACACCCGCGCCGCCGTACCGGCGACGGCTAGACGACTGCGCTGCCCGGCCCGCGCGGGGCGCCGGTCTCAAGTCCGCTCGCCGATGGGCCGGGCCGGCGCGCCGGCCACGATCGTGTAGGGCGGCACGTCCCTGGTGACGACGCTGCCGGCGGCCACGACGGCCCCCTCGCCCACCGTCACGCCGGGCAAGAGGATGGCGCCGAAGCCGATCCAGCAGTCGTCGCCCACGCGGACGTCGGCACACTGAAACGGCTGCTCCTGGATAAGCCGGTCGCGCCGCGCAAAGCCGTGCCCGCCCGTCAGGATCGCCGCGCGGCGGGTGATGAGGCAATGCCGCCCGATGGTCACCCGGCCGCCGTGGACCATGACCTCGACGCCGCTGTAAACGATGGTCTTATCGCCGATGTCGATGCGTCCGCCGCCGCCGTCCATCGTGTCCAGGCGGCACCGGCCGATCAGGCAGCCTCGCCCGATGCGAACCCGCGGCCCCACGTTGGCCAGCGGATGGATGAACGACCGCCGCACGAGGCCTCGCGCCGGGTTCCACACCGGCCGCACCGCCGCGCGCAGCATCCGCACGACGATGTGGCGGGCGGCCCGCAGCCACCAGGCCGGCGTCATGAGAGTCGTTTGGCTCAACCCGAGTTCCCCGGCTCGCCAGCCGTCCCGCCCAAGGCGGGCCGTGCCAGGGGGCGACGCCGTGGCAAGCCCGGCGGCGGGCGGCAGGTTCAGGCCGACTCAGTCGCGCAAGGCGATGTCCTTTGCGCCGATGCCGAACTTGCGGAAGATCTCCCGGAACCGTCCGAACGTCAGGCGCCCGCTGCGCATGATCGCCCGGCGCTTCCGCCACATCCCGGGCAGCCCCAGGAGGGCTTCCCACCAGGCCCGCAGGAGGACCTTCGCCATCTCCCACTTGCTGCGCTGGGAGGCCATCGCCCCGGCGCGCCCCCGGCCCGCCATCACCCCCCACGCCTGCCAGAAGAGGCGGTACGCCGTCCACAGCACGCCGTACGCCAGCAGCCACGCCGGGAAGTTCTTCACCGCCACCCACACGCGGTTCCGCTCCACCAGGCGCGCCAGCAGCGGCGAGACGCTTCCCGACGAGGCTGCGTGGTGATGGTACACCGCGGCCGCGGGGACGTACAGGCTTTTCCATCCGCGGCGCTGCGCCCGCCAGCCCATGTCCGTCTCGTCGGCGTAGGCGAAGAAGTCTTCGTCGTAGAGTTCGCCGCTCGGCAGGCGCAGGTCCTCCAGCATGGCCTTCCTGTAAAGGCAGCAGCAGTCGGATGCGTAGAAGACCTCGGCGGGCTGGCGGAGGGCCTCGGGCGGCTCGGCCCGGCCGCGGCCCAGGGCCAGCCCGTCCGGGCACACCACGATGCCCGTGGCATCGACCTTGCCGGTGGCCGCAAGGACGATGCAGGGGGTGGCGGAGCCGGCTCGCGGCTCATTTTCGAGGGCCTCGACCAGCAGCCGCACGGCGTCCGGGGCGAGGCGCGTGTCGTTGTTGCACATCAGCACGTAGGGCGTGCCCGCCAGGCCGATGCCCACGTTGTTCCCGCCGCCGAAGCCCAGGTTCTTCTCGTTCACGTGGAGGCGGACGGCCGGGAACTCGCGCCGGACCATGTCGGCCGACCCGTCGGTCGAGGCATTATCGACCACCAGCACGCCCAGCGCCGGGTAGTCCTGTGCCAGGAGCGAGCGCACGCACTCGCCGACGACCCGGGCGCCGTTCCAGTTCAGCACCAGGGCCGTGACGCCCGGCGGATTGCCTGCGGCGGACAGGGCCACGTCTCCTCGCTCTCTGCGTGCGCTGCGGCTTTACCTGCCGCCGAAGCAGGCCACCCGGCCGCTGGTGAGCGAAAGATACAGCCGCCCGCCGGCGACGGCCATGCCGTCCCACGCGGGCGGGGTGTCGAGCCGGCACTCGGCCAGGGTGCTGCCGTCGGCGACGGATAGGGCCAGCAGGATGCCGCCCTTGCGGCCGTCGAAGGCCGCCCAGGGATCCCGCGGGTCTGCCTCGTCCGGCGACCCGGCCACGAAGAGCGTCCGCCCCGCCGCCGCCATGGCCCGGATGCGGATGGGAAGGGTCTTCGACCAGCGCGCCTTGGCGGTCTTGCGGTCGACGGCCGCCAGTTCGTAGGCGTCGGTGGCGGGCTTGAACCAGCCGCCGAAGCCGCCCTTCCGCTGGGTTCGCAAGGCGTAGGTGCACTCCTCGTCAAAGACCAGCAGGTCGGCCGGCCCCTTGCCGCCGCCCGCCCCGGCCCATCCGACGCGGCTGAAGCACGAGTCATCGAGCAGGCCGGCCGTGGAGAAGGCGCGGGACTGTGCGGCCTGCCGCTGCGCTTGCTTGGCGGCCGGCTTGGCGGCCGGGCTTGCATCCAGGTTGGCGGCCTGCTTGGTGGCCGGCTTGGCGCCGGCCTTGGCGGCCGACTTGGCGGCCGGCGGGGCGGACGCCGTGACATCAGGCGCGGCGTCCGGCGCGGCCGGCGCCGCCGCCCCTTCCCGCATGCTGTACGCCAGGTGGCGCATGAACACCGTGCCGCCATCGGCCACGAGCACGTCCTCAAGACCGTGCGGGTCGCGGTTCAGCGGCGACAGCGTGCGGATAAGGTCGCCGGTGAGGGGGTTTATGGCCTGGACCTCTATGCCGCCGTCGAGGTGCGTCGAGCGTCCCGCGGCCGCGTAGGCCGCGCCCCCGTCCACCAGGACGGTTCCGTGGACGGGCCAGGCCGACTCCACCCGTCCGAACGCCACGATGCGCCGTTCGTCGGGCGCGATGCGGCGGCGCCAGAAAAGCGCTCCGTCGCCTGCGCGAACGCAATAGACCGCGCCGTCGGCCGAGCCGAAGAGGGCAAGGCCCCGGTAAATCGTCGGCGGTGTGTCAACGCGCCCGCCGGCGGTGAACTCCCACAGGATATGGCCGTCGTCGGCGTCCAGCGCGCAGACGCGGTTCTGGTCCGGGCATGCGGCAAAGATTTTGCCGCCCGCCGCCGTGCAGGCGCCGGCCTGCCCGCCCAGGGGCGTCTCCCACAGCCGCGAGAGCCGCCCCGCTTCCAGTGGAACCTGCGCCGGCGTGCTTCCGCTGCGGCGGGCGTCGTGCCGGTACGTGGGCCAGTCGTCGTGCGACTCAATCAACCTGGCGGGCACGCTCGCCCCCTGGCCCCACGCCGGGCCGCGCCGCAGGCGGTCCGCATCGCGGGCCGCCGCCGGGCTTGCCGCGGCGTCGCCCCGGCGAGCCGGGGGCGCCTGCCCCGCCGCGGCCAGCGCGTAGAAACCATTGATCTTGACATCAATATAACACTGACACGGATGCGGCGGCGCGTACACCAGGCCGTTCGCCGGCATGACGCCGTAGCGGCAGGCGCCCCGCACCCAGTGGTTCTTGCCGGTCTCCTCCCGCCCCAGGTCGATGAACTCGATGCCCCGCCGGCCGGTCAGAAGGTACTGCTCCGTCGCCTTGTTGCGGAAGCATCGGTGGTGGTGCTCCTCGTCGAACACGCCGCGGGTGGAGAAACTGCGCTTGACTTGGCCGCTGTGCGGGTCGATGGCGACGGCGGCCATGTCCTCCGCCGCGTGCGTCCACACCAGGCCGCCGATGACGAAGACGTCGGCGGCGACGCCCGGTCCCCACTTGCCGCAAGGCTGCGACCAGAGGACCCGCCCCGTGTCGCCCGCCAGGCCCGTTAGCAGGCATCGCACGGGGCGGTTCCAGGTTTCCCTGGTGTACGGTTCCTCGGGCTGCGCGAACAGCACTACATCCTGGTACACGACGAGCGTGCACAGGTTGGGCGGATTGTAGGGGATGTGGCCCTGCTTCATCTTCTTCTCCGGCCGCGGGGCGCGCCAGAGTTGCCGGCCCGTGGCCAGGTCAAGCGCCACCACTGCATCTTCTTCCATGAAGACGACCTTCCCGGCCCCGGCCGCCATCCACAGGTGCGTTATGCGCTCAAAGACGCCGGACTTCGACGATACGCCCGCGAAGTCGCCCTGGCTCCACAGCACCTGCCCCGTGTCGGCCTTGATGGCCACGATGCGCTTCCTGGGGGGCGGGCTGTCGGCGATGCGGCCCGGCCCCTGCGGCGCCTGGTTCACCGAAACTATCAGCACGCCCTCGTGGTGGAGGACCTCGTCGGCGCCGCGCGTTGCCTCGTAAGTTCGCACCACCTCACCGGTTGCGGCGTCGAGGGCCGACAGCGGCGCGTTGAACCCCAGCGTCGCGTACAGCCTGTCCCCTGCGGCGACCAGGCGCTCGTGAATGTGAAGCGGCTGGTTGAAGCGGCCGCCCGTCTCCGCCGTGCTCCAGGCCTTCCAGCCCCAGTCGGCCAGGGGCCGCTTCCACAGCAGAACGCCGTTGAAGGCGTCGCGCGCGACGAGCGACCAGCGGTCGGGCAGGCCGGAGACTGTCGCGGGGGCCTCGTCGCAAATGTAGAAGATGCGGCCATGCGCCGACACCAGGGCGCTCGGGTTGGCGTTCATCTCGTGGTGCCGCTGCCAGAGCGGCCCGTCGACCCACTGGATGCGCGCCGGCGGCCCGACGACGCGGTCCCTGGCCACGGCGTTGCCCGAGGCGTCGTGAAGCCAGTGCGTCCACTCATCTATATCCGCGGGCCACGGCTTGACCGTTTTCTTCCCGCCCACCAGCGCCGTGCCGTGCGGCGCAAGGACGCGCATCGCCTCCTCCATCGGCACGGCGCCGAGTTCCTCCGCCACCAGCAGGTTGACGAGATTGTCGGCGTACGGCAGTCGCCCGCCCGCCCACTCTTCGACGGACACCGGGCCGTAGAGGGCGAGCGATCGCACGTGGGCGCGGGCCTTCTGGACGGCGGCCGGGTCGGCGTCCAGGCCGTGGACGAGCAGCCGCTCGTCGGTCCGCAGCGCGGCCGTCAGCCTGCCGTCGCCGCAGCCCAGGTGGACGATGAGGCCGCCCTTTACGCCGGCGGCCTGGAGGATCCGCCCGGCCTCTTCCTTCGGGCCGCCCTGCGCAGCGGCGGAAGCGATAATCGCCAGGGCCGCCCCGCAGAACGCCGCGGCCTTCAGAGCCGCGACCGTGAGGGAGCGGTGCCGTACATGAAGGCATCGCGTCTTGACGGGAATCATGCGATTCTGCTCCTGCCGGCGGGCCTGCCAGAGTGCCGCGCGGCAAGGCGATTATCCCCCCCGAGCGCCGGAAGTTCAAGGCCGCCCGGCCGCAGGCAGGGTTCAATATAACGGTCGCCGGCGCCGGACCGGCGGCAACCTTTCAATAAAAGTCCGCGGTCCGAAGGGAAACGGGCCATGCTATCAGCCCGTCGGCCCTTGTCTTGTGGGTGCCATGGTTTCGCGCCGTTGCGAAAGCATGCATGCCGGCGCGCCGACTCCATGCTTTCGCAAGCGGAAGCATGGCGCCCGCAAGCGGAAGCATGGTACTCGCCGAGCCGTCCGCTCCTCCTGGCATCGGTCGTTGCCCTGGCGATAGCGTCGGCCCTGGGGGCCGCGGCGGCAGGGCAGGGCGAGCCCCCGCCCGCGGAGGAGATCGACCGCGAGTTCCGCACGCTTCAGCGCCTCCTTGCTTCCTTCCAGAAAGACGCTGCCGTACGCAATCGCTGGCAGACCATCGCGGACCAGGCCGTGCGGCCGGAATCGCTCATCCTTGCCGCCGACCGCGACCCCGCCGACGTGGCCCTGCGGCGCGCGGAGGCGCTCCTGGCGCACCTTGAAGGCATGGCGGGCGCGCCTGACCTGTCGGCGGCGGGCGTGCGCCTGGCCGCGCTGCGGGCCGAGGCCGTGAGCCTGCCGCCGGAAAACGCCGACGCCCGGCGGCGCCTGTTCGCCGACGTGCTCGCCGCGCGGCGCCAGGTCGCCCTGGCCAACCCGCTCCTTGATTTCGACCGCCTGCTTTTCGTCAAGCGCCACTTTCTGCCCGGCCGCATGCTCGAAGGCAACCACATGTGCGACCAGTTCTTCGGCTTCCACGCCGTGGCGGGGGGCGGCGTGTTCGTGCTGGAGAACGCCTTCCGCACCGGGCAGGCCGCCCGCGACCTCCTGGCGCACGCCGTCTGCGAGAACGGCCGGTTCCGCGGGCGGCGCCTTCAGGCGGGGGCGTTCCTCGCGCCCGACGTGTCCTTCGACGGCCGAACGGTCCTCTTCGCCTACACCGAGGGCGAGCCGACGCGCTACCGGTGGACCGAGCGGAGCACCTATCATATCTTCAAAATTGATGCCGACGGGTCCGGCCTCGTCCAACTTACCGACGGCCCCGTCAACGACCTGGACCCGTGCTGGATGCCCGACGGCCGCATCGCGTTCATCTCCGAGCGCCGCGGCGGCTTCGGCCGCTGCCATCCGCGCCCCGTGCCCCTCTTTACGCTGCACGCCATGGACCAGGGCGGCGCCGGCATCGTACGCCTCAGCCACCACGAGGCAAACGAGTGGCAGCCCAGCATCGCCGCGAGCGGCCTCATCGTTTACACGCGATGGGACTACACCGACCGCGGCAACATCCAGGCGCACCATCCGTGGCTCGCGCGGCCCGACGGCGGCGACGCGCGGGCGCTCCAGGGCAACTTCGGCCGCACCCAGGGCGCGCGCCCCACGATGGAACTCGACGTCCGCGCCATCCCGGGCTGCGGCAAGTACGTCGCCACCGCCGCCGCCCACCACGGCCAGGCCTACGGCTCGCTCGTCGTCATCGACCCGAACGTGCCGGACGACGACGGCATGGGGCCCCTGCGGCGGCTGACGCCGGAGGCGCCCTTCCCGGAGGCCGAGGCGCCCCCGGGGCAGGCCGACGCCTACGCCGCGGCCTGGCCCCTCGATGAGTATTTCTATTTATGCGTTTATGACCCCGAAGGAGCCGCCTCGCGCGGCCCGCGCAACAACCACGGCATTTACCTGCTGGACGCCTTCGGCAACAAGGAACTGATTTATCGCGACCCGCAGATTTCGTGCCTCGGTCCGATGCCGCTGCGGCCCCGCGCGCGGCCGCCCGTGCTGGCCGACGCGGCCGAGGCGCCCGCCCCGCCCGGCCCCCTGCCGCCCGCCGCGGCGCTGGTAAGCGTCGTCAACGTGTACGACAGCCGCCTGCCGTTCCCCGCCGGCGCGTCCGTCCGCGCGCTTCGCATCGTCCAGGTGCTGCCCAAGACGACGCCGCTCATCAACCAGCCGCGCATCGGCTACGGCAACGAGAAGGGCGCGCGGGCCGTACTCGGCTCCGTGCCGGTGGAGGCCGACGGCAGCGCCAGTTTCCTTCTGCCTGCGGGCGTGCCGGTGTACTTCCAGGCGCTCGATGAGCAGGGGCTGGCCGTTCAGTCGATGCGGTCCGACACGTACGCCGGGGCGGGCCGCCGCCTCTTCTGCCAGGGCTGCCACGAGCCGCGCTCAGCCGCGCCCCCGCCGCCAGGCCAGGTGCCGCTTGCCCTTCGCCGCCCCCCGTCGGTCATTCAGCCCGAGGTTGACGGGGCGAACCCCTTCAGTTTCCCGCGCCTCGTCCAGCCCGTCCTGGCGCGCCACTGCATCGCGTGCCATGAGAAGGAAGCCAAGGCGCCGGACCTCCGCCCCGGCGAGTGGCAGAAGCATCCCCACCTGTGGTACGCCTCGTATGCCAACCTGCGCGATTACGCCTTCTTCTACGGCGCCACCCGGGGCGACTACGACCCCTGGACGCCGCCGCGAACCGAGCCGGGCAAGTTCGGCGCGCGGGCCTCGCGCCTCTACCCGATGCTCCGCGACCGCCACCACGACGTGAACCTCCCGCCCGAGGACCTCCGCCGCGTGGCCCTGTGGCTGGACTGCAACTCCGATTTCTTCGGCTCCTACGAGAACACCGAGGCCCAGGCCCGCGGCCAGGTCGTCCGCCCCGCGCTCCACTGACGCGCCGGGCCGCCAGTAGTCCCTTGCCGGGTGCCATGCTTTCGCGCTGTTGCCAAGCAATAGTCGTGCGATGGCGGAACGCATGCTTCTCGCAAGCGAAACCTTGGCGCCCGCCTTCTCAGCCGCCGGCAGCGGCCGATGAATCCGTGCAAGCGCCCGCGCCGGCCGCGGCCCCGAGGCGCCAGCGCGCCGCCCCCATCTATTGCTGTTGCAGGCGCTTGCGGCTAATATATGCGCGTGCGCGGCCGGCCGGAGCCTCATCAGGAGGAGGAAGTCCACATGGATATGACACACGTGACCGTGACGGTACGCAATCCTGCCGATCCCGCACGGACTTGGGAGGGTCTTTTCCTCGTCGACACGGGCGCCGTCGACTCGGTCGTTCCCGGCAAGTTCCTGAAGCAGATCGGTCTTTCCCCAAGAGCAAAGCGGACTTACTCACTTGCCGACGGATCAGAAGTGAAACTCGACATCGCAACCGGCGAACTCGAATTCATGGGTGACATGGTCGGGACCACCATCATTTTCGGGGCGGACGACGCCGAACCCATCCTTGGGGTCACTGCCCTGGAGTCTGTCGGGATTGAAGTCGATCCGCGCACCCAGCGCCTCAAGCGACTTCCGGCCGCGCGGCTGAAGTACCTTGCGTGAACCACCGCATCGAAGGCGCACCCCGCGAGGCCCCCATAATCCTCCAGCGCTGCCGGGTGCCCCGCCCCTGGCGGGCGAAAGCATGCGTTTCAGGGGCGCCGGGACCATGCTTTCGCAAAGGCGCGAAAGCATGGCACCCGCTGCGGCGGCGGCCCGGCGGTTGGACCGCGCAGAGCGTTCAAGCGGCCTTGCGCCGCTGCGCCTTCGCCTTCCCGTTCAGGCGGGCGCCTTCGCGGACTTCGCCTTCGCCTTTGCCTTCGGCTCGGGCTGCTCGGGCGGGATGGGCTTGCCGAGCGGGACGTTCCGGTCCTTCGTCACCAGGGCCTGGTCGTACACCTCTCCCGCCTGCATCGGCACGTGCGCCTCATCGGCGAATCGCTTCAACTGCGCCAGGACGTCGGGATGGCGCGCGGCGGCGTCGGCCGCCTCCCCCACGTCGGCCGCAAGGTCGTACAGTTCCCACGTTTCGCTCTTCGCGCTTGGGCGGATGGCCTTCCACGAGCCCATGCGCACGGCCGTCTGGTTGCGGTCCTCCCAGTAGAGGTACTTATGCTGCGGCTGCTTGCGTCCGGCGGCCTCTTCGCCCACCAGTTCCGGCACGATGGAAATGCCGTCCGTGTCGGCCGGGCACGCCGCGCCGCACAACTCGGCCAGCGTCGGCATAACGTCGGGGAAGTATCCCAGGTGGTCGCTTACGCGGCCCGGCCTGATGCGCCCCGGCCAGCGGACGATGAACGGCACGCGCAGGCCCCCCTCGTAGAACCGGCCCTTGCCGCCGCGGAACCGCCGCTTGCCCGTCCGCGGGTCCGCGTTCGGACCGAACAGCCCGTCGGGGTGCGCGGCGTCGGCGAAATACTCCAGCCCCCCGTTGTCGCCCGAAAAGAATACGATTGTATTTTCGTCTATGCCGAACTCCTTCAGCATCGCCACTATCTCGCCCGCCTGACGGTCTATCATGTTCACCATGGCCGCGTACACCTTCGCGTCGTCGGACCACGGCTTGTCTTTGTAGAGTTCCCACGACGGGTCGGTCCGCGGGAACCCCCACCGGCCGTGCGGCGGCGTGAACGGAAGGTACAGGAAGAACGGCCCGTCCTTGTGCTCCCTCAAGAACTTCCTGGCCTCGTCGAAAATCACGTACTGGCTGAACGTCTTGCCCTCCTGGAAGTTGCCGGTGTTCCCCTCCAGCGGCGCCTCCCGGCTGTTGCGCACCAGGTAGGTGGGAAAGTATGTATGCGCGTGCACCTGGTCGTAGTATCCGAAGAAGACGTCGAAGCCGTGCTTTTCGGGCACGCCCGCCGTGCCGCGGGCCCCGCACCCCCACTTGCCGAACCCGCCCGTGGCGTAGCCGGCCTTCTTGAGCACGGAGGCCAGGGTTTCCTCCCCGTCGCGGATGGATTCCCACCCCCCGTTCGTCCGCAGCGACGTGTGGCCCGTGTGCTTGCCCGTCATCAGGGTCGCCCGCGTGGGCGCACACACCGACCCGCCCGCCAGGAACTGTGTGAACCGCATTCCCTCGGCGGCCATGCGGTCGACGTTGGGCGTGCGGAACTCCGGGTGTCCCATCAGCGACAGTTCAAAATATCCGAGTTCGTCAATGATGAAATAGACGACGTTGGGCCTGCGCCCGCCTGCGCCCGCCCCGGCCGCGGCGGCCGCAGCCTGCCCTGCCGCGGGGGGCACCCCGCCCGCCCCCGGCGCCCCGGCTGCGCACCCTGCGGCGGCTGCGCCGAGGACCGCCGGCCCCGCCAGCCACGCCCGCCTGAGAAACTCCCGCCGATTCATCATGGCCTGGTCTCCTTCACGATCCGCTCATGGCATCATAGGCCGCCAGGACGCGCCCGGCCGCCGTCAGGCCGTTGAAAAGCGCTTCCTGCGCCTTGCCGGCCCCCTGGAAGGTGGACAGAATGTACTCGGCGTCCTGGCGCTCGATGCCGTACAGGATGAAGTAGGCGGCGTCCAATTCCGCCCCCAGGTCGGCCCGCTCCCGCTCGTTCCACCTGTGCACGGGCGGGTCCATGCCTGCGGCCTGGGCCAGCGGCCTCATGTCGTCGGCCGTGCACGTCAACTTCAGAACACGCTCGCTGACCCAGGTCTCCAGCGTCTGCCGCCTGTCCCACGGGCACCGCGCGGCATAGGCCTCCGGCGGCAGCGTGGGCAACTGCTCCACGATGAAGAAATTAAGTGTCACCGCGCCCAACTTCTGCCGGACGACGTAATCGTAGACGAAAGCATTCAGGTTGGCCAGCAGGCACGTTTCCAGACGGGGCCTCTGGTTCGTCAGCAGCAGCGGAAAGTGATTCGTTACAGCGCTCCACGGAATCGCAGCGGCTATCATCGTTCTTCGGTTGGTGGCGCTGCTTATGTCCTTGAAGCCCAAAAAGCCGCGAGGGCGCTTACGCCCAAGCGCCCGCTCCACTTCGGACTCGGCAACCCACCACCGGGGGATCGCCTGGAACTCCGGGTTCTGGTGCTGGACGGAGGTTGCCGCCAGCGTCTGCCCCTGGCGCATCCAGTTCCTGGCATCAACTACCACGCCGGCTGCGCGGTGGTCGTACGCCTGCACCATCTTGGCCTCGTACAGGGGCAGGAAGGTGTGCCTGCCCTTCTTCCAGGCCGCGCCCGCTCGCCTGAAGCCCTGCTTCGCCAGGTCGCCGGCCGTGTGAAACAACTCGGCGTCGTTGGTCTGGTCAAACATGCGGACGAACCGGACGCCCCACGGGTTCCCGCCCTTCTTGCGGGAGTAGTCCACGAGGATGGGCACGCGGCGATAGACGGCCTTCGTGAGTTCCGCATCGCGGCGGGTGCGGAAGATGGGGCACGTGCGCGTGTTCGGATTCAAGAGGCGCAGGTCGTCGGTCGCCAGGACGATGTGGCGGTCCTTGTCGCGCAGGTCCTTCATCCGGCGGGCAAAGAAGACGAAATCCGCCGACCTGTGCCGCAACTTCTCCCCCCCGAAAAGAAGTACGCTGAACTTGAAGCGCTTGTCCACGTCCGGGAAGAACGGCGCCTTGTTCTCAAAATCGTAGAGCGCCCGCAGCGAGCCGGCGTCAACCAGGGCCGCGAAGAAGTCCTTCGTGGTAACATCCGTGGCGATGCCCGACGGCACGAGCAGCCCCACCCGCCCGCGCGGGGCAACAAGGGAGCGCGCAAGTTCCGCAAACACGGCGTACGTGTTGACGTCGCCCCTGCCGGCCAGGGGGAACCGGCCGCACGTGCGCACGTAGTCCAGGGTGCGTTCGGCCGATTCGCGTGCAGCGGCGTAACGGGCGTACAGGTCCGGGTTGGCCTTCTGGAGCCGTGCGATGAGTTTTCGGCGTGTCGCGGCCGAGACTGCGGCGGCGATCTCGGGTGCGGCAACGTCGAAGAACTCGCGCTCCTGCAACTTCATGCGTTCCCAGGGCGGGTTGCCGATGACGCAATCAAAGCCGCCTTCCTGCCGCTCGAATACCTGGCGGAACGCCTGCCGCCAGTCAAGGGCCCGCCGGTCCGCCGCCGCATCGCTCACCAGGCTGTTGCCGCACACGATGTTACGCGAGAGGTCGGCCAGGGTCTTGCCGGGGCGGGCCGAGCGGATCCACAGCGCAAGTTGCGTTATCTCGGCGGCCTCCGGCGACAGGTCTGCGCCGTAGAGGTTGTCGGCCAGAATAAGGTCGGGCACACGCTCGTCGTCGGCGCCCGCCCCCGCCGGGTCGTGCCACGCCCAGTGGCCCGCCGCCTCCTTGTACTTCTCCGCCAGCGCATCGTACGCCCGGATGAGAAACGCCCCGCTGCCGCACGCGGGGTCGCACACCTTGATTGTGCGGAGGGCCTCAAAGCAGTCTCTCCAGTAGGCGGCAAGTCTTGCATCGGGGGCGGCCGGGCGCTCGGCCTCGGCAGGGTCAACGCCGTGGCGTCGGGCGACGTCGGCCAGGCGCTCGGCGATCGCTTCGCCGACGGTCTCGCGAACGATAAGGTCCGTCAGTTCCGGCGGCGTGTAATATATGCCGCCGCGCTTGCGATCGGCCGACTTCTCCATCCGCGGCGCCTCGGCGGCCGCGCCGGCGCGCTCGCCGAAAAGGCCGCCAGCCCGCAGGCGGCCCAGGTCGTTCACCGAGCGCTCAAACAGGTGCCCAAGGACCTCAACGTTAACCTCGTCGCGGAAATCATATTCGCCGACGCCCCTGAAGAAGGCGGTGTGGCGGTCCTCCAGGTCCACGGCCGCCACGTTCAGGTCGGGCTCGTCCCTGAACAGGCCGCCGTCGTAGGGCGGAATGCCCTGGTCGGGGTCGCCCTTGTCCACGAAATGGAACAGGGCAAGGAAGTTCTGCCAGCGCGGGTTGCGCACCTTCGTGAATGCCGGCAGTTGCTTCCACGCCCTGGCGATGGCGTTCTCCGGCAACAGGTTGCGGTCCTCGCAGAACGCGATGAAGATAATGCGGTCTATGATCTTCTGGGCCAGGCGGATGGCGTCGTCCAGGGGCTTGGCGTGCGGCGGCCGCGTCAGGGCCTCAATCAACTGCCGCCGCTGGTCGGCGTAGTACCTGTACAGATCGTCGCCCACCTGGCGCTGGCGGTTCTCCGATTCCTCCAGCAGCCTGTCCAGAAGGGGGCGCTGGGCGCGCGTAACGCCCAGCATGCCGAGGCGGCCGAAGAGAATGACAAATTTGCGGAACTCGCCCACGTTGTCTGCCACGCCCTGGAGCGTGAAGTGTTCAAACGCCTGCTTGGTCTTGCGCCGGTGATAAAGGCGGAAACCGACGTAGTTGCAGGCGATGCCCCAGGGACACTCTGGCGCGGCAATGAGGTAATCAAACAACTGGTCCACGGCGGTGCGGCCCTTGAAGCGGTCGCGGCCGAGGTCAACCAGCGGGCCCTTCAGTTCCACGAGCGCTCGCGGCGGGTCTGAGCCCTCTTTCCAGAATCGCCCGATTGCCGCGTCGGCCTCGCCGCCCGCAAGCGGCCAAGGCGACGCGAAGTCCCATTCCGTCAGCGCCGAATCCTGCGAAAGATGCGAGTACCCCAGCGCCCCGCAGAATACCTCCATCAGGAACTGCCACTGAAGGGTCGTCTCCTTCTCCGGGCGCAACTTGCCGCGGCTCTCAAGGTCGGCCCACCTGCGCATGACCTGGTGGGCCGCTTTCTCCTGGTCCGGCGGCAGGCGGTGGTCCAACGCGGCCTTCTCCAGCACCTTCGGCAGGATTAGCCGCGGATGCCCGAGCGCCGCATCGCCGTTGGCCACCGTATGAAGGTCTGGAATCAGCGCAGGCTGGTTCACGGAGTATTCCCGGTCCGGCCCATCCGTTCGCTGCGCACGAATCTACGCGCCGCGGCGCTCGGAATCAAGCACATCTGCGATTCCGTGCTCCCGGTTTCCGCCGTTGCCTCACGGCAGTTCAAGGTTCAAGAGGCTTGAACTGTCGGGATTTCAGCATGGCGCAGTCGCTTCGGCGGTGGCTGGAGGGGTCGCGCGTTCGGCCGCTGTTCATCGAGCCGGGCAGCCCCTGGCAGAACGCCTACGTCGAGTCGTTCAACGGGAGGCTGCGGGACGAGTTGCTGAATCTGGAACTGTTTCTGAGCCTGGAGGAAGCGAAATACGTGGCGGACCGTTGGCGTCTGGATTATAATCACCATCGGCCGCACAGCGGGTTGAACTGGATGACGCCGGAGGACCGCCGGCGCGAAATCGCCAGCATACTTGCGGCCGGGTTCCTGCGCGCCAGGTGCCGCCCGTCGCGGCCGCCGAGGGCTAGGGAACGTCAAGGACGAATCTCTGGGTCGCCTGGCCGACCCGGTCGGTGGTCGTCGAAAGCACCTTCTCGTTGCCCCAGGCGAGCGCCTTTTCGTCCAGGGTCCGCACCTCGCGGTCAATCGTGACGGTGACGGCCACCTGGGCCTTGCCCGGCGCATCGGGAGTGCCGGAAAGCAGGCCCGTGGCCTCGTCGATTTTGAGCCAGGCGGGCCCCTGCGCAAGCGCGAACCTGGGCTTCTCAATGTCGAAGTAGCCGCTGACCTGCTGGTTGTTCCTCATCCGCGCGGTAAGCGCGCCAAGCGACCGGGTGGCGCGCACCTGGTAGCGGTACTCGGCGCCGACCCTGGCGGCCGCCACGGGCCTGGTGTAGATGATGGGTCGGGGGCCGGTCGCGTAATCGGACGGGCCGCTGCGTTTGCCCTGACCGTCCACGGCCACCACGCGGTAGTAGGTCTTGTTGGCTGCGGGCAGGTCGACCTGGGGGCCCAGGACCGCCAGTTCGGTGGCCGTCGTCTCGGCGATGAAGTTCGCCGGGAACCATGGGTTCCAGTCCGCCATCTCCTCCTTCGTAACGCCCACGACGCTCTGGAACCTCTTGTCGGCGACCGTGAATCCTCTCTCGTCGCTGCCATAGACCCGGTACTTGGCCGGCGGACGGCCCGTCGGATTGGCCTTCCAGCGCAGAATGCCCACTCCCTTGGCCTCGTCGTAGTCCACTCGGACGTCCAGAGGATAGGCCGGGCCGCGCGCAGTGAAGGTCCACGTCTTGCTCCAGGGTCCCCACACGCCCTTGTCGTTCATCGCCCGCACGCGCCAATAGTACTTCTGGTCGGGCGTCAACAGACCCGGCAGAGCAAGCGTGTACTGACCCCTGACGGTGGCACTCGTAACAATGCCGTTCTTGCTCCTGACGGCGCTCGCGTCCGCCGTCCGGGAGATGAGTTTGTAGAAGTCCATCGAGAGGGGCAGTTTCATGTCGGCTCGCCTCGACAGTTCGAAATGGTAGTCCCCGATCGCACCGCCGTCGGGAACTTCCGCTGCCGTCCACTGGAACGCGATCTCCGTCCCGTTGCTCTCGCCGCCGTCCGGCGGATTCAGCGCCCCGGCCGGCGCGGCCGGCGGCTTCGAGGCCGACCGCTCGACCCACGTGTGCGTGATGCGCACCGCGCGGTCGCCGGCAGACTCATCGGAATACGTGAAAACGTTCTCGCCCACGGCCATCTCGGGCATCGCCAGGGGGGCCATCTGCACGTCGTTCGCGACTGCCAGGCGGCGGAGCCGGGCCGCGCCCTCCAACTGGCACCGGAGCCTGTACTCGTAGCGGGCCGGCCCGACAGTCAGGAAGAACTTGTCCAGGTCGTCTTTGACGGCCTCCCACGCCTTGCCGTCGGCCGAGACGGAGAACCGCGCGCCCGTGCCCTCCGCTTCAAGGCGGCCTCCCACGAAGACGTACGGGCTGCGCATCGTCCAGACGATCGTGCCGGTCTTCCCGTCCTGGGCGGCCAGGCCGTCGGGGCCGGAGGCGATGTTCTCAACGGTGGCGGCCCCCTTGCGCCAGGTCTCCTTGGCAAAGTCCGGACGGTACTCCCATAGCCCGTTGTAGATGACCGACATGTACGTGGGCATCGTACCGCGCGCCCCGTGGTACTTGACCGGGTCGCACCGCCCCCAGCGCCACGTGATGGCCTCGCCGGGGCGCAGAACCATGTTCAGCGTCGTATCGGCCTTGCCCCCTCGCTCGCCGGCGACGGCCCCCTCGTAGAAATACATCGCGGGCATTCCCTGCGGCTGCCACCAGGTGTCCGGAAAGAGGATGCCCTGCGAGTGCGTCCGCTTCACCAGGTCGTGGTCCCGCACGATGTCCTGTTCGCCGGCCACGGTCTCGTTGTCGCGCAAGAGATAGACGCAGTGGAGGTCGCCGTCGTAGAAGTGCCAGCGGCCGTCGTAGAAGGCCTGCGAGACGCAGTGCCCCAGGGCGCGGGCCGGCGCGGCCTTCAGGCCGGCCTCGCGCCACAGCGTGGCCAGGCTGATGGAGTCGTTCCCGCACGTGTTGTACCCATAGACGTTGAAGACCTTCACGGGGTCGCCGAGTTCGCTGTTGTCACCGGGGGAATGGTGGCGGTGCCGGATTTGCTGGAACCAGAGCGCGAAGGCCTTCTCGGCGTCGGTCATGTCGGGCGTGACGGCCGAGGCGACGATCTCGGCGACGGTGCGGAAGTTGTTGCGCCCGTTCGAGAGCCAGGGATTGACGACGTCGGTTTCGCCCACGTTCTCCATCCGCACCGACCGGTTGGACTCCCAGGTCTGGATGAAGGCCCCTTCCCGCGCCATTCCGCATCCCATCGGAGAACGGCAGTTCCGGCCGTCCATGGTGCCGCCCTGAATGACCCGGTACTTGTGCACCCCCTTGGCGACCGCCTCGACGTGCGATTTCTCGACGTCGCCGGGATGGCTGTCCGTTGACGCGGGCTTCCATGCACCGTCTGCGCGGGTCGCCAAGGCAAAGGCCAGCAGCATGACAATACGAACCGTGTGCATGGCAATCTCTCCCCTGTGGCGTGTTGCCCGCCTGCGCCCCGACTGCGTCGGGGGGAGGATGTCCCGGCGGCAGTTGAAGGTTGGTGGCGGCTCCGGTTCATGTTAACCGGCCTTCCTCGCCGACGCAACCTCTTCCTGGCCGTCCGGGTACGACTTTAGTATCCAGAGATGTTTATAGCCCATGATCCGTTGGAAGTTCTTCTCCGTCTCCACAAGCGCCGTCGCCGCCCACCGAAGAACCATCGCCCCGTCTCTCCAGCGCGTCGCCCGCCGCCCCCGCAAGGCCTCTCAGCATGTCAGTCATTTGATTCACCTGATGTTTCCGTTCACTTCCCGCCCGATCGCAAGACCGCCGCCCATTGGCCGGCACCGGGCGTGGCGAGACCGACGGGCTTCTCCCCTTGGACCTGCTTGGCTTCCATCCAGCCTCCGCCGTCAATCGAATGCCAGCGCAGTTCGACTCCGCCTTTGGCCTCTCGCAAATCCAGTTGCACTTCCCCGCTGGCGGGGAAATAGACGGCATACTGCCGGGGCGGAGCCGCCAGACAATAGGCTTCATTTGCCTCCCGGTTCGATAGCAGGTCATTGCGCGGCGAGGCGTGGAAAACGTCAAACACGCTGAACACTTCACGGGCGCTCTTGATCATCCGCAGGGCCGGTTCGCTGCCGCCCAGATGCTTCTCGTGGAACCGCGCCGAAGCGCAACCGGCGAAGAGGTTCCGCCAGAACCGCTCCATCGCGTCCTTGCTCGTGCCGAAACGCCCGCCGTCCACGCCGTAGATCTTCACGTTGTTCATCGGCCGCGGCGCGGCCCTGATTCGCTCCCGCACGCTCTGGAGAGCGTCGTAGTGGGACTGGCCGCCCTGATGGTTGTTCTGCGCGGCCTCCACGAAGTCGTAGAGCTCCGGATGATTGATGGTGTTGTTGTGAATCGGATCGCGCAAGTCGTGCGAGCCATACATCTCGGTTACAGAGACCTTTCGGTCGGCCTTGGCGGCGATGTCGCGGACGTAGCGGCACCAGTAAGCGCCCCACGCGGCACTCTGGCGGGTCTCGTTGTCAATGCAGTAAAGGACGTGATCATGGCGCAGGGTGTGCGCGAGAATCTTCTCCACAAACCGCTGCTGATAGCCGAGCACCACGGGCACGTGATCCGATCCGGGAATCGTGCGGTAGAAACTGTTGTTCTGATGCGGCACGTCGTCCGCCAGCGGGAGCCCGGACGATTCGGCGGTGTAGTTGATGTTGTTTTTCGGATTGAACGGATTCGCCGCCCACGGAGCGCGGCCGTAGTCAAAGGTGGCCCAAATCTCCACGTGCACGACGATACCTACCTCCCGTGCGCGCTGAAGGAAGGTCTCGAACCGCTGCCAGTAGTCCGGGTCCCATCGCTCGAGATCGTAACGGCCGCCCGTTCGGGCGAAGGGCCATAGCGGTTCGCCGCGCACCCGGCCGGACATGAGACAGCGCGCGTAATTCCCTCCGACCCGGGCCAGCCTCTCCAAGGCTTCGATCGCGTCAGGCCAAAGGAACATCCCCTCGTCGTTCTCCAGTCCGGGCGTTCCGGTTGTCCGGTGCGGAACCGGTCCCGTGGAGCCGCCCAGCAGGAGCACGGGTTTGCCGTCGAATTGCCAGTAAAACGGATTGCCAGGGTGGATTTCGATGCCAGCGGGCTGGGCGGCATACATTCCGTGCGCCCAGATCAGCAAGACAAGAACGGTGATACGGCTGGCCCATGGAATGGCTGATCTCATTATCATGGTTTCATAGTTAGTTGGCAAACAGTCATTGCGTAACCAGAAAAAAGCGCCCGGTCAACTCCGCCGCCTGCAACACGCCCAGCCGCGCCGGACCCTGCCAGTCCCGTTCCGGCACGGCGGCGATGGCCCGCTTCACGTTGGCCGTGAGATTGAGTCGAAACAGATAGTGCAGCCGGCTCGCCGGCGCTTTATGCCACGCGCAAATGCGTCCGCCGCCATGACTGCCAAACAGCCACAAATAAGCCAACAGCGGTTTTTCCATGATCCGGTCAACTGACAACATCAACGCCTATCCCCAGCATTTTCCCGAGCTCCGTTAATTGTTTGGCATAGTCACCATAAACCCACGGCAAGTGGTTTCCGTAATCGGCCTGTTTTCTGGTAACCGTTCACGGATTTA
>VGYT01000017.1 GCA_016872895.1 Planctomycetota bacterium
TCGCAACGCGGACCAGAAATCGGTGGACTGGCAGTTCACGACCGAGACGGCCAGAATCAGACTCAAGCGGCTATACCCACAAATACAAATGACGTAAGGTACTAGAGAAGTAGTAGAAAAGGCGACCCAAACCCGCTGGCTGAGCTTTCTGAGGGCACCGCCAGCACGGCTTGGCACTGACACTAAGCAGAAGCCCGAAGGCTGCGCTTTTCAGTGCGCGGGCTGCGCCCGCTGGTCGCCTTTCTCAATGAAGCAGTGTAAGCCGAGGCCGGACAGAAAGCAAGGGGCTTGGGGGAAGACGAACATGAAGCCGGCGTTTGTCCAGCGGGGCCGCGTGTGGCGCAGGGGCTGCCGCTTCGGGTCGGGGCCAAGGCGAAGTCGAGTGGCTCTGAGGGGCCCGGGAAGGTGGCGAAGGAGGTGAGGGCCGTCCTAGGCCACGTCCGGTCGGCTGGCCGCTTGTCTCCGGGCGTCGCGTTGCCGACCGGCCGCAGGACTCGGGGTGGGCCGGACATGCTGGGATTGCCGGAGAATCGGCGGGGAGCCTTGCCCTGGCTGAGCCGGACATGTGGCCGGCTTGGGCGGGGGCTGTGGCCGAGGGTGGGGTGAAGGGTGCTGGGGGCTGGCCGCGAGGCTGACAGCAGGCGACTCCCCTTGGGGCAGTTTGGTCGCCGGGCGACAGGCGACTGCGCGAGAGGGGGGTGAGAGGAAAGGGTAATAGTCGACCGAGGCGGCGGGGGGCCATCGGTCGGGGGCCAACGGGGCCGAAACAGGAAGTAACGGCCTGGCCCCAGGAGAAACGCGTAAGATCTTACGCAGGAAGAAGTTAGGTTTATTTTGCTGGAGTGGAGTGGGAAAAGCAGGGCCAAAACAGAAGACGATTGGCCCTGTGGGCGGGGCCTGCGAGGGGTAGCACTACGGGACGCCGGCGGGAGACCCAGGGCGGACGGAGCAGTGGCCGGATGCGGATCGAGGGAAATCCGTCCCGGCAAGCGTCAGAGACGTGACCGACGCCGGGGACGCTGGACTGGCGGATACGGGGCAGGAAGAACCTCAGACCGAGGGAAAGTGCCGGGCGTCCAGACCCTGATACCCGGCACCGAATGGCCTTCGGGGATGAGTTGGGGACAGAAGAATAGAAGGGCTGGCGGACACCCTGGGGCGCCTTGGCGGGCTCGACCCAGGAGTCCGGAAGCCGCAACAGTGTTCCGTCCGGCACTTTCTGCGCCGGGCGCCAGCCCTCATGTTTGGATGATACCGGTCACGAGGGGAATTTCAAGGAGGACCTTGTGACAACCGGCCTGCTGCTCGACATGGTGGAAATACTGGATCCGCGCGAGGTGCGCGTGGGCCGACATGACCTCTCTGTGCGGACGAAGCTCTGCGAGGTCCGAGTATGGTGTTCGGAGATGATCAGGACGTTCCGCCTTGGCATTGACCTGCCGCGCGTTAAGGTTGAGCCACTCGCCCCTGCGTCGGTTGGACTCTACCGCCACGCCGACATCTGTGTCGGCCGCAGGTCCGAGGTGGTCCTCGACGAAGGTTTCCTGTGCGGCGCACCCGATTTCCAGGTCTGTGCCATCGCCCTGCACGAGCTCCTCCACGGCTGGGAATCGTCGCGCGCAGGCCGTCGTATTGCCGCGAATGCCTTCTACCACGACGACCGGTTTCGGGCGAAAGCGAGGGATCTGGGGCTTCTTGTCGATGTGCGCGGGCACACCTGGCTCGCAGCCGGTGAAACGGGTTTCACCGTCGTCCTGCGGGTGATCGGGATTGAACCGCCCGGTCCCGACTCTCCGTGGGTCCTTCAAACTGCCACCAGCAGCGAGACGTCGGCGGGTGGCCCGGAGCCTCCTGACTCCTGGCCAGATGCGCGGACCCTCTTAGCCACGTGCCAGGTCTTGGCGTCCGAAGCGGGAGGCGTGGTCCCTGGAAAGGAGCAGTAGGTCATGGCCGGCATGTTGGGAAGTGAGGAACGTGCGCGTCGGCAAGATGTCGGCGTGCGTGACTCGGACGACGGCGCGATCCGGTGCTCCGCGTTACCCTGCCTGGAATTTGCGCAGCTTGAGGCGAAGTTGGTCCTCCCGCCAGCCATCGAGGGGCCGCTCACGCGCTATGTTGCGCTCCACGAACTACGGCGCCGCCGCTGGTTGAGTGATGCTGGGCTCGGGGGCGTTCTGATTTTGGCTGGCCCGCCGGGCGTCGGCAAGACCATGACCGCCGGCGCGGTTGCCCAGCGGATGGGCAAGGACTTCGCGCGTGAGGCGGGCGGCCAAGCGGTGCACGTGAGCCTCAACCTGCCCGCGCTGGTCTCGGACATGCTGGGCGAGACGGCAAAGAGGGTGGCTGCCGCGTTTAGGTCGATCGCTGTCAGCGCCGCTCAAACGTTGACTGTCGTGACGATCGATGAGATGGAATCGCTCTTTTTCGATCGCGCTCGGCTGCCGCCAAATGACCCGACGGACCTGATTAGGGCGGTCAATGAACTCCTGAAGCAGCTCGACCGCCTGAGGACGTGCCCGAATCTCCTGTGCATTGGCACGACCAACTTGCTTGGGAGGATCGACCGCGCCCTCGTCGATCGGGCGGACCTCGTCCTGCATTTTCCGTGCCCCGACGTACCGACCGGGACGGCCATCCTCGCGCAGGCTGCCCGTGCAGCCGAACGCCTGGACATCCACGTGTGCCACGAAGAGGTCCGCGCTGCGGCGGAACGCTTGTGCCTCCGCAACAAGACCATCTCGGGGCGGGTGCTCGCCCGGTTGCCGTTGATAGCGCACCTGGAGACTGGCGCCACAGATTTGCGGGCCAGGGACCTGGTCGCGACGGCCCGCAGGATGCTCGATGGGGGGAATAAATATGACAATGTTTGATAAGCAGCTGGTCGTGGTCACCAAGACGCCAATTCACTGGACCGGACTGGTGGAGCGTATGCTCGTCGACCTGCTCACCGCCGTTCGGGCCGGCGTCTCCAACGAGGAGTTCGACCGTCTGATGGAACTGCCGGAGTCCCTCGTCGACCCCGTCCGGGCGGGCGCAGTCACCGGCCTGGAGGTGCAGGCCGGGGGCAACGGCTTTCGCGTTCGGTTTACCTGGGCGCCCGCAGAGCCGGACGACGTCGAGCTGTCCGAACTTCCGAGGTCGGGGCCTCCAACGGGGCCGGTGCGCGTGGTTGTTCTGGTGCAGGAGCCGGGGCTTGCGCGGGCGATGGGTGTTTATCGCTTGCCGCCGTTGTCATCGCGTCACGTCGTTTTCACAATTCGCGAGGTCGAGGAATCAGCGCCGGAGACAGGGGGAAACACGGAGGGAGGGGCGCGCCATGGCTAGCCGGGTCAGACAGTCGACGGGCACAAAAGTGAACGTCTCGCAGCAGTCCGTCACGTTTACGGTCAACAGCATCGTCCGGGTGGCCCACCGGATTGCGTACGCGCGGCATCTCCCGCCCGACTACATGATTGCCCACCGCGAGGACATCGACCGTGGCCTGGGCGTGTGGGTGGCCGAGCAGACGTTGCGGCGGCTGATTCTGGAGGTCTTCGTCGAGGGGGAGGACCACGCCCTTGAGCGGTACGACTTCGATTTCGAGTTCACCGCTCGTGGCGGCGAAGAAGCAAGAGATCCGCCAGTGTCGGAGATCGAAAATTTCTGCAAGCAATTGGACCGCTTGCCGGAGGGGGCAACCTATCGGGTAGTCGTGCAGACGGCACCGGATGCGACCCCAGTCCCGAACTGGTTCGCTACGACCACTCGGCAGCTTGTCGAAGCGGCCAGCATGACGTTCGAGGCGTGGGGGCTGGGGGCGGTCGGGACCTGTCTGACGTACCGGGGCGGGTCGCGAGCGGGCTGAAAGGGGCGTGGGGAAATGCTGGACTTGGTCTCAGGTGACGGGCTCGTCTCAGTTGGTCTTTGCACGTTGTTGCTCCTGTGGCTCGTGGGCGCCGTTGCACGAGCCGGCCGGCGCCGGCGGGCAAGCCTCGCCATCGCCGAGAGGGACCGGGAGATCGAGGAGTTGCGCCGGGCACTTCGCGAGCGCGATCAACGCCTGGCGGCGATCCAACAGGGGCTGCAGGAACTCGAGCAGGAGGTGCTGGCCCTTGCTCAGCGGCAAACGGCTGCTCCAGGGCGTCTGAAACTCGACCGGATGGGGCGCCTGCGGGAGGAGATGTAGAATAATGGATTGGTTTGATCCGATTCGAGGGCTGTTCGACGTGGATTGGATTCGTCGGAGTGTGCACGCGCTGGTCGTCGGTGGCGGTCGGGTTGGTTGGGAACTGATCCGGATGATGGTCTACCACGGCGTCCGGCGAATCAGCCTCATCGAACCGGACTGGAACGAGCGGCGGAACTATGCCAGCGGCGTCGGTGAGGCGGGCATGGGTTTGCCGAAAATCCGTGCCACCAAGGACGAACTGTACCGCTTGAGCCCGCGGATCGCGTTCAGGGGGGCGGCGGAGAGGCTGTCGGTCGAGCATCCCGGCATCTTCCTCGAATGGATGCGGGATGCGACGCACATAGTGCTTGCGATCGGCGATTTCCCCGTGGCCGCGCACCTGGGGGCGATCGCGTACGCCGAACGGCCCTGCATCTACGCGACCGTTCTGGAGAACGGCCGCTCCGGCGAGGCGGCGTGGTCGTGGCCGCGTCGGACTCCGTGCGTGGGTTGCACCGGTCAACTCTCCGAGAAGCGCGGCGCCGAGGGGGGTCAGACCATGCTCGTGGATGTCGCCGAGGTGGTCCATGTGGCGTTCAAAGAGTTCATGGGGCTTTCGCTTGCGGGACGGCGAGGCTTTGAGCGTTTCGCACACTATGTAGACCCCCATTTCTGCCTTGCGATGATTATCAATGCACCAGACGCCACGGGGAACGTCGGGCGACCGGATATTCCGAGCCTTGTCCGGCTGGTTCAGGTGGTGGACGAGCAGGGGGACGGTCCCTCGTGCTCGGTCTGCCGCGGTTACCGGCCGTAGCGGATCACGAAAGGAGTGGATCATGAGACCTGCTGTCGCCGTACCACAGTTGCCCTCGCGGACCGTTCGTGCGCCGACGGATGAGTCGGCGCGGAGCGGCACCCGGCGGGTGCTGGCGGGCATTCGGTCGCTGGTGGCCGCGGCCCAGCCCGGCGACGTACCCCGCCGCAGCCCGGGGGCAGCAGAAAGGCGGGGGCCTAGCAGTGAATCCCGCGTGATCGGTCGGCCCATGGAAGGAATCGACTAGCGGGAGGGGCCCTGGGGAGGGCAGCCCCGAACTGCCCTCCCCGCTATCTTGCCGCCTTCGCGGGCCCGGCAAGAGGCCAGCCGATTGAGAACCGGGTCGGGCAGCCAAACGAGTATCTGCGGGACCGCCGCCGGGCCGGATGCGTCGCGAGGAACAGCGCGATGTCGCAAGGAGGATCAAACCAGGATGGCGGCCGGAATCGGCCAAACCGTCCGGACGGTGCGGACAGAGATGGACCCGTCGTGCCCCCGCCGATGCGGAACCAGACGCGGATCTTCATCGTCGGGCCGGTCGAGCCGGGCCAACCAGTAGTAGATCGTGACGAGGTAACCGAACTGGGCGGCGGCGGAATGGGCGAGCGGCTGACTCTCCGGATCCGGTACGCCGCATGCGGCCACATGACGCGCACCGCCGACGAGATCGGTGGCGTGTGCGGTTGTGGCGACCCGACGCACACGTTGTGTCACGACTGTGCCGCTGACAGGGGCAACCTTTGCGGCATCTGCCGCCGCCTGACGGCCGGGCCGTGCCAGCGATGGCTTTGGCTGGCCCCGGGCCTGGGTATGGTGTGCCGATCGTGTGCCCGGCGTTGGCGGGCCAGGGAAGCGCTGGTGGTCGCCATCGTCAGCGCCATTGTCGTGGCTGTTATTGCCATGGTAATACGAATGATTACATAAGAAAGGAAATGCCATGTTCTGGGTTCTAGTGGTGGCGGGGGCCGTGGCGGCCCTGGTGCTGTCAAGACGCCGCCTGGGATGGTTGGGCGCGTCCTGGCGACTCCTCGCAATTCTGCTGCCCGGGGCCGTTCTGGGTCTGCTGTACGTCTTGCGGCTTGACCGCGGCGGCGTCCTCTCGTCGCTCGGGCAGGCCACGGGAGTGCCGGCGGTGCTCTTGGCCCTGGGGTTCGTGGCGTTCGGGGCGCTGATACTGGCGGCTGCCCTGAGGGCGCTGCTGGAGTGGCTCATTCCGAGCCGACCGGACCGGCGCGACGGAGACAATACGAACCATGGCGCGTGACGGGGAACTTGGATACCTTGCCCGGCGTTCGGGCCTCAGCCGCGATCCGAATATCCGCGCGCTCGTCGACTCGCCGCTGCTTTCGACGAAGCGGCGAGAGAAATTGAAATCTTATCTTGCCTACTACGCGGCGGCGACCAGCCCGCTGTACCACCCTTTTCTGCCAGGTCCGAGTCTGGAGGAAGCATCGCAGGGAGACCTGAGTCTGGGTCTCCAGGTCGTCACCGGCCGGGGCCCTGAGTACGAGTTCCGCCTCCAGTCTCGGGGGCTGCTGGGCGTCTCTCAGGTCGACGGGCCGACGGGAGCAGGAAAGACGATCACCTTGTTCTTGTTGGCCGGGGCGGCCGAGCGCGCCGGCGCAAGCGTCTGGTACTTCGACACCGAAGGCGACCTGGGCCGCCTGGCCGTGGCCGCCGATCCGACCATCCCCGTCGTCACGCCGTCGATGTACCGCCAGGACCTGTTCGTCGGGCCGGCCGGGATGGAACTCGACTGGCGGCAATACGTCTCCAAATTCGTCAGCACCACCCAGGAGACGCTGTACGCCCGGAACGGCATGATGAGCATGGCGCGGGAGCAGGCCCTTGAACTATACGAGAAGTGCAGATACTTCACGATGTACGACTTCCACCATCATCTGCTGGGCAAGAAGTACAGCCTCAACAGCCGGGACCGAGGGCACTGGGAGTCCCTGCGAGGCCGCATCGGCGGCACGGTCCTTCCGTTCCTCGGACTGACCTACTCGGGCGGGAGCCACGACATCCGTGCCCTGATGGACCGCAAAATGGTCTGGGACCTGCGCGGGTTGTCTGACGACCTGTTGGGTTTTTTCACGACGGGCTTGCTGTTCTGGGTCTCGCTGGTGAGGCACATCCGGGCCGACCCCGATCTGGAACTCCTCCTCGTGTTCGACGAGGTGACGCGTATCTGTTCGATCGAGAGGATGCGGCGGGCCGGACAGAGCGAACTTCTCATTCTCGACATGGCCCGGACGTGCCGGAAGCGGGGACTGGGATTGGCCGCGGCGACGCAAACGCCGCACTTACTGCCTACGCAGTTAAATAGCAACACTAATACGTACATTGTGCTTCGTCCTTCCGATGGTCGGTCCCTTCGCGCAGTGAGCGACAACCTCGCCCTGACCGGCGAGCAGGAGATGCACGTGATGGCGATGCCGGACAGGACTCCCAGGCAGGCGGTCGTGCGAGTCCCGGGCATCGCGGAGCCGTTCCTGGTCGAACTGCCGGACGCCCGGCTGCCGATGGCGACGCCCGAGGAGGTCGAACAGCGGAAGGAGGCGACCCGGCCGTGGCTGGATTCGATCTACGTTCGCCCTTCGGCGCCGCCACCCTCGACGCCGCTATTCGATGACAAGGAGAAGGGGCCCGTCCCCGTGGAGCGTCCCCACGACCTGAGCAAGGAACAAATCGATTACCTGGTCCTCAGTCAGACCCTCGAGCCGGTCAGCGAGCGGGACAGCAGGAACGGGATCTCCGGCTACAAGGGCAACAAACTCCGAGAGGCGTTGAAAGAGAAGGGCCTGATCCGGTTGCACCGCGTCTCGTTGGGCGGGAAGGGTAAGGTTGTGACGTTGACCGAGGTCACCGAGGAGGGTCGCCGGGTCCTCGATCGGCTGCAGGTGCGGCCGGCACCTTCCCCCGGCCGGGGCAACGTCGAGCACCGCTATGCGCAGCAGATCATCTTCAACTGGTGCGTCGGCCAGGGCTATCCGGCCCAGATCGAGGCGGAGCGCCAAGGCGCGCGGGTGGACGTGGCGTCGGAGTGGGACAACCTCAAGGTCGCCGTGGAATTCGTCAACGAGGGGCCGGAGAAAGAACTGGTGAACGTTTGCCACGATCTGGAAGCGGGGTACGACCGAGTGGTCCTCGTGTCAGTCCAGAAAGAGACCCTCGATAGGCTGCGCGACCTCGTGATGCGAAAACTGGAGCCGGACTTGGTGACGTCCGGCCGCGTCAGTTTCACGCGGCTGACCGCGTTCCTCCGCGACAAGAATGAGCGAGATCGCAGTGACGAGTACCGGACAAGAGAATCCTGATGTGGAGCCGGGCGGGGCGGATGGTCTGTTCGATCCTGTCCGCGGCCTGGACCCACTGGGAGATCGACTCGTCCCGCCACCGCACGAGATGGTGACGGAGGACCTCGAATACCCGGACCGGATCGGGCGGATTCTGAACCTCCTAGAGAAAGCGATAGAAGGCTCCGTCGTGCCGCGGCCCGAACCGACTGAGCCGAGCGAGCCCGTCATTGACGAGGGGTGGGGATACAAATGTCCGCCCTGGTCGTCGACACCGCTGGAGGCCGGACCCGAAGAACCAGGTACGATCCGTGTCGTGCCAGTCCACGAAGGCCTGCTTCCTCCGCAGGCGCACCGTCCCGGCCTACGCGGCGGTGCGGGGGTCCGGCGCAGCGGCAACGCGGCGGACAGCGCGGAAATACAATGGTGCCCGGTGCGGAAGGAGATCGTGACGGTCTCCGATCAGCCATGCAAGGATTGCCAGTACTACGAGCCGAGTCGGGCTGATGGAGACGGGGCGTGCCGGTATTACGCGGAGGCGGAGGAAACGTGAGGGGAAAGGACGAGCATCAACGGCCCCGTTCGGCAACGGCGTCTGGCTTTGGGCGGGACATGTACACCCCACGATGAGGTCTCGGGGCCTTGGTCTGGTGATGGGATGACGAGTACTGCGAGAATCGGGACGGATGCGAAGTCTCCCTGGATGACCGTCCGCGAGGTCGCCGACGGTCTTTCGGTCAGTCCGAGGACTGTGCGTAACTGGGTCAGCCAGCGCCGCATTCCGCACGCCCGCACGGGCCGAGCCCTACGGTTCCATCGGGTTCGCATCGAGGAGTGGCTGGCCGGCGGCGGCCGCCACGCTCCCGAGGCCGTCGTTATGCGTCGGCCCAGCGCGAGCCGCGAAGGATCGGCGCTGCGGGATGAAATGCTTCGCCAGCGATACCTGCTAAAGGACAGCGCGGGCCGCGTCGTCGAATCGCCGCGTCGAATGTTCGCCCGCGTGGCCAGGGCCGTCGCCGCCGCAGAAGCGGCCTACGGCGCGACCGAAGAGCAGATTCGTTCCGTCGCCCGGCAGTTCTGCCGCATGATGCATCAGGGCGAATTTCTGCCCAACAGCCCGACGCTGATGAACGCCGGGCGCGAGAACGGAATGCTCTCCGCGTGCTTCGTTCTGCCCGTGCCGGACAGCATCGGCGGCATCTTCCACGCCGTCACGAACACGGCGCTGATCCAGAAGGCCGGCGGCGGAACAGGTTTCGCGTTTGACAATCTCAGGCCCGCGGGCGACCGCGTGGCCTCGAGCGGCGGCGAAACCAGCGGGCCTATCAGCTTCATGCGCGTCTTTGCCGAGACGACCAGGGCGATCCAGCAAGGAGCATCCCGGCGGGGGGCCAACATGGGCATGATGTCCGTGGAACACCCGGACATCCTGAAATTCATCCTCGCCAAGACCGAGACCGGGGCGTTCGCGAACTTCAACCTGTCGGTGAAACTCACGGATGCTTTCATGTCGCAACTTCTGACCGAGCCGGGCGCGCCCCACGTCGTGACCAATCCCCGGACCGGCCAGAGATACTTGATTCCCAGAAACGTCGATCCGACCAACTATGTCGTTCAGGACCTCGTGGCCGCCGGCCAGTGCAAGCCGCCCTGTTACACCGTTTCTGACGTATGGGAACTGGTCGTCACCTGCGCTCACGCGACCGGCGAACCGGGCATTTGTTTCGTCGACAGGGTCAACAGGGCCAATCCCACGCCAGCGCTGGGACGCATCGAGGCGACCAACCCCTGCGGAGAGCAGCCCCTGCTCCCGTACGAATCGTGCAACCTCGGTTCAATCAACCTCGCCAGATTCGTCGATCCATGGGACTGTACCGTGCGATGGAACGAACTGGCCCGTGCAATCCGTCTCGCAGTCCGCTTCCTGGACGACGTGGTCGACGCCAACCACTATCCGCTGCCCAAAATCCGCAGGATCACGCTCGGCAACCGCAAGATCGGCCTGGGCGTCATGGGCTTCGCCGACGCCCTGGTGCTGCTGGGCATGCGGTACGGCACTGAGGAGGCGGTGTGGTTTGCGGAAGCCATCGCCCGCTTTCTCGCGGAGCAGGCCCGTCGAGCGAGCGAACGACTGGCCGGCGAGCGCGGCTGTTTCCCGAACTGGCCCGGCAGCCTCTGGGACCGCGGCTGCCGCCGCGCGGTGCGGAACGCCACGTGCACGACCGTGGCGCCCACGGGCAGCATCAGCATCATCGCCGCATCCAGTTCCGGCATCGAGCCCCTGTTCGCCGTCGCCGCCGGTCGCCGGATTCTCGGAAACACGTTCGCCGAACTCCACCCGCTGGTCGAAGAAATCGGAACGCGCGAGGGCTGGATGACCGGCCGCGTCCGACAGGCACTGCTCGCAGGCGTCCCGCCGGCGAGAATCAGCAGGTTCCCGCGGGAACTGGCCAGCCTGCTCGTGACCGCGCACGAGGTTGCACCCGAATCGCACGTCAGGGTGCAGGCCGCATTCCAGAAACACATCGACAACGCCGTCTCGAAGACAGTCAATCTGCCGGCGAGCGCAGGCAGGGAAGATGTCGACAGGGTGTTCAGGCTGGCCTACGAACTCGGCTGCAAGGGCATCACGGTCTACCGCGACGCGTGCCGGGAAGGCCAGACTCTCTCGTCGATCAAGGAGTGCCGCCGAGAGCCCGGCGTCGAGCGGCGCGACGCCGAGGACCGCACCGACTACCGGCCGCGCGCGGCGCAAACCGTTCCTGTTGAGGCCTGCGCCTGCTGCTGCGACAACGTCGCACCGGACGACCGAGAGTAGGAGGTTGCTGGCGTGCAATGCAGGCGTGGAGGGCCGGCCGCGTGCGAAGGTACGGAAACGATGGCCGAGCGTGAGCGGGAAGAACTGGCGAGGAGGCTGGCCCGTCACAGGGAGCAGCCGGTGGGCGACATCCAGGAGGCCGAGGACTACCGGACCGTCAGTCTGCGGGCGCTTGCCAATATCCTGGACACCACCCGCTCCTCCGCTCGGCGGTGGCTTCGTGAAGCAGGCATCAAACCGATTGTGATCGGGCGTGGCCGCAATGGCGCGATCCGCTACCGATGGAAGGAGGTCAAGACATGGATGGAATCAAGGGAACGTGTTGAGTGAGGCCTGTCCCCGTGCGACTGCCACCCCGCGGTCCGAAGGGAACAGGAACAGGCGGCCCCCGCAGATAATCGCGGGGGCCGTCGCTTTTGCTGCACCAGTGCTCACCGCGCAATACGAAGCACGGGCCGCGTTGGCCTGGCTGCCTTGCCTTCCAGCTGCTCGATCTTCTTGAGCAACTGCTTCACAATCGCGGAAGCGTCGCCATCCCCAGTGACGTCGTCCGCCCGTGGCCTCTGGAACTCGACGGACTCGCGCATCTTCTCGGGCACCAGCGCGGCGTAGTGCCGCCGGCAGATCTCCGGCGAGTTGCCCATCAGTTCCGCAATCTTGAAGAGCGACTCGCCCTTCTGGGCTAAGTGGCTGCCGAAGGTGTGACGGTAATCCAGGCAGGACCACTCCAGCCCGGCCTCTTTGTTGAGATCCCGAAGCTCCTGGCTGAAGTTGTCCGGGTTCCAGCGACCTCCGCGGGGGCCGGGGAAGAACCACGGCAAGTGCTCGCCGGCCGAGTATTGCCGTAGGATGGCGAGCAGGTCCTTTGAGATCGGGACAGAGCGATTCCGTTTTGTCTTGGGTTGCCAGAACTGCCCGTCCACCTCCTTTGCGCGGACGTAGATCATCCCGTCCTCCAGGTCCACGTCCTTGGGTGTCAACCACAGGGCCTCTTCTCGGCGGAGACCCGCGTAGATGTACGTCGCGACCATAGCCCGCAACAGCGGATGGTCCTTCAGGGCGGCCAGCTGCTCCTCGATGTCCTCCCGGGTCAGCCAGGTGATGGTCGGCGCCGGCTCGCGCATGCGGCGTACCCCCTGGACGGGGTTGCGGTACCGAGGGTCAGGGCAGACGTAGCCGTGCTGTTCAATCGCGTAACTGAACATCCGGTGGAGCACGCCCCGGATGCGGTTGGCCGTCTTGGGTGCGATGCGATCCCTGACCAGACGCTCCTGGATGTAGGCGCTGATGGCCTCCGCAGTGACCTGCTCCAGCCGCTTGACGGGGACGTGCTGCTTGCCGAACTGGTCAGGCACGGTCGGAATCTCCTGCCCGCGCCGGTATCTGTGCGGCACGCGGCTTCCGAGTTTCAGGGCGTCGCAGCGCGGGCCGAAGAAAAGGCGGAGGTAGGAGATGTCCTTCCTGGCGCTGCCGCGAGTCTGCGAAGCGAGCAGGAACTCGCAGAACGATTGGAGGAACGACTCGATCTCAATGCTCGACGGCCGCACGAGTCGGTCGGTGGCGTCCAGCGCCTCAAGGCGCTTCTTCTTCTCGAGGGCCTCGCGCTCGCTGTCGGTCTTCAGGGACCGCGAGACCGGCCGGCCTCCGACGTAATAATGGACCCACCAGGTTTTTCCACGACGATAGATGCTGGCCATGACGCTGCTCCTTTCTGTCATGGCCCGTCCCTTTGGCCAGCGCCGCGGCGAGAGCGGAATTTTCGCTACAATTTCGCTACAGTCGCCCCGGCGCAACAAAGAGGGACGGGCGTAAGTGCCCGTCCCTGCGTGACTTACGTGGTAGCGGGGGCAGGTGTCTGTAACAACCCACGACCGGAAGGTGTTCTGGACATCACGTTCGGGTGGGGGCCAGAAGGCATCAGAGAACTCCTCCCGCCGACGCGGAAAAGACTTGGCGGAGTCGGCAGAGGAGCGTAGGATAGTCTGGTGCCGTATGCATGCTGGAATTGAGTGTCGGGAACCTGTTTAGTGGCGCGACCGAGGTCCGAAGGGAGCACGACGTGGTAGGCAGAGTTGGTGAGTTTGAACTGAATCGCGTTGCAGAAGGCGATTGCTTGGCCTTGATTCCAAGGCTTCCAGATGCGAGCCTGGACGTGGTTGTTACCAGTCCGCCCTACTGGGGGCAGCGGCAGAGCAAGGGTACTGGCACCGAAGACGACCCCCGCGCATACCTGCGCTTCCTGACCGAGGTATTCGTCGCGTTGCTGCCAAAACTGAAAGATACGGGCATCATCTGGATTAACCTTGGGGATTCGTTCAACACCCCAGTCAACTGGGGACCTGACGACTGGAAGTACAGTTCGCTGGGTCCGGACGGCAATGGGTTCGCTGCAACCAACGCCGCGTACACAAAACCTCGTGCAAGACGGCGGGCCTTCATTGAGGCATCGACGGCTTGGCTGCAATACGGAAACCTACTCGCCCTGCCATACCGCCTGATCATCGCATTGTGTGACCAGGGATACCTGTTTCGCGGAGAAGTGATTTGGCGTAAGAAGAACCCCATGCCAGAAGGCCGATGTCGTCGTCCACACAGGCACCATGAACCGATCTACCTGTTGGCTAAGCGAGAGGCCCATGCCTTTCGGATCAAGCCGCCTGTCAAGAGCGTTTGGGAGTTTTCGAACGAGAACATCGACGGCATCTCGCATCGCTCTCGATTCCCGGAGGAATTGCCTACCCGCTGCATCGACTCGTACGGGCAAGCCGGTCAGAACGTTGTTGTTCTTGATCCATTTGCTGGCTCAGGGACTACAGGTATTGCTGCGTTGAAACTTGGATGCTCCTTCCTAGGATTCGAAATTGACCACGACCACGTTGAGATGGCCAACTCGTGGCTCGCCCGCGTCGAGCAGGAGGTCAGTTCCTACCTTTCCTGGCCTGGAATCGCTGCCACTCGCGGAGGATGAAGGCAGAAAACTGGTCATCGGGATTCCTGAAATCACAGACTTGGATGCGGGCCTTGGCTTTCTGCTGTGAGGGTGTCGGTACTGTGCGTGTGTTGTATGAGAAACAGGCCGAGAAATAGCCGTCATCCTCAATGTCCTTCCGCTTATCGCTTGCATCGTCGGCGTCTGATTGGCGCGCCACACCAAACTCACCCTTATTCACTGGGTTGGCCGCCGGCATGCTCTTGCAGTCCATCGTCCAGAGAGGTGACGTATAGCCTGCCTTGATCAATGCCTCGCTCATTGGAACATCATCTGTGCGTCTCTCCGCGATGCTTGCCTTGACGTGCACTACGCCAAACAAGACCTGCTTACTGCCAACATCACCCGTGAGCAAGGCATCGACCTTGTTCGCTGCCAATCGATATGTCGTAGGCACGGACGCCAGTAATTGTGCCTTGACCTTCTTGGGGGGCATGATCAGATTCACCCCGCGTTTCTTTAGGAACGGTCCGTAGTGCCTCACAAGCACCTCTTCAAGTGCCCATCCACCAGTTCGCTTCCAGCTTTGTGTGAAGGCTCGCCTGGCATCCGCGGCGGGGTGGTTATACGGGTCACAGAACGCGCGGCTGACCAAGAACCACCACAAGTCGGACGGATTCGCATGTGGCCACAGGGCGACAGCCCTGAGAAATGCTTTGGCCACCGCGTTGGTCTTGATTGCCGCCCGGCGAACTCCGTTATCGCCTGCGCTGGCCAGACCGTCCCGCAGCGTCTTGAGTACGTCGTCGAACTCGGCAACAGAGGCATGTTCCAATCTGTAAATGGCGTCATAGTCCGCATACGCAAAGTGAATTAAAACATCGTCGCCGTTCCCCTCGGCCCACACTTGACGTGCAAGCTGACGGGATGGATCGTCGATGGGCAGATTCTGGACTAGGTCATCGAGTGTCTTTCCGAGCAGGCGAAGGACGGCCAGCATCAGGTCGATACGAGGCGGAATCTCTCCTGCCTCCAATGCGGTAATCCATCCCGGTCCAAGCATGAGGCGGTCCTCTACCTGCTCTGGCGTCAGACCGGCCCCTGTCCGCAGATCGCGGAGTCGCTCGAGCAGCGCTGCTTCGTATTTCCCGTCCATCCTCTGGTTCTCCTCGATGCGAAGTAGTACAACTGCTGGCGGGGGAGACGATGAGGATTAGAGCATACAGGAAGCATGCCGTCCACACGAAATTGTGCCGTGTGACGCAGGCGGGAGGATTCTACCAAGAATTCTTGGCGGGTTTTCGATGCTGGAGTGGATCAGTGAGATAGGGGGACTTGCCTTTTCCAAGAGGAGGCTGCGTGGCCAAGAGCAAACCACCACCGCCGGATGATATGTACGATTTCACGAGAGCCGTTGTGCTGAAAATGGTGCACCAGCACAAGTTCACGTGGAGCAGCCACCGGCTGGAAGAGGCCATCCAGGACCTGTACCTGGCGGGGCTTCAGGTCTGGGCGGAAACCGAGGACGAGGGGCTGGCGAGGAACCGCATGGTCACGCGGCTCCCGAATCTCCTGAGAGACTTCGCCAGCGAGGACAAACATCGCCCAAGGTCTGCGAGTGACTTCAAGCCAATCGAGGTGCCCAGCCTGGAAGAAGGCAAGGTCGACAAAGAAGACTGGCTTGAGCAGAAGGTCGCGGTTGCCGGCGAACCCGGTCGGCAGGCACTCGATGAGACGGACGACATCCTGAGCGTCCGAGAGATTCTGACGAAGCTGTCGCCTCAGTGCCTGAAGGTCTGTCAGTACGTCATGGCGGGCAAGACCAATGCAGAGATCGCCGAGGAGATGGGCCTCAGCGAACGGACCGTTGAACGTGAACGCGAAGCGTTCAGAAAGGAGTATGAGAATGGATACGGAAAACCGAAGCGATTCCGCCCGAAAGACTAAGCGCCACTACTGGCTGCGGGAGGACTTCGATCACCTGATGGGCCTTCTTCCGGGGGCCGACAGGGCGTGGCCGGACAGCGGCAAGTCCGCCTCGTCGCTGTTCTACCCGAAACACACGGAGGGGGCCGTGGCGGAACTGAAGCTCCGCGGACTCAAGTGCGACGGCTATCTGCTGACCGAACTGGCCGAGAAGGACATCGTCAACCCCGGCCGCGGCCATTCACTGGTATCGGACAACGAGGGCAACGTCCATACTGTGCCTTCCAGCCGCATTCTGTACTGGAGCAAGGCGGACATCGACCTGGTGGCCGAGCACCTGTACCAGGACGAGAGGAACTGGACGCCGTGGACGCACTTCTGCTGGGTGGCGAACCTGCGTTTCGGCCAAGTGGCCAAGGCGCACCGTGTGGCTGCCGCCCGCTATGGGCTGGGCTTCTCGGTGGGGTGGGATGTCCTGGGGCTGGTGACGGTCATTGAGCCGCCGGAAGACTCCGAGGACTACGCCTACCTGCGGTTCCTGCCCGCCAGCGCCAAGGTTGCCCCGGAGGATAAGGGATGACGGTTGTCACTGAGTTGGTTCAGACGCAGGCCGAGACGTTGCACCTCGTGGCCGACGTGGCGCTCGCCGCCGGGAGCCCGGGTAAGCCCCCAACAGTGTCCGTCCTTGCGTACACTGGCGGCCTGATGCGGGTGCCGGGGTGGGGCGACGTGGTCGTCGACCTGGCGGGCCTGGACGTCACCGGCCCGGTCGCCATCCTGAGCGACCATGATTCCACGCGGCGCGGCATTGTCGGGCACGGGCAGGCAGAGGTTGCGGGCAATCAGGTGCTCGTCAACGGCAGCATCTCGGCCACCACGGTGGCCGCCAAGGAAGTCGTCGATGCCGCCCGGAACGGGTTCCCCTGGCAGGCGAGTGTGGGCGTCGAGGTTCTCGAGTTCCGCCGCGTGGCGGGCGGCGCGGCGGTCGCGGTGAACGGCAGGACCATCAAGGCCCCGGCGGGGGGTCTTGCGCTCGTGACCAAGGGACGGCTTCGGGAAGTGTCACTCGTTGCACTCGGCTGCGACCTGGCCACGCGCGTGGCGGTTGCGGCCTCAGGGATAAAGAAGGGGAATCGCATGGAGACTCAGGTTCAGGAAGTGAAAGATCAACAGACGCTTGATGCAGCCGAGGCCCAGCGCGCCGCTGCCGTCAAGCGTATCTGCGGGGCGCGCCACGTCGACATCGAGGCCCGTGCGACCGCCGAGGGCTGGGACGAGTCCCGGACGGAACTGGAAGTCCTTCGGGCCGAGCGGCCGAAGGTCCCGGCCGTCATCATCCCGACCACCATGAACACGGCCGCGACCATCGAGGCGGCAATACTCGCGCACATGGGCCGCGCGACGCTGGGCGAGAAGATGCTCGGTGCCGTGGCGATGGAGCAGGCCGAGTATCTGGGCGCAACCTGCCTGCTCGACCTTTGCCGCACGGCGCTTGTCGTCGACGGCGTGGAGGTCCCGCGCGGCAAGATGGAGATGGTGAAGGCGGCGCTCTCCACGATGTTACTTCCGACGGCGCTGGGGAACGTGGCCAACAAAGTGCTGTTGGACGCCTACACCGAGACGCCCGCGACGTGGCGGTCGTTCGCGGCGATCCGCAACGTGCCGGACTTCAAGACCAACGCCGCCATCCGGCCGAGTTTCACCGTGCCACTGATGCGGATTGCACCGGGCGGGGAACTCAAGCACGGGACGGTCGGCGAATCCACTATCCAGTACGCCATCGACACCTTCGGGCGGATTCTCTCAGTCGACCGGCGCGACATCATCAACGACGACCTGGGTGTGTTCGAGGATGCCTCCGCTGCCGAGGGGCGCGCCGCCATGCGGAGCCTGTCGGACCTGGTGTACGAGGTCCTGCTGGCGAACGCCGCCGGGTTCTTCAGCGTCGAGAACGGCAACTACATGCTCGGCGCCGACAGCGCGCTGACGTTCGACGGCCTGGCCAAGGCGATCACGCTTATGCGGACGCAGCGGGACGCGGCCGGGAACGACCTGGACGTTCGGCCGGCAACGCTCGTGGTTGGGCCGGAGTTGGAGACCACTGCCCGGGCGCTCCTGGCGAGCGAGTTCATTCAGCAGGCCGTGGGCGTTCCGACGGGCAACAGCCTGCGGCAGGCGGTGGGCCTTGAGGTGGAGCCGCGCCTGTCGAACACGACGAAGTTCGGAAACGCGGCATCCAACAAGCACTGGTACTTGATGGCCGCGCCGTCGGCCAGCCCGATGGTGGTGGCGTTCCTGAACGGCCGCCAGACGCCGATGACCGAGTACTTCGGCCTGGAACAAAGCGTCGAACGCTTGGCGGTCTCGTGGCGCGTCTACTTCGATTATGGTGCGGCCCTGTGCGACCCGCGTGCGGCGGTCCGCAGCAAGGGCCAGGCGTGAGCCTGCTTTCGCGGCATGGGCGGGTGCGCCGATTGCGCACCCGCCCACCCCTCCCGAATGTCGTACTTGGCGGTACGTCCGCCGCAAGGCCTCGCTCCGGGGCCTTCTATCGGGCAAGGGGAGTCATGGAAACCGTCGCAGCCGCGCAGCACCGTGTCGGCACGTTTCAGTTCACAGTTACCGAGGCCGAGGACAGCCCCGAGTCCCGCCGCCGCTGGGAGGCGCGTGCCGAGGCCCTGGCCTCGTGGCTTCTGTCCGAGTGGCAGCGCGAGCGCGCCAACCACAGTCTCCCCACGGCTGCCATGTCGCCGGCGGAAAGGAACTGAGCATGGTGGCGGCGAACGCTGGCGTCGCCGGGCAGGCCCTTCTGCGGGACTATGACGATGGCGCTGGCTGGCCCAACGCGAGCATCGAGAAGGAACGCGCCTTCCGGCAGGGTTTTGTCGAGGAGGCCCGGCGGGTGGTGCGCGAGTGGGTCAATCCCGACGGTGACGCCCTCGCACCGTTCGGCGAGGAACAGGCGGCCCATAACCTGCGGCTCCGTGTCCGCGAACGCTACTGCGTGTATGGACGTGGCGATGCGGGCCGCAAGACATACCACCTGGGTTACCGGCCGGGTCACGAGGTGCCCGCCGCCCGTCTCCGTGGCCGCCACCATGCCCTTGTCTACGTCACGCAGTCGTGGGACGAGGTGTCCGACCTCGACACCTTCGACCATCTCGTCCTGCCCGCCTGGCTGACGGCAGTGGAGCAGTGGGCGGCCAAACCGATTCGGCCACAGGTCATTTCACCTCCGCCCCGACCGCTGGAGATCACGGGCGCAGAGGCGGTGACGCGTCGGAGCAAGGGCGCGGCCGAGTTATACAGTGGGGAATCCGCAGCACGACAGCCTGAGGCACCACCGCCCCGGCTGCGTATCACCCGAGCCGATCAGATCGAGATGCGCCCGCCTGACTGGCTGCTCCGCGGCATGCTCGAGCGCGATACCTTCGCCCTTGTCTTCGGTGACCCAGGCAGCGGGAAATCCTTTTTGGCCATCGACTGGGCCTGCAGGGTGGCCACGGGGGCGCCCTGGCGCGGCCACGGCGTCCGGGCCGGCCCCGTGCTCTATGTCGCCGGTGAGGGTCGGCAGGGCTTCGGGCGGCGTGTGCGGGCTTGGCAGGAGCACAACGGCGTGAACATGGACGGCGCCCCCTTGTTCGTCACCCCGGCGCTGGCCCTGCCTGACGCCACCCAACTGGCTGAACTGGTACAGGCCGTCGAGGCCGCGGTCCCGGCCAAGCGCCCGTCGCTGGTGGTGCTCGACACGCTGGCCCGCTGTTTCGGCGGCGGCGACGAGAACAGCACCCAGGACATGTCCCGGTTCGTCTCGGCCTGCGACGCCATCCGGCGGCGATGGGGCTGCACCGTGCTGGTGGTACATCACACCGGCCACGCCGACAAGTCCAGGGCCCGAGGGGCCATCGCCCTCAAGGCCGCGCTCGATGCCGAGTACCGCCTGGCGAACGTCGGCAGCCTGCTGCTGTCGGCCACGAAGATGAAGGATGCCGAGATGCCGCCGCCATTGGCCATGAACCTGGCCACAGTGGAACTGCCCGGACTGGCGGATGAGTATGGTAACCCGGTCACGTCGGCGGCCATCGAGGTGCTCGATGCCGACACCGGCGCGATCGTCGCCAAGGCTGCGGCAGCCGGGTCGGGCCAGCGCGGCAAGTGGCAGGAGATCGGCCTGGCCGTCGCCCGGCGGCTGGTTGCCGAGGGCGAAGACGGGCAGGCCAGCGTCAAGGACTGGCATGCCGAGTGCGAGAAGGTCGGGATGCGGCAGTCCACCAGGTATCATGTGCTGGCCAAACTGCATGCTCAAGGGGCCGTCGTTGTGGATGGCGAGGCGCTGACTACAGCATGACATTCCACGCCCTTCCAATTCCGATTCCAATTCCAACCCCTATGGGGGGTTGGAATTGGAATGGAAATTGGAATGAGGGCCTGAAGTTGGAAATTGGAAGTTGGAATCGGGAATTGGAATGTTGGAAACGCCTTGTGCTGCAAGGACTTACGTGTGGGACGGGCGAAGGGAAACGCGGCGGATTGGAATGTTGGAATCCGATGCTGGAATCATCAGGGCGAGCTCACCATCGCCGCCATACGAGGCACGGTTCCTTACTGGCGAGGGCTTGTCTTGAGGGCCGCGGGAACGGTCGCAAACCAGATTAGAGTTTGTTTTGAGCGCGAACATTTTGCCGTAACGCGCCGAGCACTTGGAACGTCGCCGCCATGCTCACCATCCTGACCCGCGAATCGCTCCTGGAGGCCACCTGGCGGCGATACGGCGAGGGGCGCGGCTGCCATCGCCGCCACTGCCTGGCTTGTGGCCGCGAGTTCTTCACCAGCCGCCCCGAGGCCCGCTACTGCCGAGCCGCCTGCCGCCAGCGGGCCTACCGACAACGGTTACGCGCCAGGCGCGCCACGTTGGCCCACGTTTGAAGAAGAGAACCCCGGTCGCCTTGGCGGCCGGGGTCATGGAGGGGCGACCAGGATGGCGGCGTTACTTGGCCAACTCGAACATGCCCCTGGCGGTCTTGCGGAACCGGGCCTTCTCGCCCTTGGCGGCTATCTCCCTGATGACGGCAGCGAAAATCGTGGCCCAGGGGGTCTTGCCGCCGCTGGCCCAGTAGCCCTTGGCCAACATCGCCTCGACCATCGCCTTGGCGTTCATTGGCTGGCTCGCCTCGGCCAGCACCTTGGCGGCGGCGTCAAGGCCGCTCATGCGGCCCGCCTTGGCGGCGGCCTTCGGCGTCGCGCCGGCACCCCGCACCTTCTTCGTCTTCCTGCTGCCGCCCATCGTCTTCTTCGTCGCCTTCTTCATGTTCTTCTCCCTTCGCTTGGGTTCCGCCCGGCCCCATGCCAGGCATCTGTACCTGACCACATGAGGGCGTGGGGGCGAACCGGAAGCAAGGGGAATAACTTCTTTTCTGACAAGGATTTACATTCGTCAGGGCGGCAGGATTTGCCTTGAGGTTCGGGGCGGTTCTTGCCCTCATGGGGCTGAACCACCAGCGAACAGAAAGGACCGGCCATGATTGCGACGAAGGCGATTCCGGCAGTGGCATACCTGCGGCGGTCAACGGACCGGCAGGAACAGAGCATCCCCGACCAGCGCAAGGAAATAGCGCGTTGGGCCGGGCAGCATGGGTACGAGGTCGTCCGCGAATACCTGGACGACGCTCGAAGCGGCACCTCGGCCGACGCCCGCCCGGCCTTCCAGAAGATGATTGCCGACGCCAAGGGCGGCGACTTCCAGGCGGTTATCGTCTGGAACTCCGACCGCTTCTCACGCGGCGACGTGACCGAGACCGAGCACTATCGCTACCTTCTGCGGAAGGCCGGAGCCCAGGTGCTGTCCGTGACCGAGGACTACCTCGGCCGCGAGGGCATCGACGGCGACGTGCTGCGTGCGGTCAAGCAGTTCCAGAACCGCCAGTTCTCCATCAGTCTGTCGCAGAACACCCTTCGCGGCCAGATCTCGTCGGTCATCGCCGCGTCTGACCCCGGCCGCCCGACGCCATACGGCTACGACCGCGAAGTGCTGGCCCCGGACGGCGTGGTGCTCTACCGCGTCCGGTTCTGCCCTGATTGCGTGCGAGAGGTTTACAACAAGGATGGCCAACTCCAGGCCCGGTATACCAAGGGCCAGTCGTTGCGAAAGCCCGGCAAGGAATGCAAGGCCCGGCTGGTCTTGAGCGACCCGCAGCGCGTCCGGGCAGTCAAGGACATCTTCGCCTGGTGTCTCGACGGCATCGGCTTCAAGGGTATCTCCGACCGCCTCAACGCCCGCGGCATCGCCAGCCCGCGCGGCGACCTGTGGGGCTTCACCACGGTCAAGGCCATCTTGGAGAACCCGGTCTACCGCGGCGACATCGTTTGGAACCGTCGGACGGAGGCGAAGTTCTACACCGTCAAGGACCGGCGGGCCGACCGCATGCGGCCGTCGAACGAGTCTGCCAGGGTTCAGCACCTCGGCAAGGACGACTGGATCGTCGTCGCCGACGCGGTGCCGGCACTGGTGGACCGCCGGACGTGGGAACGGGCGCAGGAGGCCGTCAAAAAACGGACCGCGTACAAGGGTGGCGCTGGCAAGCAGACGAACCGCTGGCTCCTGAGCGGCGTTCTGCGCTGCGGAGACTGTGGCCATCCTTACTGGGGCGAACTGAAGCGCAAGAGGCATATCGAGGGCCGCAAGGACATCGCCACGAAGTACTACACCTGCGCCGGGAGGCGAACACATGGCAATATGATCTGCACCGGCTCGTCGCATATCCAGGCTGAGGCCCTGGAGGAATGGGTCCTGTCCAAGTTGAGGGTCCTGGTCTTCGCCGACACCGAGTGCGTCGAGGCGGCCATCGAGAAGTTCGTGGCGGCCGCCACGAGCCACCAAGGCGGCAACGCCGACGTAGAGAAGGTGGCGCAGGAGATTGAGGAGATCGACGCCACGGTGAACGCACTGACCATGAACATCGACCCGGCCAACCTGACGCTGCTCAACGACCGGCTGACCCTGTTGCGACGGCGGAAGGAACATCTCTGCGACGCGCTGCGCCAGGCCAACGCGTCGAATCCACAGTTCGACGAGGGTGCCCTGCGGCGATGGGCGGTCGAACGCATCCAGGGGCTGGCCGACGCCCTGGACGGGCGGCGGGACGAGAAGATGCGGCAGGTGGTCGCGGCCTACGTCGACCGCATCGTGGCCACGCCCTCGACCAAGACCGGCTACCTGGCGCTAACCCCGGCGGCCTACGGGCTTTACAAACAGAACGACCGTCCCGAGGGACGGTCGTGGGTAAATGTGGTAGCGGGGGCAGGATTTGAACCTGCGACCTTCGGGTTATGAGCCCGACGAGCTACCAGGCTGCTCCACCCCGCGGTCTTTCATCATATGATATCATCCCCACCGCTCGTGTCAAGGTCTCAGCGGCGAAACTGTCAGATTCCGGTAGGCGACCGGGCCATGGTCGCCCTGGAGCATCAGGGGGCCGGCGGGCTTCTCGTCGTTGAAGGCGGCGCCGCGCGTCGGGCCGGTCACTTCAACGTTCTCGTGGACGACCTGGCCGTTGTGAACCACCTTGACGAACTTCGCGTTGGCGGTCTTGTTGCCGGCGGCGTCGAACCGCGGCGCACGGAAGAGGATGTCGAACGTCTGCCACTCGCCGGGCGGGCGCGAGGCGTTCGCGCGCGGGCTGCGGCCCTCGAAGCCTTCCCGGCCTTTGCCGCGAGAGGGGTCCCACCGCTCGTAGATGCCGCCGCACTCGATGCCCGGGTACTTGTCCTTGTCGACGCCGAAACTGTCATATATCTGAATCTCATATCGGCCCATGAGGTACACGCCGGAGTTCGATCCCTTGGGGATCATGAACTCCACGTGAAGGGCCGCGTCGCCGAACTCCTCTTCGGTGAAGATGTTGACGGTGCGTCCCTTCGGGCCATTGTAGATGGCGCCTGCGCCGGGCCTGGCGGCGATGGCCTTCTCGTCGGCGGGGTCCCTTGCGGCCTCGCCCACCATCTGCCAATCGCCGGTGGGCTTCTTCCAGCCGGCCATGCCGGGGCCGGGCAGGAGTGACCTGGGCGCCCCTGCGTCGGCTGCCTTGGGCGGCGGCGTGGGCGCGGGGGCGGCCGGCGCGGGGGCGGCGGGCGAGGGCACGGCGGGCGCGGAGGCGGTCGGCCCGGCGGCGATCTGGCCGCACGCCGCCGCGGACGCCAGGCATGCGGCGGCAAGCAGCGCGAGGTGCAACGTCCGCTTCGTCATAACAGGTCTCCTTTGCCGATGGAGCCGCGGCTGCGAGGCTTGCTGCCGGCAGAGCGCCGGACGGGGCGCCGCTCAACGCTGCGCCGGTTACAAATGCCACGGGGCCCGCATGGCGCGGGCCAGGTAGCGGTCGGCCTCCGGGTCGCCGACGAACCGCTCGGCCCGTGGGTCCCATTGCAGTTTGCGGCCGGTCCACATCGCAATGTTGCCGATATGGGCAAGCGTTGAGACGCGGTGTCCGACCTCGGCCGGGAAGTACGGGTCGGTGCGCGTCTTTACGCAATCCAGGAAGTTGCGGTGCTCTCCGGCGGGGCACGTGAACAGGCGGACCTCGGAAGGGCCGATGCGGGAGGCGAGGATATCCGGCGAACTCGCCTGGACGGGGGCGCACCAGCCCTTGTTGCCGACCCAGCCGTCGGTTCCCTCGAAGCGGATGGCGGGGCCGGTGCTTTCGACAATCAACTCCACGCCGCCGGCGTAGCGATACTTCAGGCGGAACTCGTAGAAGGTGTCGTACAGGCCGCCGGCATGGCGTCTGCCCGTGCCCTCGACCTCAACGGGGCCGGTTCGCTCGGTATCGTTGGCCCACTGGGCCGTGTCGAACAGATGGCAGCCCCAGTCGGGCAGCATGCCGCCGGAGTAGTCGGTGATCCAGCGGAAGTTGGAGTGGATGCGGTCCGGGCAGTACGGCGCCCACTCGGCGGGTCCCAGCCACAGGTCGTAGTCGAAGCCTGGCGGCACGGGCCGGGGCGTCGGGTCGCCGGCTTGGGCGGGCCCCGATGGCAGCCCCACGGTAATCCGCTGCAACCGGCCCACCCGTCCGTTCCGCACCAGTTCGGCCATGCGGTGATAGACGGCGATGGAGCGGTCCTCGGTGGACGTCTGAAAGACCGTGCCGTAGCGGGCGACGGCGTCGGCAACAAGGCGGCCTTCCTGGACGGTAACGGTGGGCTTCTCGCAGATGACGTCCTTGCCTGCGCGGATGGCCGTGATTGACATCAGGGCGTGCCAGTGGTCGGGGGTGGAGATGCAGACGGCGTCGATGCCCGGCCGCGCGATGATGTCGCGGAAATCGTGCGTGGCCGCGCACCCTTTGAACGTGCCGTCGGCCATTTCGCGGCTGTAATAGCGCTCGGTGATGCTCCTGGCGGTTTCGAGGTGTGCGGGGTCCACGTCGCAGACGGCGACGGCCTGGGCGTCGGGCTGGCTGAGGAATCCGCGCAGGTTGCGTCCGATGCCCTGGCCGCCCGTGCCGATGAAACCGACGGTGACGCGGTTGCTGGGCGCAGGGCGGTCTGCTGCGCCGAGGGCGCCTGGCGCAAGGACGTACGGCCCCGCCAGGCTGGCGGCGGCTCGAAGCAGTGCGCGGCGGGTCAGACTTTTCGGTTGCCGCATGCGGCCTCCCGCGCAGGAAAGTCGTCCGTGCCGCTGATGAATGAACCAGATTATAGCCGCCGTGGGGCCGGAGGAAACGGTTTTGCGCGGCCGCGCGGCGGTCGGGGTGGGGCGGGGATTGCTGCCGGCGTCTGTCGGCCGGTCGCCCGTCCATTTGCTGCGCGGCGAGCATCTTGCCCTTACGGAGTGCGCCAATGAGCGGTATAATAGGGCGGGGCGATAAGTGTATTGGCAGGCGACTTGGGGCGGGGGGGCGTTCTCACGGGGCATCGTAATGATCATCGCAGGTGCGTTCTCGCTGGAAAGGGTGGTGAGCGCCGTGGAGAAGGTCCGCCGGCGTCTCCTGAAGACCGCCGCAGCCCTCAAGGCCGCGGGCGTCCCGTATGCCGTCGCCGGCGGAAATGCCGTGGCCCTGTGGGTCTCCCGCGTTGACGAATCGGCGGTCCGAAACACTCGGGACGTGGACATCCTCATCCGCCGCGGGGACCTGGAGGCCGCCAGGGCCGCCTTGGAATCCGTCGGTTTTGTTCACAGGCACGTGGCCGGAATGGACGTCTTCCTCGACGGGCCTGAGGCCAAGCCCCGCGACGCCGTCCACATCGTTTTCGCCAACGAGAACGTCCGGCCCCCCGAACCGCTGGCGAATCCCGATGTTACCGAGTGCGAGCAGACCGATCAGTTCTGCGTCCTCTCGCTGGAGGCCCTGGTGCGAGTCAAACTCACGGCCTTCCGCGACAAGGACCGCACCCACCTTCGCGACCTGATCGAGGTCGGCCTGGTCAGCGCCGATTGGCTGCCCCGACTGCCGGCGGTCCTGGCCGACCGCCTGCGTCTGCTGCTTGAAACCCCCGGGGGATGAAGCATGCCGGGAGGCCGATCGGCCATTTCGGAGTTGCCGCGGCCCTGGCAGAAAGTTGGAACGTTCTGTCGCCCCTGGACAACTGGAGAAAGGCGATGAGCGCATCAAGCAAGAGCAACATTTCGCGCCGCGGCTTCATGGCCGGATGCCTGGGCTCCGCGGCGGCAACGATGGGCGCGGGGCTCCCGCGCGCGGCCCCGGCGGCGGCCGGCGGCGCGCTGGCGCAGAACATCGTCTTGCGGCCGCCGAACATCGTCTTCATCCTGGCCGATGACATCGGCTACGGCGACCTGGGCTGCTACGGGGCCTTCAAGGTCAAGACGCCCAACCTGGACCGCCTGGCCGCCGCAGGCGTCCGCTTTACCGACGCGCACTCGCCCTCGTCCATGTGCACGCCCACCCGGTACGCCTTCATGACCGGGCGGTACGCATGGCGGAACCCCGCCACGGCGCGCGGCGTGCTGAGCGGCGTGGCGCCGCTCTCCATCCAGCCCGGCACGTGCACGGCGCCGGCGCTGCTGAAGCAGGCGGGGTATGCCACGGGCATTGTCGGCAAGTGGCACCTGGGGCTGGGCGAGGGCACGACCGACTACAACCGCGAGATCAGGCCGGGCCCGCTGGAGGTGGGCTTCGACTACGCCTTCATCCTGCCGGCGACCGGCGACCGCGTGCCGTGCGTTTACGTCGAGAACCGCCGGGTGGTGGGCCTCGACCCGAAGGACCCGATCGCGTGCGATTACTCGGTTGCCCGGGGCGCGCCGGAGTCGTTCGTGCTGGGCGTTCCGCGCATCGGCAAGATGACGGGCGGCAAGGCCGCGCTGTGGAACGACGAGAACATGGCCGCTACATTCGCGGCGAAGGCCGCGGCGTTCATCGAGCAGCACAGGGAGCGGCCGTTCTTCCTCTACTTCTGCACGCACGACATCCACGTGCCGCGCGTGCCGAACGCCCGCTTCAAGGGCACCAGCCAGGCCGGCGTCCGCGGCGACACGATCCACTCGCTCGACTGGACCGTCGGCGAAGTCCTGGCCGCGCTGGACCGCCTGAAACTGGCCGACAACACCCTGGTCATATTTTCGAGCGACAACGGCGGCGTTCTTGACCCGAACGGGCCGGACGTGGAGCACGGCGGCACGGTGGAGACCAACAACGGCCACCTGTTTAACGGTCCCTTGAGCGGGACGAAGGGCGGGCTGATTGAGGGCGGCCATCGCGTGCCGTTCATCGCGCGGTGGCCAGGGCGGATCAAGGCCGGCGGCGTCTCGAAGCAGATGATAAGCCTGGTGGACCTGCTGGCCACGTTTGCCGCCGTTACGGGCGCCGCGCTGCCGCCGGAAGCCGGCCCCGACAGCATAAACGTCCTGCCGGCCCTGCTGGACGCATCGCTGGCCGAGCCGGTCCGCAAAGACCTGGTGATGCACAGCGGCGCGGGCGCCCTGGCCATAAGGGAGGGCGACTGGAAACTTATCCCCGCAGGGGGCCAGGGCCAGCCCGCAAAGAAAAAGGGCGCCGCCGGCGGCGCACTCTACAACCTGGCCCAGGACCTCGGCGAGCAGAAGAACCTCTACGCCGAGCACCCGGAAATAGTCAAGCGCCTGGCGGACCTGCTGGAGAAATACCGGACCGAGGGCCGCTCGCGCGGCGTGTGACCGGCTGACCTGATAGCGCCGGCTGGCCGAGTTTGCCGCGCGGCGGGTCTCCCGACCCGCCGCGCAATAGCCCTCTGCTACGGCTTGGCGGCGGGCTTTTCGTCCGTCGCGGCGGCGGGGGCGGCCGGCGGGCCGGCTTCCTTCTGCGGCGCAGCGGGAGCGACTGGCCGGGCCTGCTGGCCGTCCTTCACGCCGGCCCGCTGGTCGGGGGCGACCTCGACAAGGCTGTAGAGCGGCCAGGTCTGGACGACCCTGGCCGTGGGCGAACCGGCGGCGGGCGGCTGGGCGGCGGCGCCTCCGGCTGCGCCGCCCGGGCCGCGTGCGCCGGCCGGCGCGAGCGCGAAGACGTCGCCCGGCCTGGCGCCTCCCTCTGAGCCGATGTCAAGCAGGGCCTGGCCCGTGCGCGGGTCAACCTGGCTTATCTTGATAGGTTCGACGATTTCGCCCAGTTGGTCCACCAGGTCCTCGACGGCCTTCCTGACGGCGACGAGGGCCTGGAAGTCCGCGCCGCAGGCCACGGCCTTCACCTCGCCGGTCTCCACCTTGTACACGGTCAGGTACATGACGCACGACTGGCGCGGGTCGAGGGCCAGGCGGCGGCGGGCGATCTCGCGCTTGACGCCCTCCAGGGCGGGGTCGTCGAGCGGCAGGCCGCCCGCGCCGAAGAACGAGCCCTCGACGATGTAATGCACGCCGATCAGGCGGCCGGGGCGGGGCGCCGTATCGGGCGCAACCGCGCCGGTCCTGGCGAACGCCAGTTCGCGCAGGATTTCCAGGATGCGTTCGCGCTCGATGACCACGAACTCGCCCGTCTGAAGGAGTTCGCGCATGAGGAACTGGCGCACCGACGGCGGCATGTACACCGGCTCGTCGGGCTGGCCGATGCGGAGGATGGAGACGCTGCGGCCGTCGGTAATCGTGTCGCCGCGGCCGAAGGGCATGAAGTCGGCCAACTGGGTAACGTCGCCCGGCCTCAGCAGCGCCACGACCGGCTTGCGGTCGCGGACGACCTTCCTGACCTCGTGCTTGAAATCGTACGCGGCGGGCGGCCTGGCCGGGGCCGGCGGCGGCGGAGGAGGCGGCGCCACCTGAATCTTCGGGTCCGCCAGGCTCACGCTTGCCGGGACGGCGAGCACAATGGCCGCCACGACGCAGGCCGCGGCGAGGCACAGGGCGTAACGCACAAAACGCGGATCGCGCATGCTCATGTTCCGACTCCTCAGAAAACGCGCCGCCCGCGACGCGCGCGGGCCTGCGCTTTGCTCCGACAATCGCGGCGGCTGACCGGGAATAGCACTACCGGTGCGCCACCTACATCATCCCGGCGCGCGGGCCGTACGGCCCGTAAGGCGTCATCGGCGCCGCGGGCGCATGCCCGGCCTTCGCGTCGTCGGCCGTCAGGGGCGTATGCGGCCCGTAGGTGATGCGTTCGTACATCCATGTTCCTGGCGCGGGCGTGGCCATGCACTTGCCGCCCAGGAGGACGTGCGGCCCGCTGGTGCACACGTTGCCGCAGCCCTTGTGATCGAGGTCCGTGACGACGCCCTTCTCCTTGAAGAGGGCCAGGTATGCCTCGTAGGTCATGGACTTGTCAACCGTGCCGTTGTTCCGGTGAATCGCGAAGTTGGCCGCCGTCGGCGTGCAGCAGCACGTGCCGCCCAGCACCCACGGCTTGTTGGACGTGATGTGCCCGATGGCGTCGTGGCAGGCGAGCGGCTGCGGCGCCGTGAGCGGCTTGGGCATGTAAGGCATGGGCCGGTACGCCGGCTGGCACCCGGCGGCCGCCAGCGCGCCCGCGGCGGCGGCGGCCAGCGCGGCTAGGAGGATGCTGCGTCGGATGCGCACGCGAGGTTCCTTACTGTTTGCCGAACGGTTTCTCGGTCTTCGAGCCGCCTCGG
>VGYT01000018.1 GCA_016872895.1 Planctomycetota bacterium
GCTCGGCGACCACCGAGAAGGTGTTCCAGGACTACCTGGCGGCCAAGGAGGAACTGAAGCCCCTGGACGAGAAACTCAAGGCCGCCCGCGGCGACGCTGCCGCCATCCAACTCCAGATGAACAACATGAAGAACGACAACCTGGCGTCCGAGCGGCCAATCCGCACCGACATGGGCAAGGCCAACGTCAAACGCCGCGAACTCGCCAAGGCCGCCGAGGCCCTCGAACCGCCAAAGCCGCAACTCCAGGCCGTCCCGCCGCAACCGAGGGACTACTCCGCCAACATCCGCAGCACGTATTCGTCCGGCAACTCGAACAACGCGTACGACGACGCGATGCGGAACTGGCGGCGGCAGGCCGACGCCGTCAACCGCGCCAACGATGCCGCCACGAAGAAGTACCAGGCCGACCTGGCCGCCTGGAGAAAGGCCCGCGACGACGCCAAGAACCAACTTCCCAAGGTGGACCAGCAGATCAAGGACCTCGACAAGAAACTCGAACAATCCGCAGCCGACCTCACCGTCAAGCAGGCGCCCTTCATGGAGAAGTACAAGGCCGCCAACGAGGAAGCCGGCGGCATAATGCGCAAGATGAGCGCCGTGGAGACGCGCGTCCAGGCCATCGTAGATGCCCTGAAGTCGGCGCCGGAAACAATGCGCCTCAAGCACGGCATCGCCGAGTGGGAAGGCGAGTTCGTCGCCCTGGCGGACCTCGAAAAAACCTACACGGCCACGCAGGCCGAGATCGACCGCGTTCGGGCCCAGTTAAAGGCCGACGCACAGCAGGCGGGGCGGGCGTTCCCGACCAACTGGCGCCATCCCCAGCAGGACCGCATGGACGCCATGAAGGCCCTCCTTGACAAGGCCAAGGCCGCTGCTGCCGCCGGGTAGCAGGACGAACAGCGTAGTTACGCGGGGGGCGCCAATCTTCGCGCGGCGGTGCACATCAGAGCCGCTGTTGCGGCGGGTCTCCCGACCTGCCGCGACTCTTTCTACCAGTAGATGTACCGCTGGAACTCTTCGCGCTGGCGGACGGGCAGTTCCTCAAGGTCCGGGATAAGGTAGCGGTTCCCCTCCACGTCTATCAGCACTTTGCCGCGACGCCCGTAATCGAACGCCCGGTCGTGCCGCCACGGGATGAGGATGTCGGCGGGGCCCTTGTCGGTCTGCACATCCATGTTCACAAAGCCGTACTTCCACCCGACGCGCCGGATGCCGGTAATCGTGTGGACGAAGTAGCGGCGCTCCAGCGCCTGGCGCACCAGGGCCGCATCGGCATCCGGGAACTCCGAGAGATCGCGGATGATGCCGATCTCAACCTCTTCCTCGCCGCCCGTGTGGATAAGGGCGATGTATTCGTCCGGGTGGGCCACCGGAAACGCATACGCCGCATACACCCCGCCGTAGATGCGTTCGCCCTTCACGGTCACGTGCAGCGCCTCGTGGGTGCCGAGGTGTATGCGGCAGATTTCAGGCGTGAGGAACCGCAGCGCGGTCGGGCTGGGCTGGCCCGCGTCGGTCCCGGGGTCGGCTGCGGTCATGGTCGTTTCTTCCGAAGCGCGAGGGCGTCGACGCTCGGCTCGCGCGAGAGTTCCGTCTGTATCTTCACGAGGCGGTGGTACAGGCCGCCCAGGGCCAGCAGTTGCTCGTGCGTGCCGTGCTCCACGATGCGGCCCTTGTCGATGACCAGGATGCGGTCGGAGTTCTTCAGGGTGCTCAGGCGATGGGCTATGGCGATGGTCGTCCGCCCGGCGGTCACGCGGGCCAGGGCCTCCTGGATAAGTTGCTCGCTCTCGGTATCAACGTTGCTTGTGGCCTCGTCGAGGACGAGGATGCGGGGGTCGTAAAGGAGCGCCCGAGCGATGCTGATGCGCTGCCTTTCGCCGCCCGACAGGCCCGCCCCGCGCTCGCCGATGTACGTGTCGTACCCCAGCGGGTGGCGCATGATGAACTTGTGCGCGTTGGCTGCCTTCGACGCGGCCAGCACTTCCTCGGCGGTGGCCTCGCGCTGACCGTACGTGATGTTGGCGTAGATCGTTCCGCGAAAGAGGAACGGCTCCTGGAGCACCACGCCCACCGTCCGCCTGAGGTCGTCCATGCCCACGTCCTGCACGTCCAGGCCGTCGATAAGCACGCGCCCCTCGTCCACGTCGTAGAACCGGGCCAGGAGGTTGACGAGCGTGGTCTTGCCCGACCCGCTCTTGCCGACGATGCCGACGTGTTCGCCGGGACGGACCTCGAACGACACGCCCTTGACGACCGGCTCGTGCCGGTTGTAGCCGAACGTGACGTTCTCGAACCGGATGGCGCCCTGCGGCTGCGGCAGGCGCTTGGGCTCGGCCGACTCGGTAATCTGCGGCACGGTATCGACTATCTCGAACGTGCGCTGGGCGGCCGTGAAGAACCGCGTCATCCAGTCCGTCAGTTGCGTCATGTGCGCCAGCGGCCCGTAGAACATGCCCAGGTACGCCAGGAAGGCCATCAGGCCGCCCAGGGTCAGGCCTTCCCCGTGGACGACGTCGCGGCCGCCCACGAACCACACGATGGGGCCTCCCAGTTCGAAAATCATGCTCATCGTGGGGTTGAAGATGCTCGTGGCATACTCGACGCGGCGGGCCGAGTCGCGCACGTACCGGTTCGACCGGGCGTAGCGGGTCTCCTCGCGCTTCTCCTGGCCGAACGCCTTCACGACGCGGATGCCCGACAGGATCGAGTTCAGGGAGTTCATCAGGCGGCTGTGCGCGTCCCACACGCGGAAGTACCGCGGGTACACGCGACGCCAGTAGAACGTCGAGGCCAGGATCACCAGCGGCGCGGGCAGCAGCGTCCACAACGCCAGTTTCCACGAGATGCTGAAGAGCATCGCACCTGTGACGATGACCACGATGATCTGCGCCAGGAACCCACCGGCCACGTTGCGCACCAGTTCGTTGAAGACGGCGGTGTCGTAGCCCGCGCGGCTGATAAGTTGTCCCACGCTGTGGCGGTCGTAGTAATCGACGCTCAGGCGCGTCAGGCGCGCCAGGACCGTCTCGCGCATGTCGGTGGTTATCTGCGTGCCCACGTAACTGGAGAGGCGCCCGTTGAGGCTGTTCAGAACGTTCCGCAGCACCAGGATTCCCACCAGCGCCGCCACCAGGTACAGGAGCCACAACTCGCGGGTGCCCGCGTCGGACACGCCGCCCTCCTCCAGCAGCGGCACCAGCACCTGGTCAACCAGGATTTTGTGCAGTCGCGGCGGGACCATCTGGAGGCCGATGACCGCCAGGAGGATGGCGATCATCAGGACCGCCCACCCGGCGTACGGCCGTATCAAGCGGATGACGCGCGAGACCACGGCCCCGCGGTCGATGCACCGGCGGCAGATGTCGCCCTTGAACTCCAGCGTCATCCCGCACTTCGAGCACTTGCGCGGGTTATAGTCGTCCTCCGCCGTAACGGCGGGCGTCAGGCCGGCCACCCACGCCTTCAGTTTGGCCGCCGCCTTGTGGAACAGGTCGGCCCGGGCGTTGGAGTAGGAGAGGACTTCCACGTAAACCCCATCGACGAGGGCTTCCAGGAACCCGCCGCCCACGCCCTGGCGCGTGCGGACCTCCTTGATGGAACCGCGGGGGATGTGAATGCGGACGGGCTTCGGCCACCGCTCGCACGGGCGGCCGAGAGTCATCAGGCGGTCCTCGAACACAAGCAGGAAGACCTGCTCGTACGCGCCGGCAAGACTCAGGTCCGTGTCGGTGCGGAGCCACGCCCCGTCGGGGTCAACGCCCTCCAACCTCACGAGCGCCGCGAGGTCCGGAGGGACCTCGCGATACAGCAGTTCCGAACGGCTTGGCGCCACTTCAAGAGCCCCTCTTTGCGGCCGCCCCGCCATACGCGGCGCAGTCACCGCTCGCGGGCGGCGGAGCCTTACGGCGCGTAGGGGACCGTGCCCGTGTCGTCCACCTTATATCCCCACCTGTCGATATAAGACCGGGCCGGGAGGAACTCGTCGCGCGTGCGCCTCAGCAGGGCCGCAAGGAGTTCGTCGAGTTCCTTGCGCAGGGCCTCGCGCCCGGCGTCGGCCGCGAGGTTCCGCTCCTGGTACGGGTCCTCCCGGTAGTCGTAGAGAAGCCACGGCCCGGCGAGGTCGCGGACGTAAGTGTGCCGCCGGGTCCGCACCCCGCGCCACTCCTTGCCGCCGCGGCTTCGCGGCCACTGGCCGAACGGCGCGGGGCACATGATGAGGGCGCCGTCGGCGTCGGGCTTCCCGGTCCCGCGAAGGAGCGCGGAGAAATCGATCCCCTCGACCGTCGCGGGAATCTCCGCGCCGGCGAGGCCCAGAAGCGTGGGCATGATGTCGGGAGAATTGACGGGCACGTCAACCTGCCGCCCGTCGCGCCCCAGCACCGCCGGGTAGCGCACAAGGAGCGGCACGCGCACGGACTCGTCCCACGGCTGCTGCTTCTTGGCGAAGCCGTGGGAGTGCAGCATGTCGCCGTGGTCCGAGGTGAAGACAAAGACGGTGTCGTCCTCGATGCCGGCGTCGCGCAGCGCGGCCATGAGCGTCCCCGCGCAGTCGTCCAGGGCCGCGATGTGGGCGTAGTAGCCTGCAAGGTCCCTGCGGGCCGCCGCAGCGCGGTCCGCCGGCACGTTCGGCCGCAGCGCAACGCCCTCCGCCGGGAACCGCTTGCGGTAGTCCTCCGGGGCGGTTTCGTACGGTTCGTGCGGGGGCCCCCAGGAGAGGACCAGGGCGAAGGGCTTTGCGCCGCCCGCGTGCTCGCGCACGTAGCGGCAGGCCTCCTGCGTCTGGGCCTGCGCGTCGTAGCCTTCCCACTGGAGGCGGGCGTCCGCGTCGCCGTAGTAGAACGAACGGTTATAGTTATGAGTACATTCCAGCGCCTTCCAGAACTGGAACCCCTGCCGGCGCTCGCGCGGGATGAAGGCGCTGCGGCCGTGGCCGTCCAGGTGCCACTTGCCGATGTAGCCTGTGTCGTAGCCCGCCCGGCCAAGCGCCTGGGCCAGCGACACCGCCTCGGTGCTCAGGCACACATCGTTGAGGAACACCCCGTGCGTCAGCGGGTAGCGCCCGGTCATGAGGCACGCCCGGTACGGCGAACAGACGGGGCAGCACGACACGGCGCCGGTGAAGTCGGCGCACTGGCGGGCAAGGCGGTCGAGGTTGGGCGTGCGGGCGCCGGGGTCGCCCGCGTAGCCGGCGGCCTGGGCTCGCCACTGGTCGGCCAGGACGAAGACGAGGTTGGGCTTGCGCCGCGGCGATGCCTCGCCGGAACCGCGGGAGACGGCAGCCAGGGCAGCGCCCGCCCCCGCCGCAGCGGATGCGAGGAACTTCCGGCGGTTCATACCCGGGTCCATGAGTCACCTTGTCACGCTCGGGCGGCAAGCGTGGGTGCGTATTTGAAGTCGTCGGCCTGAATCTCGACGGCACGCGTGAGGAGTGCTACTTCGGCACGGCAATCACCACGGGGGCCGACGTCACGGGCGGGCCGACCGGCGGGACGTAACGGGCCGTCAGAGTAATGACGCTGGAGGGAGGCACGTCCCTGCCCCAGCCGAGTTGTGCGGCGTAGCCCCAGCCGGCGGGCCCGCGCGTCTCGCGTGTCGCCAGTTCCTGCTCGCCGTACTGCCAGGTGCGCAGGGGCGTGGCCGCCTGAAGGCCCTCGCGCGGGCGGCGGCCCTCGTACATGGTGAACTCCAGGTTCCCGCGGACGAGCACCGGCTCCGCCCGGGACGCCTGGTACAGGTACACGCTCACCTGGACGCCGTCCGGGCCGGGCACGTCGTCCCAGTTGATGGCGGCGGGCGGAACGGCCCACAAGTCGATGGCGTCCACGCGGTCCACCGGCTTCGGGGGCATGCGCGAGACGCTGCGCTGGGGACCGCCGCACCCGGCCGCCAGGCACAGCGCCGCCGCGAGCAGAAGGCTCCGGCCAAGAGGAGGGGTCATTTCACCGTTTCCTTCGGTCCGGGCGCGCCGGCAGCCGCGGCGGCGGGCGCGGGAGCGGGCGGTTTCGTGGCCGGCGCATCGGCGGGCGTCCGGGGGGGCGAAGCCGGCGGCGCCCCGCCCGACGGCCTGCCCGACGATTCCGCCGGGCCGTTGATGGGCTCGCCCATCGTGTCCTCCAGGGGCTTGAAGATCGACCGCTGGAGCATGTCTCGCTTGCCCTCGCGCAGGAGGTTCAGGCGTTTGACCTGCGCGTGCGTCGAGTTATCGGCGTCCTGGATGTTGCGGATGACGGTGGGCGTCAGGATTATGAGCAGTTCCGTCCGCTCCTTGGAGACATGGGTGGACTTGAAGAGCCACCCCAGGATGGGGATGTCGCCGAGGATGGGCACCTTGTCTTCGACGTTCTGGTCGTTGGTGGTAATCAGGCCGCCGATGATGATGGTGTGGCCGTCCTGTACGGTCACGGTGGTTTCGGCCGAGCGGCTGTTGATGATGACGGCCCTGACGCCGGGGCTTATCTGGACGTCGGCGTCGGAGAGGCTGGATATCTCGGGCGCGACGGTGAGTTTGACGAACCCGTCGGGGTTGATGCGCGGGATCACGTTCAGTATTATACCTATCTGCTCATACTGGACGGTGTTGATGGTGGTCCCGGTCTCCGTGACGCGGCTGTTGGTGATGAAGGGAACGCGCTGGCCGATGTTGATGGTGGCCATCTGGTTGTCGGAGGCGAGGATCTGCGGGCGGCTCAGGACTTCCATGCGGTTCTGGGCCTGGAGCGCCCGCAGGTAGTAACTGATGTCGCCGCCGGTAACCGACACGCTGAAGCCCGGCGTCAGGTTGGCCGAGACGCCGAAGTCGGTGCGGAAGCGGCTGGTGGTGTTTGCGCCCGTCCGTTCGGTGAACGACCAGTCCATGCCGAAGTCGGTGGAATCGCCGATCGTGACCTCGGCCAGGAGAACCTGGACGAGGACCTGCGGCGGGGGCTGGTCCAGTTCGGCAATCAACTGGGCGATGACGTCGAAGTACCGCGGGCTGGCCGACAGAAGGAGCGTGTTGGTCGTCGGCTCGGCCACGATGGCCACCTCGCGGTCGAGTATGAACTGGGTGGCCCCCATCCCTGTGCCGAGCGCCTGGGTAAGCAGCGTCCGCTCCTGGTTCAGGAAGTTGGACACGGCGGTCTGGATGTCGGCGGCCTGGGCGTTGCGCAGCCGGTAGACCTCGGTGAGGCGCTCATCGGCGGCGCTGGCGTCGAGTTCCTCGATGACCTTGCTGGCCAGGTCCACGTAGCGTTTCGTGCCGCCCACAAGGAGGCTGTTCGTACGGATGTCCACGGTCACAGAGAGGGCGATCTCCTCGGCGTTGCCCATGACGGCCGCGGGGCCTTTCTCCGGCTCGGGCTGCGTCTTCAGGGTGTACTCGATGGCCTGCTTGCCGGTGACCGGGGCGGCGGCCCCCGTTGCCGTCTGCAAGCGGAACAGTTGCAGGAGCACCGTGGCCATCTGTCGCGCGTCGGCGTTCTGCAACTGGAAGACCTTGATTTCGGCCATGCGCGGCGTGGTGGAGTCCATGGCCTTGATGAGGCTTTCCAGGAGGGGCATGTTCTCCAGCGGGGCTGAGACGACCAGGGAGTTCGTGCGCCTGTCGGGGTTGATAAGGACGCCTTCCTGGAGAGCGCTGGCCACCAGTTCGCCGCCCTCGCGGGTCTTGGTGATGAACTGGAGCAGCGTCTGGCGGTTGGGGCTCTGGGCGGTCAGCGGGACGGGCTTATTGTTCAGGGCCGCCGTCAGGATGGCGGCCAGTTCCGTGGCGTCGGCGTTTTCGAGCGTGAAGACGCGGATTTCGGTTACGCGCGGCACGGTGTCGGAGTCGAGTTGCCGGACGAGTTCGCCGATGCGTTTCTGGTCGGCCGGCCCGGCCGAGACGATGAGGGCGTTGATTCGCTCATCGACGCTGACGACGACGGGCGGCCCGGCCGCGGCCGCGCCCACGCCGGCCGCCTGCGCACGGTACAGGTTGTTTATGGTGGTGGACACCTGTGTGGCGTCGGCCTTGACGAGCGGGAAGACCTGCACGGCTGTGCCGGGGCGGTCGGCCTCGGCGTCGAGCCGTGCGATGAGCGACTCGGCCAGTTTCATGTCTTCGGGGCTTGCGGACACGATGAGGGCGTTGGTGCGCTGCTCGATCACGACCGTCACGGGATCCAGCGGCACGCCGCGCGACACGCGCTGGGCGAAGAGTTGCTGGAGGGTGGGGGCCAGCACCTGGGCCGTGGCCTGCTTGAGGTAGAAGACCTGGAACTCGTTTGCGGCGAGGACCTGGTCGGTGTCGAGTTCGCGGATCATGGCCTCGATGGCGTTGAAACTCTCCTTGCTGCCCGTGACGAGCAGTGCGTTTGTGCGAGCGTCGGCGAAGACGCTGACGGGGAGCATGCGCCCCGTTCCTCCGGCGGCCTGCTCGGCGGCGCGCTTGGCCGCAAAGAGTTGCTGGAGCGTGGGGGCCAGCCGCGTGGACGTGGCGTTCTTCAGGATGAAGATGCGGATGTCGCCCAGGAGGGAGTAGTCCTCGCTGGAATCAATCTTCCTGATGATTTCCTCGATGACGGCGAAGTTCTCCCTGGAGGCCGACACGATGATGACGTTCGTGCGGACGTCGGCCGTAATGGCAACCCTCTCGCGGGCCGCAAGGAGCGGGTTCTGCGCCGCCACTGCCGCGCCCGGCTTGTAGAGGCCCTGCGAGATGAGGCCCTGGAGCAGCGTGACGATGCGCGAGGCGTCGGAGTTCTGTAGTGCGTACATGCGTACGATGCCCGTCTCGGGGGGCGGCTCGACGTCCAGTTTCTCGAGCAGTCCCTTGATGAGCGCCAGGTTCTCCTTGCTGGCCGAGATGATGAGCGAGTTGGAAAGCGCATCGGTGCCGATGTCCACGCGGTCCTGCGGCACGGGCGTCTGTCCGGGCAGGGTCATGCTGACCAGGCGTGCAGCAAAGAGGCGCTGGAGTTCCGGCCCCACGACGCCCGCGTCGTTGAACTTCAGGGGCACGAGGACCAACTGCACGGCCGGGTCGGCCAGTTCAACGTCCAGTTTCTCCAGGAGGCCCACGATGATCCTGGTGTCGTCGGCGTTTGCGGCCACGAGGATGGCGTTGGTGCGGACGTCGGCCATGATGACGGGGCGCTGGCGGGCGATGTCGGGCGTGCGGGCCAGGGCGTACCGCTGCGTGAAGAACGCGGAGAGCGTGGTGGAGATTGCGCCGGCGTTGGCGTTCTTGAGGGGCATGAGTTGGATCTGGCCGGCGATGGCGGCGCCGGCGGCGTCGAGTTGCTCCGCGAGGGACTTGACGAGTTCGAAGCCTTCGGCGGACCCGCCCACGATGAGGCAGTTGGAGCGCGAGTCGGCTATGACGATGACGCGGAGGGCCTCGGCGTCGGCCGCGCCGAGCGTCTGCACGCGCTGGACGCGGGCGTCCATCATCTGCTGAAGGACGGGCGCGAGCGTGGCCGCGTCGGCGTTCGTCAGGGGCACCAGGCGTATGTCGCGCATCTCGATCGGCAGTTTGGCGTCGAGGGTCTTAAGGAGCGTTTCGAGCATGGCGAACGTCTTGTCGCTGGCATTGACGACCAGGGCGTTGGTGCGCACGTCGACCTGGGTGGTGGGCCGGTCCTCGATGCGCACCAGTTGCGCGTTCGGGCCCGTGTAAAGACCGTCGATGACGGTCTTCATGCGCGTGGCGTCGGCGTTCACGAGCGGGAAGATGCGCACCGTGTTAAGCGACCCGGCGCCGGCCACGTCCATCGTCTGTATGACGTCGGCAATGAGGGGCATGACGTCGCTTCGGGCGGCCACGACGATGATGCTCGTGGCCGGGTCGCCCTGGATTGTCAGGGCGGCGCGCGTCTTGGGGATGTCGGAGACGTGGCCGAGTTGCTTCTCCAGGATGGTCTTGAGTCGCGTGACCTGTGTGCGGAGGCCCTCGATGGCGCCCGCGGCCGCGGCGCCCGGAGCGGCCGCGCCGGTCACCGCTCCCTCGGCGAAGACCTGCTGGAGGATGGGCACGAGGCGCGTAACGTCGGCGTTCTTGAGGCGGAAGAGGCGCACTTCCGTGACGATTTCGCCGGCATCGCGGTCGAGGTCCCTGACGATGAGTTCGGCCAGGGCGAGCGATTCTTCCAGGCCGCTCATGACAACCGAGTTGGTCCTCAGGTCGGCCGACACGTTGAACGGATTGACCAGGGCCTTGCCGACGACGCTCTCCGGCTCGGCCCGGCCGGCGACGCTTGTGCCGGGCTTGCCGGCCAGGGCCAGGCCCTGGGTGAATACCTCGCGCAGGACGTTCGCCACGGAAGCGGCGTCGGCGTTCTTGAGGTGGATGATGCGGACCTTGACGCCCTCGATGACGGGGACCGTGTCGAGGATTTCGACGACGGCTTTCATGGCCCTCAGGTTGTCGGGCGTGGAGGTGATGATGAGGGAGTTCGAGCCTTGCGCGCCGGCGGCGGCCCCGGCCCCGACGGCCGCCGGGTCGGAACTGACCTTGATGGGCTTCGTCAGGTCGAGGTCCGGAATCTGGGCGCCGTCGGGCTTGAGGACGCGCAGGAGGCGTATCTGCTCCTGGAGGGCCAGGGCCTCGGGCGTGACGGCGCCCGTGGCGCTGGGGCGGAGCATCTCGTTAAGGACGGCGGCCAGGCGTGCGGCGTCGGCCTTCTTCAGCGGCACAATCAGCACGTCGACCTGGGCGAACGTGGGGGCCTTGTCGAGCGTCTCGATGATCTTGCCGACCTGGTCGAACATCGGGCCGCGGGCCGTCACGATGAGCGACCGCGTCCGCTCGTCGGCCTGGATGTTCACGGGCTCGTCCGGCCGCGTCAGTTTCAGTTGGGTCAGCATCTGGTTGACCTGCGGCATGACCTTCGTGGGGGTGGCGTTCGCGAGCGGGAAGACGCGGTACTCCAGTTGCGGCGCGATCTCCAGTTTGTCGAGTTCGGAAATCAGGTGCGCCACCTCTTCCATTTTGATCTTCGAGGCGGTGACCACGACGGCGTTCGTGTCGGGCAGCGCGACGACCGTAACGGTGTCCTCCACCGTGGGGGCGGCGACGCCGGGCCGTGCGGCCGCGGCCGCGCGGTACAGGTTCGTCAGCGCAAGGGCCACGCGGGTGTTGTTGGCGTTCTTGAGGGGGAAGACCTGGACCTGGCGTTTCGCCTCCGCGGCGGCGGCGTCGAGGGCCTCGGCCAGTTTGCGGATGGTCTCGTAGTCCTCCTCGCTGGCGCTGATGAGGACGGACTTCTGGCCCGACAGGACCGTGGTTTCCACCTTGCCGCCGGCGGTGGTCGCCCCGGAAGGCGCCGCCGCGCCGGTCGGCCCCGCCTCGCCGCGAGGGCCGCGCACGGGGATCGTCGTCGTCCCGGCGCCGGTCGCGGGGCCGAAGATTTGCTTGATGGCCTTGTCGAGTTCCGCCGGGTCGGCATTCTGTAGGGTAATGATGCGCACGGCGCCGCGCGGGGCCGTCATCGTCTCAATCTGGTTCACCCACTGCGTGACCTGCTCGTACATCTGCTTCGTGGTCGCAAGGACGACGGCGTTGGACCGCGTATCGGCCGACACGGCCAGGGGGTCGATGCTCTTCTTGTCGCGCACGGCGGCCGTGGCCTGCTGGGCGTACAGGTCGCGGACCATCTGCGACACGGTCGTGGCGTCGCCGTTGCGGAGGGCGACGACGTAAACGTTCGAGACCGTGGAGGTCGTGGCGTCGTCGATCTCGACGACCATCTTCAGGACCTTGTCGACCTCCGTGGACGGGCCGCTTATGACGAGGCCGTTCGAGCCGACGTCGGCGGAGACGGTGACGGACCCCGGGGCGGCCTTGCCCGTTGCGCCGCCGGCCTGGACCATTCGCTGAAGCACCGGCGCTATGTCGTTGGCCTTGGCGTTCTTGAGAATCTTGAGTTCCGTCCGCATGCCGCCCGCCGTCTGCGTGTCGAGTTGAGTCAGCAGGGAGTTCACCTTCTCCAGGTTCATGCTGTTGGCCGTGACGACGAGGCTGTTGGACATCGGCTCGGCCACCACCGTGACGATGTCGTCCGGGTTGGCCGGTGCGCCTGTGCGTCCGCCCGCCCCCGGCCGCGGGGCGAAGGCCGCCGCAAGCGTGGGGGCGACCCCTGCGGCCTGCGCGTACTTCAACGGGATGACCGTGGGGGCCGCCTGGCCCTTGCTGGCCACGTCCATCTTCTGGGCGAGGGCCTGGATTTTTTCGAAGGTCGGGTCGTCGGCCCGTACCATGAGCATGCGTGCGTCGCGGTCGGCCTCGATGATGACGGGCGGGCGCGGTCCGGCCCCGCCCCCGGCCGCGCGGCCGAGCGCCCCCGCGCCGGATGCCGCGCCCGTGAAGATGCGTGTCAGCACCTGGGCCACGTTCGTGGCATCCGCCGTGTTCAGCGGGATGAGTTGCACGGCGTATTGCTCGGTCGGGGCGACGTCCATTTCGGTAATCAACTGCGCCACGCGCTCGTGGTCCTCGGGGCTGGCGCGCACGACGAGCGTGTTCGAGGACCGGTCGGCGCTGATGCGGATCTGCGTGCCGGAGGCGGTAGTTCCCCGCGCCCCGCCCGCACCGCCCATGGCCGACGGCGCGGTCTTCTCCAGCGCCGACGAGAGGGCGGGCGCTACCGACGTTGCGTCGGCGTTTGACAGGCGGTAGATTTTGACGATGAGTTTGTCGCTGGCCGCCGCGTCGTCCATCTCCTTGATGACCTGCGATACAAGTTCGTGCTTCTGGGCGGGGGCAGACACGATCACCTGGCGTCCGACCTCGTCGGCGGTGATGACGACGTCGCCGACGCCGCCGGCCGACGCGGCCGGGGCTGCGGCCGCGCCCGGAGCGCGGCGCGGGCCCATCGTTCCGGTCGCGCCGCGGGAGCCGAACAATTCCTGGAGCGCGGTCACCGTGGCTCGCACATCGGCGTTCTTGAGTTGGTACATCTTGACGAGCGGCTCGCCCGTGGCCTGGTCCAGGTCGCGGGCCATCTTCAGGACCTTCTCGATCTCCGCCGCCGGGCCGCTGACAACGAGGCCGTTTGAGCCGACGTCGGCGGAGACGACGACCGCCGCCGCGCCGCCCGCCGTCGCGCCGCCGGCCCCGAACCGGCCGCCTGCGCCCGCCGCAAGCGTCGTCTGCACCATCCGCTGGAGCACCGGGGCCACGTCGGCCGCGCGGGCGTTCTTCAGTATCAGCAGTTCCGTCCGCATGCCGCCCGCAACGTCGGTGTCCAACTTTGCGACCAGGGCCTCGACCTTCTCCAGGTTCGCGGCGTTGGCGGTAACGATGAGGCTGTTGGACATCGGCTCGGCCACGACCAGGACAAGATCGTCGGGGTTGACGGCCGCGGACCCGGCCTGCGTGCGGCCGCCCGCGCCGCCCCGCGCCGGCAGGCCGAACGCCTGCGTGAGCACGGGCGCGACCGCCGCAGCCTGCGCGAACTTCAGGGCGATGACCGTGGGCACGGCCTTGCCCACGGCGGCGGTGTCGAGTTGCTGCGCGAGGGCCTTTATCTTCTCGAACGTTTCATCTTCGGCACGGACCATGAGCACGCGGGAGTCGCGGTCGCCCTCGATGACGACCGCCTGACGCGACGCCGGCGCCGCCGTCGGTCCCGCCTGGCCGCGAGCGCCTCGCGCCCCGGGGGCCCCTGCGGCGGCGGGCACGCCGGCGAACACGCGCTGGAGGACCGCCGCCACGTTGGCCGCGTCGGCGTTGGCGAGCGGAATGAGGCGCACCGCGTACTGCTCGGTGAGCGAGATGTCCATGTCGGCGATCAACCTGGCGATTTTTTCGTGGTCGGCGGCGCTGGCGCGGACAACGAGCGAGTTGGAGCCGCGGTCAGGGCTGATACGGACCGCCCCCCCGCCGCCGGCCGCTGCGGCGGCCCCCGCGCCGCCGCGCCCGCCGCCCCCCGCCGCCGGGCCGCCCGCGCGTTCCAGCGTGGCGGTCAGGGCCGTCGCCATGCTCGTGGCATCGGCGTTCTCAAGGCGGTACACTTTGACCGTGACGTCGCCCGCGCCCTGGGCGTCGTCCATTTCCTTGATGACCTTGGCGACGAGTTGCTGCTTCTCGGCCGGGGCGGAGACGATAATGAGCCTTGCGGCCTCGTCGCCCGTGATGACCACCGGCGCGCGTTCGGCGGCCGCGGCGGCGGCCCCGCCGCGCCGGGCCGCTCCGGCGCCGGATGCAGCGGCGCCCCCCCGCTGCCCGAAGATTTCCTGGAGGGCGACCAGCGTGGTCCGCACGTCGGCGTTCTTCAGGGGGTACATCTGAACGACGGCCTCGGAGCCGGCGTCCATCTCGGCGATGAGTTGGCTTATCTTGGCATGGTCCTCGGCACTTGCGCGCACCACGATGCAGTTGGAGGAGCGGTCGGCGCTGATTCTGACCTGGGCGGCACTGCCCGCCGGGCCGGCGCCGGCTCCCCTGGCCGGGCCGCCCCCCGGCGGCGCGGCCCGATCCACCGTGGACTGAAGCGCCGCCGCCACGGTCGTGGCGTCGGCGTTAAGGAGGTGGTACACGCGGACGGCGACCTCGCCTGCGGCCTGCAACTCGTCCAACTGCTCGACGATCTTGCCGATAAGTTCGTGCTTGGCCTCGGACGCGGCGACGACGATGACGCGCGACGTCTCGTCGCTGGTGATGATGACCTCGCCCGGAAGGGTGGCGACGGCCATCGCCGCTGCACCTGCGGTCCGGCGGACCGTGGCGGACGATGCGCCGCCACGGCCGCCGAAGAGGTCCTGGAGCACGGCCACGGCAGCCCGGACATCGGCGTTCTTCAGTTGGTACAGCCTGATGACCGCCTCGCCGGTGGCCTGGTCCAGGTCGCGGGCCATCTTGAGAATCCTGTCAACTTCCTGCGACGTGCCGGTTATGACGATCGCGTTGGAGCCGGCGTCGGCAGAGACGACTGCGGCGCCGGTGGCGGTCGCGGATGTTGCCGGCCTCGCGGGCGCTGCGCCAGTCGGCCTTGCGGGCGATGCGCCTGCCGGCCTCGCGGCGGCCGCGCCCGCAGGGGCCGGCTGCGTCCGCGAACCGCGAACGCCGGCCGCGCCTCGCGGCCCTTCCTGGGAAATCCTCTGGAGAATCGGGGCGAGTTCGGCGGCCCGGGCGTTCTTCAGTATGAGGAGTTCCGTCCGGACGCGGCCGCTGTCCTCGTTGTCCAGTTTCTCCAGGAGTCCCTTGACCTTGTCGAGGTTCTGCGAGTTGGCCGTGACGATGAGGCTGTTTGATGTCGGCTCGGCCACGATCGTCACGAGGTCGTCCGGGCCGGCGACCGCGCGCCCGGCCGCGCCGCCGCCGCGCCCGGCCGTGCCGAACGCCTGGCTCAGGGCCGGCGCCACCGACGACGCCTGTGCGAACTTCAGGGCGATGACCGTGGGGGCGGCCCTGCCGGTGCTGGCGGTGTCCAACTGCTGGGCGAGGGCCTTGATTTTCTCGAAGGTTTCGTCGTCGGCGCGGACCATGATCATGCGCGAGTCGCGGTCGGCCTCGATGACGACGGCCTGGCGTGCGGAAGCCGCCGGCCCCGCCTGTCCCCGCGCCCCGCGTCCCCCGGCGGCCCCGGAACCGCCTATGCCGGAGAACACCCGCTGGAGGACGGCGGCCACGCTCGTGGCATCGGCGTTGTTCAGGGGAACCAGTCGGACGGCGTACTGCTCGCCGGGGGCAACGTCCATCTCGCTGATTAACCTGGCGATTCTCTCGTGGTCGGCGGCGCTGGCGCGAACGATGAGCGAGTTTGAGCCGCGGTCGGGGCTGATGCGTATGGCGCCCCCGCCGGCGCCGCCTGCGGCCGCCTGGGCGCCGCCGCGCCCGCCGCCGCCCCCGCTGGCCGGCCCGCCGGCCCGCTCCACGGTTCCCTGAAGCGCTGTGGCCATCGTCGTGGCGTCGGCGTTCTCCAGGCGGTACACCTTGACGGTAACGTCGCCTGCGCCCTGGGCATCGTCGATTTCCTGTATGACCTTGGCGATAAGGGCGTGCTTCGGCTCGGGCGCCGAGACGATGACCTGGCGGCCGGCCTCGTCGGCGGTGATGACGACCTCCGCCGGTCCGCCGGCGACGGCTGCGGCCGCGCCGCCCGCCCCCGCCCCGCGCCGCGGGCCGGCGGCGCCCGTCGGGCCGCGCGCCCCGAACACTTCCTGAAGCGCCTGGACGGTGGCCCGCGCGTCGGCGTTCTTCAGGGGATACATCTTGACGAGCGGTTCGCCGGTTGCCTGGTCCAGGTCGCGGGCCATCTTGAGGACCTTATCGACATCGGCCGACGGGCCGCTTATGACGAGGCCGTTTGAGCCTGAATCGGCGGAGACGACGACTTCTCCCGCGCCGGCCGCCGCGCCGCCTGCCGCGCGGCCGGCCGCTCCGCGTCCGCCTCCCGCCGCCGCCTGCCCCGCCTGCACCATGCGCTGGAGCACAGGCGCGACATCGGCCGCGCGGGCGTTCTTAAGAATCAGAAGTTCGGTGCGGATGACCCCGGCCAACTCGGTGTCCAACTTCTCCAGGAGGGACTTGACCTTGCCGAGGTTCTTTGCGCTGGCCGTAACGATGAGGCTGTTGGTGGTTGCTTCGGCCAGGACGGACACGAAGTCGTCGGGATTGGCGGCGGCGGCGACCCCTGCTCCGCCCGGCGCGCGGCCGCCCGCGGCACGCCCGCCGGCCGCCGTTCCGGGCACGGCAAACGCCTGGTTCAGGACGGGCGCCACGGCCACGGCCTGGGCGAACTTGAGTGCCAGCACCGTGGTGGTGACCTCTCCGCCCTGGCTGGCCACGTCCAACTGCTGCGCGAGGGCCTTGATTTTCTCGAACATCTCATCATCTGCCCGGACCATGAGCATCCTGGCTTCGCGGTCGGCCTCGATGACGACGGGCGACCGGGAGGCCGGAGGCGCCGTCGGGCCGGCCTGGCCGCGAGCCCCGCGCGGCCCCGCGGCCGCTGCGGCCGCCGGGGCGGCAAACACGCGGCCGAGGACGGCGGCCATGCCCGCCGGGTCGGCGTTATTGAGGGGGATGAGGCGGACGGCGAACTGCTCGGAAATAGAGATATCCATTTCGCCAATTAACTTGGCGATTTTTTCGTGGTCGGCGGCGCTGGCGCGGACGACGAGCGAATTCGAGCCGCGGTCGGGGCTGATGCGGACTGCCCCCCCGCCGGCCGCCGCCGCGGCGGCCCCGCGTCCGCCGCCGCCGCCCCCCGCCGGCCCGCCGGCCCGCTCCAGGGCGCCCATGAGGGCCGTGGCCATCGTGGTGGCGTCGGCGTTTTCGAGGCGGTACACCTTGACGGTAACGTCGCCCGCGCCCTGGGCCTCGTCAATTTCCTTTATGACCTGAGCCACGAGGGTCTGCTTGTCGGCGGGGGCGGAGACGATGACGAGGCGAGCGGCCTCGTCGCCGGCGATGAGTATCTGGCTGCGGTCGCCGCCGGCGCCGGCCGGGCCGCCGCGGCGTCCGCCGACGGCCACGGCCCCGCCGCCCGCGCGCGAGCCGAAGATGTCCTGGAGGGCGGTCACCGTAGAGCGCACGTCGGCGTTCCTCAGGGGATACATCTGGACGAGGGGCTCGGAGCCTGCGTCCATCTCGGCGATCAACTTGGCGATTTTCTCGTGGTCCAGGGCGCTTGCGCGCACGACGAGGCAGTTGGAGGATCGGTCGGCGCTGATGCGTACCTGCCCGGCGGCCTGGGCGGCGCCCGGGCCGCCGCGGCCGCCGCCGGCGCCGCCCGCCGCACCTGCCCGCTCGATGGTGGAGGCCAGGGCCGGGGCCACCGTGGTGGCGTCGGCGTTCAGAAGGTGATAGACGCGCACGGTAACGTCGCCGGCGGCCTGGGCCTGGTCCATTTCGTCGATTACCTTGGAGATGACCTCGTGCTTCTCCGGAGGCGCGGAGACGATGATGAGCCGTCCGGCCTCGTCGCCCGTGATGACGACCGGGGCCTCCAGCACGGACGGCCTCGCGGCCAGGGCCGGTCCGCCGCCCATGCGTCCCGCCAGGCGGGCTATGGCGCCGCCGGCGCCCCCGCCGCTCACGAATATTTCCTGGAGGGCCGTCACAAGGGTCTTCACGTCGGCGTTCTTGACGGGGTACAGGCGGACCGAGGCCACGCCCGTGACGCCCGACTGGTCGAGTTCCTGGATGACGCGCTCCACGATGACCATGACCTCGCTGGGCGCGGCCACGACAACGGAGTTCGTCTGGCGGTTGGGCGTGATGGACATCATGCTGGTGACATCGATCTGTGTGATGCCGCCCTTGTTGGCCACTTCCATCATCTGGCGGATCATTGCGGAGCGCTGGTCCTGGGGCGAGGGTCGTCCGCCCTGCTGGCCCTGCTGCTGTGGCTGGGGCTGCGGCGCCTGGGACTGCTGGCGCTGCTGGGTGAGGCCGAAGAGTTCCTTCAGGTTGGTGGCCACCTCGGTGGCGTCGGTGTTCTTCAGGGTGAAGATGCGGATATCGCTGGCGACTGTGGGAATCTGGTCGAGGTGCGTGATGATAGGTTCGAGGAGTTCGAAGTCCAGGGGCTTGGCGCGGACGATGAGGCTGGCGGTGCGGACGTCGGGCACGGCGTTGATGACTGGCGGCGGCGGGGGCACGGGAATCGGCTGGCCCTGGGGTCCGCGCTGCATCTGGAGGACGGGCCTGGGGTTGAAGAGTGCGTCGAGCGTGCGTGCGACTGCCGTCGGGTCGGCCTTGGCGATCTTGAAGATGCGGAACTCAGCCTCGGCCGTGGCGCTGGAAGGCGTAAGTTGATTGATGAGCGATTCCAGGTAGTCCAGGTCCTGGCGCTTGCCGGAGAGGATGATGGAGTTGGAAGTCTTGTCCACCCCGATGGTAACGCGCGGGGCCTGCCCGTTCGGAGCAGCGGCCGCGGGCTGCCCGGCCGGCGCGGCGGGTGCGCCCGGCTGTCCGACGACGGCCGGCGCGGCGATGGCCGCGGACGCCGCCGGCGCCGCGGGGGCGCCGGGCCCGGCGGTGGCCGCAGACGCGGCAGGGGCGGCCGGGGGCTGCGCAGGGCTCGCGGGCTGCGCGGCGGGCGCTTTGTAGATGAAGAACTCAGGGAATTCGTCGGCCTGTGGCTGCCTTCTTCTGCCGCCGCCGCCCTTGGAGCGCTCCCTGGGTGAACCGCCGCCGCCTTTCTCCTTGCCGGAGGGTTTTTCTCTCTGCTCGGCGGCAGGGCCGGGCTTGGTCGACCCCGACCCGCCTGGGGCGGGGGTCGCGGCGGAGGGCGGGGTTGCCGGGGGCTTGGCCAGGTCGCGGACGGGCGCGACGCCGGCCCCGCCGTCCGGCAGCAGCGACGACGGGTCGTCGGTGACGTTGACCTCGGCGCCGGTGGCCTGGCTGTAAACGGTGCGGAGTACGGCGGCCATTTTCTCGGCCTTGACCTGCGTCAGGGGGATGATGCGGACGCGGAAGGAGGTGTCCTTGGCGACGTCGTCGAGTTTTGCGATGATCTGCTCGACGGCCTTCAGTTCGGCGCCCTTGGCGATGACGGTGACGGCGTTGGAGAAGGCGTCGGCGGTGATGATGGGCTTGTCGGGGCCCTTGCGGTCCTTATACATGTCGGTAAGTTGCGATGCGACTTCGGTGGGGTCGGCGTTCTGGAGCGAGAAGTACTGCACGTCCTGGGCGGGGGCCGCCTCGGACTGGTCGACCTGCTTCAGTATCTGCTCCACGAGCGCGAAGTACGAGGGCGTGGTGGTCACCACGAGGCTGCGGGTGCGGTCGTCGGGCGCGATGGAGAACGGGATGGCCGGCTGGCCGCGGCCGCCGGCGCCGGCCTGGCGGATCATCTCCTGGAAAAGTTTGGCGAGCGACGCGGCCAGGGTCGTCGGGTCGCTGTTGGCGAGCGGGAAGACGCGGACCTGAGCGCCGCCGCTGGTGGACCCGGCGTCGAGTTGCCTTATCATTTCGACGACGGGGGGCACGTCGGCGGCCGGGCCGCGCACGATGGCGCTGTTGGAGTTGATTTCGGGCGTCACGATGACGCGCTCGGCCTCCGGGGCCGCGCCGACGGCGCGGGCCGCGGCCGCGGCGCCCGGGCCCATGCGGCGCGGGCCGCCCATGCTGACGGTCACGGGCCTCTCGGCGAGGGTGGCGTTGACGGCCTCGGCCAGCGTGACGGCCTGCGCATTCTTCAACTGTACGATCTGGACGACGATGTGGTTCTCGGAGGCCTGCGCGTCGAAGGTCTTTATGAGTTCGTCGGCGAGGGCGATTTTTTCGGGCGGCCCCTGGACGACGACGTCGTTGGTCTCGGCCATGGCGGCGACGCGGACGTCGGCCGCGGCCGAAAAAGTCTCGCCGCGCATGCCGCGGGGGCCCATCGGGCCGGCCGCCGGCGTCTCCACGAGCATCGTCTGAAGCATCTCGGCGATTTCGGGGGCCTTGGCGAACTTAAGGCGCCAGGTGCGCGTCTCGCGGGCCAGGCTTGTGCCGGCCTCCAGTTCCTTGATGAGTTTCTCGATGGTCTCGAACTGCGAGGCCCCAGCGGCGACGATGACGTGGTTGGTGGCCACGTCGGCCTCGAAGCGCGGCTGGAGTTCCATTTCCGGCCCGACCTGGCGGCCGGTCCGGGACTGCTGCTGGGCAAAGAGGCGCGTCAGGGCCGGGGCGATTTCCGCCGCCTTGGCGCTCGCGAGGCGGTACGTGCGGACCTGTAGTTCGCCCGGACCGCCGGGCACGTCGATGCCGGCCACAAGGTGCACGATCTCTTCAATCTTGTCGCGCGGCGCATCGACCACGATGGCGCGGTCTCCTGGCGCGGCGGCGATTACGACGCGGCCGGCGTCCTCGCTCGTGCCGCTCGTGCTGCCGGGACGGCGGAAGCCGCTCATGGTCATGGTCATGCCCGACGACTGGGGATACAGTTGGGTGAGCATTGCGGCCAGCGTGGCGGCGGAGACGTGCTTGAGGGGGATCATGCGCGTCTCGCGGGCCTGCTGGATGGCGGCCTTGTCGAGGCTGGCGATCATGTCTTCGAACAACTTGCGGTCGGCCTCCGCGGCGCGGAGCAGGAGCGTGTTTGAGCCGGGGTCGGCCTGGATGACGACGGACGGCGGCTGGCCCCGCGTCGGCGCGGGGATCATGGCCTTGAGCGTCTCGGCCAGTTTGACGGCGTCGGCCGATTCCAGGCGGACCATGCGGACGCCCGCGGCGCCCTCGGCGGCGGGCACGTCCATCAACTTCACCAGGTCGGCAATCGCCTTGTGGTCCTCTTCCGAGGCGGAAACGAGGAGGCTGTTGTTGGCGTCGGATGCGGCAATGACCACCGGCACGGTTGACTGGCCGGGCATGGCGGCCGCCGACGACTGGCCGAAGAGGCGTCCGCGGCCGGAGGCGTAGGCGGAGGCCCCGTAAGCGCCCTGCGACGAGAAGACCTGTCGCAGCGTCTCGGCCAGTTCGCTCGCCTTGGCGTGCGCCAGCGGAATGAGGCGCGTGACGGCGACGGAGAGCGGCCCGGCGGCCTCCTTGAGTTGGTCGAGGATTTTCTGGATGACGGGCCAGTCGCCGGGCGCCGACGAAATGAGGAGGCTGTTTGTGACCGGTTCGGCCTCGACGCGTATGTTGCTAACAGAGGTCGTGCCGCCGTAACGGCCGGCGGCCTCCTGCTGCCTGAGGAGGCTCACGAGGGAGGTGGCCATCTGCCTGGCGTCGCCGGCCTTGAGTTGGACGACGTGGATTTCGCGGGCTGTCTCGTCCAGGGGCTTATCGAGTTCCTGGATGAGAGTCTCCGCAGTCTGTATGTCTGCGGCCGGACCGGCCACGATGATGCTGTTGGTGCGGACGTCGGAGGAGACGATCGTCTGCTGGATGCCGCTGCCGTATCGCGAGTAGGTCTCGCGCTTGGCCAGGGCGCTCTGTAGAACGGTGGCCAGTTGCTGCGCGTCGGCCACCTTGAGGCGGAAGGTCTTTATGCCGCCCACCTGCGTGATGACCTGGTCCAGGTCGGAGGCCATTTTTTCGATGATCCTGAACTCCACGTCCGGTGCGCGCACCAGGAGCGAGTTGCTGGCCAGGTCGCCCTGGATGAAGACCTGGGACGCCTGGGCCTGGCTGCCGTATCGGCCGCCCTGGGGCTGGTACAGGCCGCGCAGCGTCTCGGCGATCTTGACGGCGTCGCCGGCCTTAAGGCGTATGATGCGGACCTGGTCTGCGGCCTCTGCGCCCTGCACGTCCATCTTGGCGACGAGGTCGGCGATGGCCTTCTGGTCGTCCTCTGCGGCGGAGACGATGAGCATGTTGGCCCGCTCGTCGGCGGCGATGACCACGGGCACCTGGATTGCCCCGGGCGCGGGCGTGGATGAATAGCGCGAGAAGCCCATGCCCGACCCGTATCGCGAGCGCGCGGCAGCGCCGTAAATCTGGTTGAGCGTCTCGGCCAGGCTGGTGGCCTTGGCGAACTTAAGGGGAAGCAGGCGCGTGGAGGCGGTCGTCTGCGGGATGACCGAGGCCTCGAGTTGTTCGAGGACTTTCTGGATGGTCTCCCAGTCGCCCGGCGCGGCGGAGATCAGGAGGCTGTTTGTGGCCGTCTCGGCCTCGACGCGGATGTTGGATGAGACGGAGGACGAGCCGTAGCGTCCGTAAACGCCGCCGCCTTCCTGCTGCTGGCGGAGGAGGTTCTGGAGGGCCGAGGCCACCTGGCGAGCGTCGCCGGCCTTAAGTTGTACGACGCGAATTTCGCGTGCGGCGGCCGTGCCCTCCAGGGGCTTATCGAGTTCCTGGATGAGCGTCTCGGCGGCCTGGAGGTCGCCGGCGTTTCCGGCCACGATGAGGCTGTTGGTGCGGGTGTCGGCACTGACCTGTGCTGCGGCGGAGGTCGGCTGCATGCCGCGGCTGGTCATCTCCTGGGGTGCTGCGCGGCGGAGCGAATTCGACATTATGCTGACCAGTTGCTGCGCGTCGGCCACCTTCAGGGGGAAGACCTTCACGCCGCCCACGTACTTGATGTTCGCCTGGTCGAGTTGCTTGATGAGTTCCTCGATGCGTGTCATCTGGTCGAGCGGCGCGGTGACGATGATGCGGTTGGTGGCGGCGTCGGCAACGACGCGGGTCTGCATGCCCTGCTGGCCCATGCCCGGCGGCTGGTAGCGCGAGCCTTCGTACCGCTGGCCTTCATAGGGGGACCGGTAGGTTGTTGACGTGCCGATGAGCATCTGGCGCAGGGTGTTGGCGACCTCCTCGGCCTTGGCGTTTTTGAGTTCGAAGATGCGCATGTCGCCGGTCTGTTCGGGGCGTATCTGGTCGAGTTTCAGGATGAGTTCCTCGGCCATGGCGAGTTTGTCGCTGGGGCCGGCGACGAAGAGGGTGTTGGTGCGTTCGTCGGCGGTGGACTTGACGGAGGTGTCGGTCGCCGGGGTCGAGGGCCGGCGGCTTTCGCTTTCGGGGTTCCACTCGGGGTTGCGCATCCACTCGCCGTTTTCCGGGTTGCGGATGTAGCGTGGCACGCCGCCGCTTCCGCCTTCGCCGCCCATGCCGACGCCGAGGCCGGATGCGCCGAAGATGTTGTTGATGATGGTGGCGATGTCCCTGGCCGAGGCGTTTTTCAGTACGAACGTCCGCAGGAGCCGCTCGCCGGCCGGGGCGAGGGTGCTGGTGTCGAGTTGGTCGAGGACGGACTTGACGCGGCGGATGTTCTCCATGCGGTCGGTGATGAAAAGGCCCCTGCCCCGCCCGGCCGAGGTGAGGCTGCCGAACTGGGAGACCAGCGTCTGAAGGGCCTTGGCGGCGTCGTCGGCCGTGATGAACCTCAGGGGGATCATGACCGTGATGATCTGGTCCGGCCGCACGTCCCTGGCCGCCTCAAGGCCGGAATAGATATTCGTAGACTTCTGAATAACACCTGGAGGTTGAAGAGACAGCACCTGGAGGAACCGCGGCGTCTCGCGTATCGTGAAGCCCTTCATCTGGAGCAGCGTGTTGAACAGGCCGAACGCCTCCTGGAACGTGTACGGCTCGGAATCGAAGAAGGTCAGGGTGCCCTCCACGCGCACGTCGCCCAGGAGGGGCTTGCCGGCCATCTGCGCGAAGCGCCGGATGATGTCGTCGTACGGGATGCCGTCGAACTGGAACCGGAACTGGTCGCGCGGCAGCGGGGGGGCCTGGACGGCGGGGGCGGGGCTGGCCTCCGGCGCGGCGGGGGCGGGCGGCGCGGACTCCGCCTTCGGCTCGGCCGGCGCGGCCGGGGCAGGCTTCGCCTCCGGGGCGGGCGGCGCGAACTCCGCCTTCGGCTCGGCCGGCGCGGCGGGGGCGGGCTTCGCCTCCGGGGCGGGCGGCGCGGACTCCGCCTTCGGCTCGGCCGGCACGGCGGGCGGCGCGGCAGACGGCGGCGCAGCGGGGGCCGCAGCGCCGCCCGGGCTGGGCGGCGCGGCCGGCTTCTCTTGTGCCGCGGCCGGGCGCAGGCCCGCCGGCAGGCACAGAAGCGCCGCCGCGGCGGCGGCGAGGATCAGCATTGGGGTTCGCATGGCACGTCTCCCCTAGAATCCGTTCACATATTTCTATTCTTTCGCGGCCCCGGCGTTGGGCTGCGGTCCCCCCGGGCCGGGGCGCACGGGTCTGGGCAGGCCCGGCGGCAGGTCGGCCTCGCGCAGGACGCGTTTATCGGCCAGGCTCTGCCCCAGTTCGACGGCGTAGTATTCGCCGCCGATTTGAAGGACGACGCGGCTGCCGGAGAGGAGTTCCGGGTTCTTCGGCAGCGGGAGCATGCGGTAGTCGACCATGACGATTTTTCCGCCGCCGAGTTCGTCGCCGGTCTTGAGGCTCGTGACGCGGCCGCTGCCGCCGTCGCGCACGAGGACGTCGCTGTGGCCGCCCCAGGTGGGCAGGCCGACGATGCGGAACCTGGCGTCGCCGCCCCTGGACGGCGGCGGCTCGGACCGCGGCCTCGGTTCTTCCCGCGGCTCCTCCCGCGGCTGCGGCTTGGCCGCGATGTACGGCCGGAACACGTCGCGCACCGCGATAACGTTATACTGCTGGCGCTCGGGGCTCTCCAGCATCGCCACTTCCATGGGCACGTTGCCGATCTCGTCGGTGACGAGTTTCTCGTTCTTGTCGGTCGGGGGCGACTCCAGCAGCAGCGTGGCGTACTTGGCCTGGAGTTCCACGTCCTGCGAGTTCGGCACGGGCGTAACGACCACGTTCTCCACGCGGTGCAGGTGCGGCTCCCGCGACATCAGGTACAGGAAATTGATTACCTGCGCCAGTTTGCCGCGCACCCGCACGCTCCATCCGATCTCCTTGTACACGCCCGGCACGCGGGCGCCCACGAGGGGCTTAAGCGACAGGTTCTGGCTGCTCACGCCGCTGAGCGTAAGAACATCGGTCACGACGGCGCGGACCTGCTCGCTGACGCGCATGTCGTCTGTGCCGAAGGCCTGTGCGGCCAGGGCCGCCAGGTGGGCCCTGTAAGTGTTCTCCTTGCCCTTCTCGGCCTTGGCGCGCGCGATGCGTTCTTCCAGGTCCAGCGCCTGGCGTTCGGCGTTGGCCGCGGGCTCAAGGAAGACCTTGCTGACGGCCATGTACGTGACGAGGGCCACGACGACGGCACCTATGGCGGCCACCAGGCTTTTTTCGCGCTTAGTCACGGCGGTGCTTGTCCTTGTCCCTCGACGAGGGCGGAGGCTGCTGTTGAGGCGGGTCGGGCTGCGGACGTTCCTTCATCAGGGCCATGTACTTCTGGTCCCATATGCGGCGGGCCTCGCCCTGGCTGGAGGGGCGCTCCCTGTAGAGAGCCCCCAACCTGGCCTGCCACGCCTGGTAGGGCGACATGGCGGGCGGCGTTCCGCCGCCGGGCGGGGCGTTGCCGCTGGGCGGCGCGCTGCCGCCGGGCGGCCCGCGCGACCCCTGGCCGCCGGCCGTCGCGGTCGGCCTGCCGAACTCCCTGGCCGACACGTCGTCTTCCGGCCGCGGGGCGGGCGACGCCGACGCCAGGTCCACCTTCATCCCCGGCTTGACCATCACCTTGATCGTGGTCGTGTACGGGTAGCCGTACGGGTCGGAGCCGGTGGTAACCTGTCCGGGCTTGAAGTCGTACTCTGCGGCGGCCAGGCGCCTGCCGAGGTCGTTGATGGCGTCGTTGCTCTTGGCCTTGACGGTGAGGTTCAGCGAGCCGTCGGGGTTCGTCTTGACGCTCGTGACATAGACCTCGGTGCACGAGGGGAAGACGGCGCTGAGGAACGCCCAGTGGTCGAGCCAGTCTCGTCCGGCCCGGACCCAGGCGTCGACCGTCTCGATGCGCTTGGTAAGTGCGCTGGTCTTGCGGTTCCCTTCCTTCAACTTGTTGTACTCTTCGGAGAGGGCCCCCACGCGCGACTCGGCGGCGTAGTAGTAAAGCGATGAGGACCCGACGACGGAGACCATCGCCAGGACGACGGCCCCGGCCACCGCCACGGCCGCCAGTTTCTTCAGGTCCCGCTTGACGGTCGGCCGCTTCGGATTCAGGAAATCGAACGGCGGAACGGTGTCGCGCGCCTGGCCGAGCGCCAGGCCCAGGGCCGAGACGAAGGCCGACGCCGCCGGGCCGCGCTCCTCCAGCCCGAGCGCCTTGGCGGGGTCCAGCAGTTCGCACCGGACGGACAGCCGGCGAGAAAGTTCATCCGCCACCGACGCTTCCTGGCCCGTGCCGCCCGCCACGAGCAGCACGTCTATGCGCTTGTCGCGCTCCACGCCCAGGTAACTGTGCAGGCTCCGCGCAACTTCCGTGACGACCGTGGCGACGGCCTCGCGAGCGGCCGGGTCGGCGGGCGCCGCCGCGGGCACCTTCAGGACGGCCGAGCGGCTGAATGAGAGGGCCCCGGCCTCGCAGACGTCGATCTCGGCCTCGTCGGCGGTAATGTGGACGAGGGCCACGCGGCCCTGGGCCTCCTGCGGGGCGTACGCCAGGATGCACCGCATATTGGCGTACGGTCGCAGCCCCAGCCTCAGCAGCCGGGCCCCCGCCGCCTGGGCCAGCGCCTGGTAGTAGTCCACCACGGGCTTGCGTACGGCGGCCACGAGGACGTGCTCGCCCTCGGCCTGCTGGCCCTGGGCGTTCTCGACGCCGTAGTGACTCTCCAGCGCGAAGTCCACCACCGCTTCGTTCGGGCGGAACGACAATTCCTTCTCGGCCTGGTACTGAACCATGCCGGCCAGTTCGCCCGTGGTGGCGGCGGGCGGCAGGACCATGGGCTTCAGGACCGCCGTGCCCCGAGGCACCGACATGATGATGGCCGTGTGCCTGAGGCGCATCTGCTCCAGGGTGCGGCCGACGAGTGCCCCGACGGCCTGGGCGTCGGCCACGTCGAGGCCGTCCGGCACGTCGGCCGTGGCGAGCCGGAGGATGCGGACGCCGCCGCCCACCGTCTGCTCGCCGTGCACGATTCGCAGTTGCCGGCTGTCGAAGTCGATGGCGATAAAGCGGCCCTGACGCCGCCGCACCGCTTCTCCCAGTCTTCTCAGTATCGCAGCCATGGTCATCGTGTCCGTTCCAGAGATTCCACGTTCAAGGCAAACGGCAGACCCAGGCGGCTGATGTCGCGCAGGTAAACGGCCCGGGGGACCCCTCCCCCGAGGTCAACCACGGCCTCCAGCACCCGGTACCGCCCGCACGGCACGCCGAAGCCGACGCACCGCACCGAGTATTGCAGCGACCGCGCGGTCAGATAGGGCGCCACCTGCTTAAACGCCGCGGCATCAAGAAGGTTCTGCGTATACAGCCATGCGACGGACGACTTCGTCTCGGCGTCAAGGTCGCGGCGCGCATCCACAATCTGCTGGGCAAGGTTGGCGTCCATCCCGGGCAGTGCGGCCAGGACTTCGGCCGGGGCCGTGCTCACGTTCACCAGGCCCACCAGGGGCCTGTTGCGGTCGGCCGGCTGCGTGGTCAGGCGGTCCAGGACGGCGGCCAGTTGCTCGCCCGCGACGCCGGACTCTATCCATGTGCCCGCCCTGGCGTTCTGCACCTCCTTGTGCTCCTGCTTCAGTTGATAGCGCATCTCCAGCAGTTCGCTGGGGTGCTTGAAGGTGTTCCCCTCAAGCCGGTAAAGGACGATGAACTCGGCCGTCCTGGTGGAGATGCCGGAGACCCTGCTGGGGGGCGAGTCGGCGTTGATGTTGGTGCGCGGCCGTCCGCCCTTGTCAACGTTCGGTTCCTTCGAGACGACGGTCGCCAGGGCGCGCAGGCCGCAGTTCACGTGGCCGTCGCGGTCGTCGGGCGGGAACCGCTCGTCGCCGTCGTCCTCGTTGGCGTCCAGGAGGCCGCTGCGGTTCGCGTCCTCGCCGTACACCGCGCGCGCGTTGAAACCTTTTATCATCAGCAGTTCTTCCAGGCTCGTCAGGGGCCCGTTGGCGATGACGTACGGGCTGTCGAGGTTGTCATAGTAATCCTGCTCGGCGCCCTCCTGGCGCGTGTCGCTGTCGGAATCGCGGTAATCCAGCAGGCAGTCCACCAGTTCGGACGTCATGTTCGGCAGCGCCAGCAGCGTCTCGGCCGGGGCGGAGTTGAGGTTGATCTTGCCGGCCTCGTCCGTCAGGCCGTATCGCGGCAGGCCCTGCTGCGGGTCGGCCGGGTCCGCATAGATGGTAAAGTACCAGAAGTTGGCGCCGTCGTACGCCACGGGCTGGTTCAGGAAGATGTCGGGGTTGTCGTACCAGAGCGTGGGGTCGTCGGGGGCGAGTCGCAGGACGGCCACCGCGCGGGCCATGCCCGAGAGTGCGGCCTCGTAGGCCTGCTCGCCGCGGTTGCCCGCCGCAGACGCCGCAACCTCGGCGCGCATCCTGAACATCAGCCCGGCGGCGATCACCGCCACAAGCGCCGCCACCACCAGAACCGCCACCAGCACGATGCCGTTGCCGGCATGTCGGCCCGTGCGCGTCATGGCCCGCCCTCCTCCAGGCCGCGCACGACCGTTCCGGCGGTCGTCCTGGCGCCCGCCGGCACGAACACCACCCGCCGGAAGATCGGGTACGGATAGTCCATCGGCTCGACGTTCTCGGGGAGCGGCTGCTCGCCCAGGACGATCTCGACCGCTCCGGGCAGGTCGCCCCCGCCCCAACTCTCGATCCACGCATTGCCGTCCCAGTAACGGAAGCGGATGAACTTGAAGTGCGGCGACAGAAGGAGCGTCTGTATCTCCCTGCCCTCCTCGGCCACGCGCGCGGTGATGTTCTTCTGGCACGTGCGCTCGATGCCGACGATGACGGGCTGGCCCTGCTCGTCCTCGATGATGCGCGGGCGGTAGCCCACGATCTGCACGTCGCGCTCGGCCGGCGGCGGCGTCTCTGTGGCCGCCGTAACGATCCACGCGGCCGCACCCGGCAGGCACGTCGTCGGGACGCGCAGGCCGCCCAGGCCGCCCTCCAGGCCCATGCCCATTTCGCGCGGCGCCATGGCGGAGCGCAACTCGTCGGTTATCAGGTTCATGATGGCCCGCTCGGCCCCGATCTTCTCCGCCTCCAGGCTCAGACTCGCCCGCACCTGCGTCGCCTGCTGGTAGAACGTGAGCATCGCCGCCATCAGCGCCAGCGCAAGACCCACCGCCAGCACCACTTCCAGCAGCGTAAAACCTCTGCGTGCGCGGCGGCCGGCCGCCGTGGCCTGCCCGCCGGGTCGTGCGTTCCTGTTGCGCCGCCTGCTCATGGGCTTGCCGTCTCCATCGTCGGGGCCGTCGCCAGGATCTCTTCCTCGACCGGCAGCAACTGGTAAAGGCGGTATGTGAAGCCGTCGAGCGAGTTGCGCACGATGA
>VGYT01000019.1 GCA_016872895.1 Planctomycetota bacterium
TGGGGCAAACATTTTCAGGCGTTTCACGATCTGGCCGCCAGCATCATTTGCTTCAACCGCCTCCGGCAAGTGACCGGAGGGCTGTGAAACAGCTTCTTACTGGTCGGACTTCGGTTTCTTCTTGCCGGTCGCCCGGTCAAACAGGGCGATCTCGGCGTCCACGACGCTGCGGAGCGCAAGGAGGAACTCGCGCGTGCCGGCGACGAAGTGCCCCTTGGTCGGCTCGAACTCACGCAGCACATCCTTCATGATGATCTGGGCCTTCTGCATGGCGTTTTTCATGGCCGCGCCCTCCACAGGTGACGGTTCGTTTTCCGGGATTCAACATAGCACAGCCGGGCGCGGCGGTCAACGGCGAAGGAGTGTCCTTTTCGTTGACTTCGCCTCATTTCGGCTGGTACACTGCCACGAGGATTGACGGGCTGCCGTCGGAGCGGCCAGGTTTTTTTGCGCACGCGGAGGTGAACGTTGCAGATCGAAGTGACCGTCCGTCACACGTCTGTTTCACCCGAGATGAAGGCGTATGCGAAGAAAAAGGCCCAGCGGCTGCTGAAGTATTACAATCGGATCCAGGCCGTGCGGGTGCTCCTGGACCAGAGCGGGGCGGGGTTCACCTGCGAGATGATCGCCGACCTGGAGCACATGCACGACCTGGTGGCCCAGAGCACGGGGCCGGACCTGCGGGCGGCCATCGACGCCGCCGCCGACCGCGTCGAACGCCAGGTAGTCGAGCATAAGGACCGCACCCGCCACCGCAAGGGCCGCGGGCCGAACCCGCACCAGCCCACGCGAACCTGACCAGCCACGAAGGCGGGAATCGGGATTCGGCAACGGCAAGCACGCAGCAACCGGAGGAACCGCCGCCCATGCGCCTGCTGGACTTCATCCGCCCGGAAGCGATCCTGCCCGACCTCGCGGCCGACACGGCCCGCGCCGCCGTCGATGAAATGGTGGCGGCGCTGGTGAAGGCCAAGGCCATCCCGGCTTCCGAGCGCAAGGGAGCGGTCGACGCCGTCATGCGCCGCGAGAGGAAGGGCACCACCGGCTTCGGCAACGGCGTGGCCATTCCGCACGCAAAGCACGACGGCGTGGCCGGGATCGTCGGCGCCGTCGCCCGCAGCGCCAGGGGCATCGACTTTGCCGCGCTCGACGGCCAGCCCGTCCACCTGCTGTTCCTCCTGCTGTCGAACACGGAGAAGCCTGAGGAACACCTGAAAGCCATGGAGCACATCTTCCGGAGCATCAAGAACGACCACTTGCGGCGGTTCATGTGCGAGGCGACGTCTCGGGAAGAGTTGCGGGACCTCCTGCGGGAGGCCGACGAGGAACGGGAATGACGCCGCCGGCGTCGCCGCCAACCATAGAAAGACCGGCACGTGGCCTTCCTGGAGGTCGAGATAACGAATCGCCAGGGCCTGCACGCGCGGCCGGCCAGCCAGTTCGTCGAGGCCGCCAACCGGTTCGCCAGCCGCGTCTGGGTCCACAAGGACAATAAGAAGGTCAACGGCAAGAGCGTCATGGAGATGATGCTGCTGGATGCGGAACAGGGCGCCGTCCTTCGCATCGAGGCCGAGGGCGACGACGCTGCGCCGTGCCTGGAGGCCCTGGTGCAGGTCGTCAAGCACTTCGACGAGAACGCGCGTAAAAACCCCTGACGGGCGCCGGCCCCAAGCATGGAGATTCGCAAAGGCATAGCGGTTTCGCCCGGTGTCGCGATCTCTGGCGCGATCGTGCTGGACAGCGAGCAGTTCCGTATCCCCCGCCGCAGCATCGAGCCCCCCGAAATCCCGGCGGAACTGGCCCGCTTCCAGGCGGCCGTCGAACGCGCCCTGGCCGAGGTGCGCGGCCTGAGGGAGCGCGTGGCCACGGACATCGGCAGGAAACTCGGCGCAATCTTCGACCTCCAGGACAACCTCCTGACGGACCCCGAGGTCTCCCAGCAGATCCGCGAACTGATTGAGCGCGAACGCTACGCCCCCGAATACGCCGTCTCCACCGTCCTGCGGGGCTATGCCCGGAAACTGCTGGGCCTGCCGAACCGCTACATGTCGGAACGCTCCGGCGACGTCTACGACGTCGAGAAGCGGCTCCTCAGGCACCTCATCGGCGCCAAGCGCGAGACCCTCGGAACGCTCACCGAGCCGGCCATCATCGTGGCGCACGACCTCAGCCCGAGCCAGACGGCCAGCCTTGACCGCACGAAGATCCTCGCGTTTGCCACCGACATCGGCGGCCGCACGAGCCACACCGCCATCGTCGCCCGCGCCATGGGCATCCCGGCGGTGGTGGGCCTGAAGACCATCACGGCCGACGTGGCCGGCGGCGACTCGGTCATCGTCGACGGCAACCGCGGCCTGGTTATCATCAACCCCGACGCGGTCGCCATCGCCCGGTTCCGCGAGGCCGACCAGCGATTCCGCCGCATGGAGAAGGACCTGAGGGACCTCAGGGACCTGCCCGCCGTCACCCTCGACGGCCGCGACGTCAAACTCTGGGGCAACATCGAGTTCCCTCACGACGTGGAAGGGTGCCTCGCCCGGGGGGCGAGCGGCATCGGCCTGTACCGCACCGAGTTTCTGTACCTCGACCGCGGCCAGGACCCGACCGAGGAAGACCACTTCCAGGCCTACGGCGAGGCGATCGACCTGTTGAAGGGCCGCCCACTGACCATCCGCACGTGCGACCTCGGGGCCGACAAGTTCACGCACCTCTCCGGCGAGTACGATGAGCGCAACCCGTTCCTGGGCTGCCGCAGCATCCGCTTCAGCCTCCAGCACATCGGCCTCTTCAAGACGCAACTGAGGGCCATCCTGCGCGCCAGCGCCCTGGGACCCACGCGCGCCATGTTCCCCCTGATTACGAACCTGAAGGAACTCCGGCAGGCGAAGATGCTCCTGGCCGACGTGCGCGAGGACCTGGAGGAAGAGGGCGTCCCCTTTGACCCCGACATGAAGGTGGGCATCATGATCGAGGTTCCCAGCGCCGCCATCATGGCGCGGTACTTCGCCCGCGAGTGCGACTTCTTCAGCGTCGGCACGAACGACCTGGTGCAGTACACGCTGGCCGTGGACCGCTCCAACGAGAGCGTGGCCAGCATGTACACGCCGGGCCACCCGGCGGTGCTGCGGCTCATCAAGACTGTGGCCGAGGCGGCGAAGGAGGCAGGCGTCGAACTGGCGGTCTGCGGCGAAATGGCCGGCGACCCCATCTACGTGCCCGTCCTGCTGGGCCTGGGCGTCCAGGTTTTCAGCGTATCCCCGGCCACCCTGCTGGAGATCAAGAAGGTGATCCGCAGTTACAGCATGGAGCAGGCCCGCGAAATCTGCAAGAAGGCCTTTCAGTTCGACTCGGACCGCGAGGTGGACGCATACCTGGGCGAGATCGGCCGGCGGATGCTGCCGGAGATGTTCGCGTAAGACTGCCACTTGTCACTTGCCACTTGCAACGGCAACAACAACCCGCAAGCGGCGAGCGGCAAGTGGCAGCCGTCAGTGGCAAGTGGCGGCCGTTTCGGTTGCACGCCCGATTTCCTTGACTTGTGCGGGGCAAACGGGTGGAATAGACGCCCGTTTCGCGCCCGACAAGGAGCCAATGCATGGACCGACGCGAGTTCCTCTGGTCCGGCCTGGCCGCCGCAGGCGCCCTTGCTGCCGCGGGCGCCGCCGGGCGGCTTCTGGCCGCCGCCGCACCCCCCGACAAGCCCAGGCGCCAGGCCGTCCTGAAACTGTGCAGCCAGGAAGGCAAGGTCCCCGGCAAGGGCCTGAAGGAGAAGGCCGAGAACATCCTTAAGTTCGGCGGCTGCGGCCTGGAGTTCGGCGGCCTGAGCGTGGAACGGGCCAGGCAGATAAAGGAAGAACTCAAGGGCACCGGCGTCGGCGTCGCCGCCCTCTGCTGCGGCTACTATTCGCTTATCGACCCCGACGAGGCCAAGCGCAAGGATGGCGCCGAAAAACTCAAACAGGCCATCCAGGGCGCAGGCGAGGCCGGGTCCACCGGCGTCATCTTCGTGCCGGCCTTCAACAACCACCCCCAACTCGGCTGGGACGACGGCCTGAAGGCCCTGGCCGACCTTCTGCCCGCCGTCGGAGATTACGCCGTCAAGTTGGGCACGCGCGTCCTCCTGGAACCCCTGAACAAGGGCGAGGCCCGGTTCCTGAACCGCCTGGAGCAGGCCGTCGAGATTTGCAGGGCCTCCAAGAGCCCCGGCATCTGCCTCATGGGCGACTTCTACCATATGTGCAAGGAAGAGAAGGACGACGAGCAGGCCTTCGTCACCGCCGGCCCGTACGTCCACCACGTCCACCTGGCCAGCCGGATACGCTGGCTGCCCGGCCAGGACCACCTGAAGGAACCCGACAAGCCCGAACGCAGTTTTGTCGCCGGGTTCAGGGGCCTCAAGAAAATCGGCTACCAGGATTACCAGAGCCTGGAGTGCAACACGACGGGCGACAAGAAGAATCCGCTCGACCCGATGGTCGAGATCCCCAAGTCCTTCGCCTTCCTGAAGGCGCAGTGGGAGGAAGCGAAAGTTTAGCCGCGGGCCGGCGGCGAGCGCGTCGCCCGCCGCGGCCCGACCGGTCACGTTGCAGGGGTGCCATGCTTTCGCTGACGAAAGCATGGGCACGCTTTCGCGGGGCGAAGGCGTGGCTCCCTGGCATCCAATAGAAAGGATTCGTCAATGGAAACGGGCAAGAAGCAGGTCACTCGCAGAGACTTCCTGAAGGGCGCCACCGCTGCGGCGGCCACGGCGGCGATGGCGGGCGCAGCCACGCACTACGTCTATGCCGCGGGGTCGGACGTGATCAAAGTCGGCCTGGTGGGCTGCGGCGGGCGCGGCAAGGGGGCGTTGGGCGATTGCCTGAAGGCCGCAGAGCAGTCGAGCGCAGCCATCCAGGTGGTCGCGTTCGGCGACCTGTGGCCCGAGCGGGCCAAGTCGGCCCTGGCACAGTTCAAGGGCGACAAGACGCACGGCTCCAAGGTTGCGGCCACCGACGCCGCCTGCTTCGGCGGCTTCGACAACTGCGACAAGGTGTGCGCGAGCGGCATCGACCTGCTCGTCACGGCCGCGCCGCCGGGCTTCCGCCCCCTGCACTTCGCCGCCGCAATCAGGGCCGGCAAGAACGTCTTCATGGAGAAGCCCGTCTGCGTTGACCCGTGGGGCTACAGGGTCATCTGCGCCGCCGCCGAAGAGGCCCAGCAGAAGAAACTCACCGTCGTCGCCGGAACGCAGCGCCGCCACTCCAAGCGATACCAGGCCACCATTGAGCAAATCCACAAGGGCGCCCTCGGCAAACTCACCGGCGGCCAGTTCTACTGGATGGGCGGCCCGGTCACCCACAACCGGCCCCGCGGCGCGGCCATGTCCGACATCGAGTGGCAGTGCAGCAACTGGTACGCCTGGTCCTGGACCTGCGGCGACCACATCGTCGAGCAGCACGTCCACAACCTGGACATCATGCTCTGGGCCATGGGTTCGCCGCCCGAGAGCGCCGTCGGCGTCGGCGGCCGCCAGGTCCGCCCCGAAACCGGCAACATCTTCGACCACTTCGCCATCGAGTACCAGTTCCCCGGCGGCGTCCGGTGCGCAAGTTACTGCTCGCACTGGCCGAAAGGCGCCGGCCGCGTCAACGAGCGAGTCGTCGGCGAGAAGGGCTCCTCCAACTGTAACGGCGACATCACCGGCGTCAATGGCGAGAACCTCTGGAAGTACGCCGGCGAGGACCCCCACCACGGCGTCCAGGAGCACATCGACCTCTTGAACAGCATCCGCGGCAAAGGCAAGCACTGGAACGAGGCCAAGCAGGTCGCCGACTCCAGCATGACCGCAGTCCTCGGCCGCATGTGCGCCTACACCGGCCGCGAAATCAAGTGGGACTGGGCCACCAGGACCTCCAAACTCAAACTCGGCCCCGACAAACTGGCGTTCGGCCCGTACACGCCCGACCCCGTGGCCAAGCCGGGCGAGACGGAACTGATTTAACGACGGGGACGAAGTCAGTGGCTGTTTCACAGCCGTGCCAAGCGTTGGGCGCGGCGGGTCTCCTGGCCCGCCTGCGGGGCGTAGCCCTACGGCGGGCGAAGGCCCGCCGCGCGCCGCGTGGGTGCCATGCTTTCGCTTGCGAAAGCATGCTTCTCGCGCGTGCAACGGCCATGCTTTCGCAACGGCGCCGAATCAGAGCCGCGACCGTAAGGGAGCGGTGCCGTGGGGCGGCGTGCGCAACTGCACCGCTCCCTTACGGTCGCGGCTCTGATGTGCGCGCCAGCGCCGCGCGGGTGCGCGGCCAAGGGAGAGGTTTTGCGCGCGGTTGTCTCTAGCCTGGTATCGGAAGGAGTATCCGCATGCCACAGCCCGCCATCGGCAACCGTCGGGTGTCCGGAGTTTCGCGCCGCAGTTTGCTGAAGGCGTCTGCCGCCGCGACGGCGGGCCTGGCAGCCGCAGCGGCGATCCAGCACGTGGCCCACGCAGCAGGGTCGTACTCGCTCAAGGTGGGCCTCATCGGCTGCGGAGGTCGCGGCAGCGGCGCCGCAGGCCAGTGCCAGCAGGGCGCATCGGGCATCGAAATGTGGGCCGTCGGCGACGTCTGGACCGAGAAGGCCCAGGCGGCCGGCCAGAGGTTCAAGGTCCCGCCCGACCGGGCCTTCGGCGGCCTGGACGCTTACCAGAAGGTCATTGCCAGCGGCATCGACATAGCCATCCTGGCCACGCCCCCCGGCTTCCGCCCCATCCACTTCGAGGCCGCCATCAGGGCCGGCAAGCACGTCTTCATGGAGAAGCCCGTCTGCGTTGACCCGGTCGGCTACCGCAAGGTCGTCGCGGCGGCTGAACTGGCCGCGCAGAAGAAACTCTGCGTCGCCGCGGGGACCCAGCGCCGCCACACCGCCAGTTACCAGGAGTGCATCAAGCGCATCCGCGGCGGCCAGATGGGCGACATCGTCGCCGCGCAGTGCTACTGGATAGGCTCGCCCGTCAAGCCCCCCGGCACGCAGGCCCCCGGCCAGCCCGACGTCGATTACCAGATTCACAACTGGTACAACTGGTCGTGGACGTGCGGCGACCACATCGTTGAGCAGCACGTCCACAACATCGACGTGATTCTGTGGGCCATCGGCGCCCTGCCCGAGAAGGCCATCGCCGTCGGCGGACGCCAGACACGCCAGGGCAAGGGCAACATCTACGACCACTTCGCCGTCGAGTTCGGGTTCCCGGGCGGCGTGCGCGTGGCCAGTTATTGCTCGCAGTTCCCCGGCGGCGTGGCCCACCGCGTGGGCGAACGCGTCGTCGGCGCCAAGGGCGACTCCAGTTGCAACGGCAGCATCAATGGCGAGAAGCCCTGGAAGTTCGACGGCCAGAACCCCAGCGGCCAGGTCCAGGAACACGCGGACCTCGTCGCGGCCATCCGCGGCCAGGCGCCCTACCTGAACGAGGGCAAGCAGGTGGCCGATTCCAGCATGGCCGCCGTCCTGGGGCGCATGGCCGCTTACACCGGCCGCGAAATCTCCTGGAAGTGGGCCGCCGAGACGTCGAAACTGGACCTCCTGCCGCCCAAGATGGACCTGGCGGCCGCGTTCGAGCCGCATCCCGTGGCCGTTCCGGGCAAGTTCGAGTTGATTTGATCTTCAGCCGCGGCCGCGCGCCCCCCTCGCCGTCGCCGCGAACGTTTAGCCGCGGCCGGTACGGCCGCGAACGTTTAGCCGCGGCCGGTACGGCCGCGAACAGAACCTTGTGAAGGAGCCAAGCCATGCAGAAGCGTTCCGCAATCCGCACGCCGGGCGAGATGTCGCGCCGGCAGTTCCTCAAGGTCTCGGCCGCCGCCGGGGCCGGCCTTGCCGCCGCCGGCCTGGTGGGGCGCGTCGCCTACGCCGCAGGGTCCGATACGATCAAGATCGGCCTCGTGGGCTGCGGGGGTCGCGGCATGGCCGACGCCAAGGGCTGCGTCAACGCCTCGCCCGGCGTAATGCTCTGGGCCCTGGGCGACCTGTTCAAGGACCGCATCGACACCTTCCGCCAGGGCCTGAAGGACCTGGGCGAGAAGGGCGCCGTAAGCGACGAGCACTGCTTCAGCGGCTGGGACAACTGCAAGAAGGTCATAGAATCCGGCGTTGACCTGGTTCTGCTGTGCGAGCCGCCGGGCTTCCGCCCCATGCACATGAAGATGGTCGTGGAGGCCGGCAAACACGTGTTTGTCGAGAAGCCCGTGGCCGTTGACCCCGTGGGCGTCCGTTCGGTCATCGCCACGAGCGAACTGGCGGCCCAGAAGAAACTGGCCATCGTCGCCGGCACGCAGTCGCGCCACCATCCGCCGTACCTGGAGGCGATGAAACGCATCCACGGCGGCGACATCGGCAAACTCGTCGCCGCCCAGTGCTACTTCATCACCGGAACGCTCTGGCACCGCGGACGCAAGCCTGAATGGTCCGAAATGGAGTACCAGTGCCGCAACTGGTACTACTTCACCTGGCTCTCCGGCGACCACATCGTGGAGCAGCACGTCCACAACCTGGACAGGATGAACTGGGCGTTCCAGTCGCCGCCCGCCAAGTGCATCGCCGTCGGCGGCCGGCAGGCACGCACCGGCCCGGAGTGGGGCAACATTTACGACCACTTCGGCGTCGAGTACGAGTATCCGGGCGGCGCCCGCGTGGCCAGTTACTGCTCGCAGTTCGGCGGCAACGCCTCGCACCGCGTCTCCGACAACATCGTGGGCACAGAGGGCACGTGCGACCCCTCCGGCACAATCACCGGCAAGAAACCGTGGAAGTTCGAGGCCGAGACCAGGGACCCCACGCTCCAGGAGCACGCCGACCTGGTCGCCAGCATCCGCTCCGGCAACCCCCTGAACGAGGGCAAGCGCATCGCCGAGAGCAGCCTGACGGCCATCATGGGCCGCATGTCGGCCTACACCGGCCGCGAAATCTCCTGGAACTGGGTCCTCGCCTCGTCCAAACTGAGCCTCGTGCCGGAGAAACTGGAGTTCGGCCCGGCCCCGCCGGCCGAAGTCGCCATCCCCGGCAAGACGCCGCTCGTGGCGGGCGAAGAGACGGACCCCAGCCCGCCCAAGGCCAAGACGGCCGGCAAGAAGGCCGCCAAGAAGTAATCGGCACTCCGCATCAGAGCCGCGACCGCAAGGGAGCGGTGCCGTGGGGCGGCCTGGCGCAACTGCACCGCTCCCTTGCGGTCGCGGCTCCGATGTGCACAGCGGCGTGCTTCGGAGGATCTTTGTTCCGTCAGCGTCTGCGTCTGTGGTTTCGCGTGGGAGGCGACAAGCGGTATCTGAGCCACCACGACATGATGCGTCTGTGGGAGCGGGCACTCAGGCGGGCGGGGCTGCCCCTTCGGATGAGCGAGGGCTTTAACCCCCGGCCGCGGATGTCGCTCGTGGAACCGCGCAGCGTCGGAATTGCCTCAGAGGCCGAAATCCTCGAGTTCGAACTGGCCGACTGGGTCAATCCGGACGCGGTCCTGGAGGACCTCAAGCGCCAGGTTCCCGCCGGCATCGAACTGGCCTCGCTCGATCTTCTGCGCCCTGCCGACAAGGCGCGCCCGCAGACCGTCGCGTACGTGGCGCGCCTGGCCCAGCCGTGCGCCGACCTCCCCGAACGGGCCGCGCGCCTCATGGCGCAGGCCGAGGCGCCCGTGGTGCGCCATCGCCCCACCGGCGCCAAGGCCCTCGACGCGCGGGCCTTCATCCAGACCCTGGAGGCCGACGCCGGGCATGTGCGCATGACCGTCCGCACCGGCCCGACCGGCACCGTCCGGGCCGACGAGGTGCTCCGCCTGCTGGGCTTGTCGGCCGAGGCCGTCGCGCGGGCCGACATCCGCCGCACTGAAATCCGCCTGGGGTAGCGCTCGCGCGGCAATGAACTGCGAAAGGTCAATACCCGCATGGCGAAGGAAATGCTTATCAACGTGGTCGAGGGGGAAGAGTGCCGCATCGCCGTCATCCAGGACGGGACGCTCGAGGAACTCTACCTGGAGCGCGCCAGCGTCGAGCGGCACGTGGGCAACATCTACAAGGGCCGCGTCAACAACGTCGAGCCGACCATCCAGGCGGCCTTCGTCGATATCGGCATGGCCAAGAACGGGTTCCTGCACGTCTCGGACGTGCTGCCCTCGGCCTTCCCGCGCCGAAGGAAGCCCGCCGAGGGCGAGGAGGGCAAGCCCGACGCCGAACCCCACCGCCTCCGCATCCAGGAGATCTTCCGCCCGGGCGACGATTGCCTCGTCCAGATCACCAAGGAGGGCCTCGGCACCAAGGGACCGAGCCTGACGACCGCCCTCTCGGTGCCCGGGCGGTACCTGGTGCTGATGCCCGGCCTGGGGCGCCTGGGCGTCTCGAAGAAGATCGAAGACGAGGGCCAGCGCCGCCAGTTGCGGGACCTTCTGGCCAGCCTGAACCCGCCCAAGGACACGGGCTTCATCGTGCGGACGGCCGGGCTGGGCCGCTCGAAGCGCGACCTGGGGCGCGACCTCCAGTACCTGGTGCGCCTGTGGAAGGCCGTCCAGGCCCGCGCCCAGGGCGCCAAGGCCCCGGCCGAGGTCTTCCGCGAGTCGGACCTCGTCCTGCGCACTATTCGCGATATCTACACGCCCGATATCCGCGCCGTCTGGATCGACTCCGAGCCGGTCCTGCGGCGCGTCCGCGAGTTCATGAAGATCGCCCTGCCCCGCAGCATCGATGCGGCTAAACTGTACACCGACAAGGTCCCCCTGTTCCACAAGTACCGCGTCGAGGAGGCCATCGAACGCATCTACAGCCGCGCAGTGCCGCTGCCGAAGGGGGGCAGCATCGTCGTCGACCAGACGGAGGCCCTGGTGGCCATCGACGTGAACTCCGGGCGCTTCCGCCACGGCCGCGACGCCGAGGAATCGGCCCACCAACTGAACCTCATGGCCGCAAAGGAAATCGCCCGCCAGATCCGCCTCAGGGACCTCGGCGGCCTCATCCTCATCGACTTCGTCGATATGCTCAAGGCCGAAAACCGCCGCCACGTCGAACGCGTCTTCCGCGACGCATTCAAGGGCGACCGCGCCAGGCACCAGATGCTCCACATCTCCAGGTTCGGCATCATCGAAATGACCCGCCAGCGCGTACAGCCCAGCCTCGAACGCTCGACCTTCATGGACTGCCCCTACTGCAAGGGCTCGGGCATCCTGAAGCACCCCGAGTCGATGGCCCTGGAAGTGCTGCGGCACCTGAAACTGCTGGCCAGCCGCCAGGGCATCGCCGCCATCGAGGTGTCCGTCCATCCGGAAGTGGCCGACCACATCAACAACGCCAAGCGCCCCACCCTGGCGCGGCTGGAGGCCGAAAGCCACACGCGGGTGCGCATCCGGTCCAACCCGGCGGCCATCCTCGACCATGCCGCCTACCGCTGCCTCGACGAGCACGGGGTGGAAGTGCGGACCGACCTGGCGCAGACACCGGCCCCGCCTAAAGGGGAGCACCCGCGTCCAGATACGACTGAAGAATGACGGCGGCGGCCGCTTGGTCGCGCCGCCCGCGCCGCCTGCGCTGCCCGACTCCCGCCGCACTCAAGCGCGCCTCGGCCTCCAGGGTCGAGTACCGCTCGTCCCACTCCACTACCGGCACCGCGAGCGCCTTGCGGAGCGCCGCCGCGGCGGCCGATGCGCGGCGGGCCTGCTCGCCCCGGCGCCCGTCTTCCAGAAGGGGCAGGCCCACCACGACGCGCCCCGCGGCGTTTTCCTCGACCAGCCGCGCGACCGCCGCCACGAGGTCGCGGCGGCCGCGCGGCTGGAGTTGCGCGAGCGGCTGCGCCAGCGTGCCGCCCGCGTCGCTCAGGGCCGCCCCGACGCGCCGCTCTCCCAGGTCCAGGCCAAGAATCCGCATGGCGATTGTTATAGCCCGGCGGCGCCGGCTGTGTCAATCGCCGCGCCCGCCAACGCACCCGCTCTCCTTGTGGCGCGGGGCATCGAGCCGCGGGTGTATACCCGCGGGCATCTTCGCCGGCCAGCGATACCCACCGCTTTACGGCGGCGGCTCGACCGCCCGCGCCACCCGCGAAATGCGTTGTACCGGGCGGCGAGGGCAGCCTATCATTATGCCAGGCGGGGCATCAGCGATTAACGAGGAGACAGCCTATGAACTTCACGCGGCGGGACCTGCTGAAACGGATGGCGGCGGCGCCGGTGGCGGCGGCGGTGACGCTCGGGCGGCCGGGAGCGCTCGGTGGGGAACCACCCCCCGCTCGCCGGCCGAACGTCCTGCTGATCATCACCGACCAGCAACACGCCGGCATGCTCAGTTGCGCGGGCAACCTGTACCTGAAGACGCCGAACATGGACGGCCTCGCCCAGAACGGCATACGGTTCGAGCGCGCCTACTGCGGCAATCCCGTATGCCTGCCGTCGCGCTTCAACATGCTCACAGGCGTGCCGCCCAGTTGCAACGGCATCGAGCACAACGGCCACGGCGGCCCCGTGCCGCAGAGCATAATGCGCCACGCCCTCGGTCGGTTGTTCCGCCAGGCCGGCTACGAGACGGCCTACGGCGGCAAGACCCATCTGCCCCCCGCCGAGGGCGAGCCGCGAAAAGACCTGGTGCTCTCCTACGGCTTCGACCGCATGATCTCCGCCGACCAGCGCGAAGGGCTGGCCGATGCCGCCGCCGAGTTCCTTCGGGCCGAGCACGAGCGGCCGTTCCTGTTGGTTGCTTCGTTCATCAACCCGCACGACATCTGCTTCATGGCCATAGACGCCCATGCGCAGGCCGCGGGCAAGCCGCAGGACTTCCCCGCCAGCCGCAGAGACCGCGAGTGCCTTGCCGAGGCCCTGAAGTTGCCGCAAGGCGTATCGCGCGAAGAGTTCTTCGCCCGCCTCTGCCCGCCCCTGCCGCCCAACCACGCCATCCCGGAAGGCGAGCCGGAAGGCGTGGAGTTGAGCGACTGGCGGGCCTTCCGCCACTACGTCCGCCGCAACTGGACCGAAGAAGACTGGCGCATGCACCGCTGGGCCTACGCGCGCCTTACCGAGCGGGTGGACGCCGAAATCGGCCGCGTCCTTAAGGCCCTGCGCGAGAGCGGCAGGCAAGAAAACACGCTGGTCGTCCTGGTGAGCGACCACGGCGACCTCGACAGCGCACATCGCCTGGAACACAAGTCGCAACTCTACGAAGAGGCCGTCCGCGTGCCGCTCATCGTATCATGGAAGGGCGTTACGCCCCCCGGCCGCGCCGACCGCGAGCACCTGGCCTCGACGGGCCTCGACCTGATTCCGACGCTGTGCGACTTTGCGGGCATCGCCGTGCCGGCCGAGTTGAAGGGCCGGAGTCTGCGCGCCCTGGCCGAGGGGCGCGGCCCGGGCTTGCCCGCCGCGGCGTCCGCGCAGGCGGGCGCCTGGCGCGAGTCGCTCGTAGTGGAAAACGAAGGCTCGCGCCTGCTTCTCTGGGGCCGCTTCAAATACATGGTTTATGCCAAGGGCCAGCGCCGCGAACAGTTGGTTGACCTGGACCGCGACCCCGGCGAAATGAAGAACCTGGCCCTGGACCCCGCCATGCGCGGGCACGTCCTTGAAGGCCGGCGCCGCCTCCAGCAGTGGTACGCCGATCACGGCTACAAACTCGACCCGGCGTACGTCGTGAAGAATGGCGGCGAGTAAACCTCTGCTTCCGGGCCTGCAACGGGAAGGTGGCTGCCGTTCTGCAAGCGCCCGCACTTATTGCAAGACAGAACTGGCTTTCGCGTGAACCGGCGCCGACGGGGGGAAGAGATCGCAAAAACGCCACCACGGGATGAACGTATAAGCGACGTAGGGGCCGCCGCAAGAGGCGTCTGACCGAACAAAGGAGCCAAAAAATGCAAGCACAGGATCCGGCTAACGGCATGGCCCAGACGCTGCGGGCCCAGCGCTTTGAACTGGTCGACGGCCAGGGCAATCTGCGGGCCGCGTTGGCCATGGATGACGATAAACCCGGGCTGTGGCTTTACGGTGCGCAAGGCGAGCCGCGGGCCGGACTGACCGTGGATGCGAACAGGGCGATGCTCGGCTTGTACGACACGGCAGGTATGCTTCGGGCGATACTGGCCGTGGGTGACGACGCGCCTAACCTTGTGCTATGCGACGGGGAGGGCAATGTGCGCGCGACGCTCGTCATGACTTTCAGCGGGGGGGCCTTGGAACTCTGCGACACAAGAGGTGTGCCTCGGATAATTCTTCGTGCAAACGAGGTGGGCGGGGCGAGTCTGGAGCTAGACGATGAAGCGGGCAATAATAGGGCAGCCCTGTGGGTGGCCGGTGGCGGCGGCCCAGGCCTGGACCTGTACGAGGAAGAGCAAAACCGGGGTTTACGCCTGACCGCCGGCGCCAAGTACTCAGGGATTCTTTTCGGCGACTGGGGCACGCCGAATCTCATACTGGCCTTGTGCGAAGGCGGCCCGACCCTCATGCTGAAGGATGCTCCCACCGAGGCGGCGGTGTGCCTTTCCACCAACGCTGGCCAGCCAAGCCTGTCCCTGTACGACGCGGCGGGCGAGAACTCGGCCATGATGAAGGTGCGCACCAATGGGCCGTTGCTGTCACTGTCGGACCTGGGCAGGAAGGCCTGGGTGAGCCTGGGGCTCTCGGCTGGGGAGGCGGGCCTGCGTCTGCACGGCACGCAGAACCAAGACGTGGCCAGCCTGGAGTCTCGTATCTTCGGGCCAATGATGCCGCTGTCAGGGCACAAGCGCAAGTTGCGCGAGCAGGATGTCTGGCTGAGCCTGGGCGACTGGGGACCGGTACTTTCCCTGAGCGATTGCGCGACCAAGGCGAACGTGTTGCTTTTGCTCGATACTCTCGGCGGTCCTGCCGAGCCACGCCTGAGCCTGTGCGACAATGGGGGGAACCGGCGGGTGGAACTACAAGCCAGCGCACAGCAGCCGGGCCTGGTCGTAAAGGACGCCGGCAGCCTCGCGGAGGTGCTCATCAGTGCGAGCGAGGGCCGGCCGAGTCTTCTCATGAGGGACGCGGCGGGCGAGCCCCGCCTGACATTGGACGGCGGCACCGCTGATGGCCCCGCTCTAGCCCTGCTCGCGGCGGGCAAGAACTCGGCCACGCTGAAGGTGCGCACCGACGGGCCGTTCCTGTCAATGTCAGACCCGGCCAGTAAGGCCCGGGTGAGCTTGAGCCTCTTGGGTGGCCGGGCTGGCCTGCACCTGTACGACACGGAAGGCAAACCCGCTTGGCGCACGCCCCGCAAACGGGCTGATCGCGCACTTGAGCGCGCAAACTTGCCAGCCGGGGACCGAGGTCGTCGCGATCGCCGGGGCAAGCGCAAAAAACGCAGTGGACGATGACTTGGGCGGTGTTCCGGTGAGGTGATGTTTATCTTGCTGCCGGCAAGCGACTCTTCGTCCGCTTGTTCTCGGCCGTCCGCGCAACGGCGCGCGGGGTTGCGCCCGGCGCTTCAGCGGGCGGGCGGGCGGCGCACAAGGATGGTCCAGTCGTCGGCCGTCGCTTGCGCGGGGGAATCTCGGCCGGCCGGTGCGCCGCCGGCCGGCGGGCGGCCGATGCTCGCCTTGCCGGGCCCCTTCACCTCCCGGACGCTGCCGCGCGCCAGGTCGCCGCCGCTGCGCGGGTTGTACCAGAAGACGTCAAACGCCCCCGCGTGGTCGGCCAGGTCCAGGTCGGCCGTGCCGCCGCCCGGCAGGTAGACGACGTACACCTCGCCCGGCCTGGCCAGGCAGTAGCGGGAGTTGTCGTTCTTCTCGTTGCCGACGAGTTCGTCGGCGCACTTCATCTCCCAGAAGGGGACCTTATGAGCACGGAAGAACTCCAGTGCTACGCGGCAGTAGTCCCATGAGCGCTGGCGGCTGCGCCAGTCTTCGCACCCCAGGTCGTTCTGGGGGAGTTTGTAGCCGAAGTAGTATTCCACGCCCGCGCCGCCGGCCATCAGAGTGCCCCACAAGGTGAACTTGCGGATGTCGTGAAGGTCGTACGTCCCTGCGCCCTGGACGGCCTTGCCGTCGTGGCCCGCGTAGCCGGGGTCGGGCGGCACGCCCATGTCGGCGGGATTCTGCTCGTCGTTGGCGACGACCCAGGGTCGGCCGGCCTTCGCCGATTCCGCCACCCACTTCAGCGTCCTCTGGTGGGCCTGGCTCCAACTGTTCTGGAGCGACGCGCCCGCCAGGACCGATTGCTTGCCCAGCAGCGGCGGATACACGCGGTCCTGCCAGTTGGGGTACGTGTGGACGACGATGGGGTGGCGGTACGGGTCGATGTCGTGAATGTATTGGGCCATTGCCCGCTGCTGGCCGGGCGTCTGGGTGTTCTCCTCGCCGAGGTTCCAGCCCAGGGCCAGCGCATAGCCGAAGCGTGCGACGAGTTCGCGGCAGTAAAGTTTGCGTTCCGGGCCCAGGTCGCCGCCGTCGAGGGCCTCCGGCACGCGGCCGCCCTCCTTCTGGCCGCGGACGTTGTCGTCGTTCTCAGTCTCCTGCATCTTGAAGTGCAGGTACAGGCCCACGGCCTGGGCGTGGTCGAAGACGATCTGCCACTGGTCCAGTTTCGAGCAGTCGTAGTGGAACTTGTCGTCGGGGGCGACGAAGGGCCAGACGTTGTCGCCGTCGCCGCCTGCGTTGTAGGTAAGGAACGAGACGGCGTTGCAGCCCTTGCCGGCCAGGTAATTAAGTGCGCCGATGAGTCCCCTGCCCTTGCCGTCTTTCCAGGCGGGGTCGCCCGGGCGCCAGTCCTTCAGGTGCGGCTCGTAGCGATGCAGGCCGGCCGGTGCGGCCTCGCCCTGGCGGCGCGGGGCGTCGGCCTTCTTGCGCGACCAGGTTCCGTCGAAGTCGGCAAAGGCAAGCAGCGTCTCGGGCGCGTCGGCCCCCGCCTTGAGGAAATACTCGCCCGTGCCGGCAAATTGCAGGTGGTGCTTGCCGACGTACTGAAGACGCCCCTTGCCGCGAAGGTCGCGCCCCGCCTTGTCGGTGGGGGCGATGTCAAACGCGCCGGCGAGGCCGTCCAGGCCGGGCACCGGCTGCCCAGCCGCCGAAGCGTCAAGGGCCACGTGCCGGCCTTTGACGAACGAGACGCGGTACGTCCAGCGGCCCGGCTTGTCGGGCGCCAGGTGGACCCGCCAGGCGCTGCCCGCCTCGGCCGACGTGTGGGCCGCCCGTCCGTCGGCCGCGAAGTAGCCCGCCGCGCGGTACTCCGGCGCACCCGACTCGTGGCGGAAAACGACGGAGAGGCGGTAGTCGGTGAACGGGTTCGGGTCGCTGTCGGTCTCGCGGGCGAAGGGACCGGCCAGCGCCAGCGCGACCTTGTGCCACTGGCGCAGGCTCCCCTCGACGCGGGCAGCGCCCGCCCCGGCCTGGGGCGCCGCCTGCCCCCCGGCCGGCATGCCGGCCGGGTCCGCCGGCGCGCCGCGTGCGCCGGCGGCCGGCAGAACGCCCAGGGCCGCCACCAGGGTCGCTGCGGCAACCAGTCGCACGGAACATGCGCCCCCGGCAACGCGGCCGCAGCGGCCGCCGGAGGAAGATGTCGTCCGATTCATGGGGTCCTTCTCCGAAACTGTGCGGGTTGCTGGTCCCGGCGGTGCGGGGGCGCTGCCCCGGCCCGCATGCTGAACGCCCTGCCAGGGCCGCCTCGGTCGATCGACGGCGGCTCCGGCGGCGCGGGCAGGCCCTCGTCGCCGGCGTCGAGCGTGACCGGCACGGCCCGCTCTTCGCCGCCGCGCTTGAATCTGAGCGTCACGGTGTCGCCCGCCGCGCAGGCGCCGATGAGCGCCCGCAGGACCATGACGTCCCGGACGGGCTGCTCGCCGAGGGCGACGATCACGTCCTTGGCCTGGATGCCCGCCTTCTGGGCGGGGGAATCCGGCAGGACGGACTCCACGGTGACGCCGGGGCCGGATGCGCCGCGGGCCGGTCGGACGCCCAGTCGTCCCGGCCGGATGACCTCGCCCGCCTTCAGCCGCTCCAGCACCGGCCCCGCGTCGGCCAGCGGAATGGCGAACCCGACGCCCGAATCGTACCACTGAACGCCCTCGCCGGCGCTTCCGCCGCGCGGATACAGGCACACGCACACGCCGACGACGCGGCCCTCCAGGTCAACCAGGGGACCGCCGTAGTTGGCCGGCGAGAGGTTGGCGTCGGTCTGGACGGCCTTGCCGGAGAGCCGCCCCAGGGCGCTGACGATGCCGGCCGAGATGGCGGGCTCATCGCCGCCGTAGCCGACGCCCACCGAGAGGACCCACTGGCCCACTCGCAGGCCGTCCGGCGGCGCGTGCTGGGCGGCGGGCAGGCCGGCGGCGCCCTCGATCGCGAGCAGGCACAGGCCCCGCGTCTCGTCGCGCCCGCACAGCCGGGCCACGTGGCGCGACCCGTCGCCCAGCACCACCGTGATGACCGGGGGGCTGCGGAGAAAGTTGAAAGTGCTCGTGATGATATATCCATCAGATGAGATGATAAGGCCGGTCGTGGGCCCCTCGCCGGGGTTGGCCAGGGCGCCTGCCCGGCGGCGGGGGGCGGGCCGGCCGGGCGCACCCGGCGGCGTCCGCTCCTGCGGCGGGGGCGGCGGCGGGGCGGCCGCCCCGCCGTAAGTCTCGATCGTGACGACCGAGGGCAGCACCCTGGCCGCCGCCGCGCGGAACGCCCGGGCCGCCAGCACAGGGTCCGCCGGCGCATCCTCGGCCGCCGGGGCCGCCAGAGGAACGAGCGCCGCCACGAGCGCGGCCGCCAACACCAGCGCGGCTGGCCGGCACGGCGCAGGCGTTTCCCGCAACCGCGGCATCATGGCTGCTTCTCCTGGCGGGATGTGGCAGGGGCGGCTTGTCCGGCCCCGCCTGCCGGCGGGCAGGCCGTGGCAACGGTGACCGAGAGGATCGTCCGGCCGCGCTTAATCAGCAGGACGACCGACTCGCCGGGCTTGAGGCGCCCGGCGGCCTCGGCGAACTCGCGGCAGTTACGGACCACGGTGTCGCCGACGGCCAGCACCATGTCGTCCTTGCGGACGCCGGCCGCCTGGGCGGGCGATCCCGGCGCCACGGAATCGACGTAGGCGGGGGCCCGCTCGCCGCTGACGGTGAAAAGCCGGATGCCGAGGTCGGGCGGCAAGGCGGGCTTCTGCGGGCCGGGGGACCTGCCGGAGGCGTCGGGGGGCGCGGGCGTGGCGCCGGCGTCCTCCCCCCCAGCGAACCAGGCCTTGAGCATCTCGACGGGCACGGCGTAGTTCGCGCGGGTGCGTGTGGCAGCGCTCTCGAAAAGTTTCCCCAGCATACCGGCCAGGCGCCCGTCGGCAGTGCAGAGCGCCCCGCCCTGGGCGCCCGGATTGCTCGTGATGGCGTCCACGAGGAGGATGTCACCCTCGTACGGCACGTCCTGCATGCGGTGGCGGGCCTCCATCTCGGCCCGGACCGACACGATGCCGAGGCTCACGGAGAGAGGCTCGTCGCCCGCCGCCACGTTGAAGGCGTTGCTGACGGCCAGGACCCAGTCGCCCGGCTGGACGGGGCTGTCGGACGACAATTCAAACCAAGCGGGCGTCGGGGCGTCAATCGCGAGGAGCGCCACCTGGAGTTTCTCGCTGCGGCGGATGACCCGGGCCTCGTGGCGGCTGCCGTCGGCCAGGACCACCCGCAGGCGCTCGCCGCTCAGGTACATGCCCTGCGCCGTCAGGATGAGGCCGTCGCGGGAGACGACGATGCCTGTGGCGTAACCGGCCTCGCGTCCGGCGCCGCTGCCGTAAATCTTGGCGCAGCGGGCCTGGGCGTAGGCGATGGCGCGGCTGAATGGATTCGGCGGCTCGTTCTGCTCCGCCGCCTGCGCGGCAGCAAGCGGCAGAGTCGCCGCGGCGACCGCCAAGAGCCGCATCATGGCTGTTCCTTTCCGCGCGGGGCCGCCGGCGCGAGCGGCCGGAACGCGTCGGCCGGCGGGCTCGCCACGGGCTCGCACGAGACGGCCGCGAACTCAAGGTCCGCCTGCTCGGCCAGGCCGCGCACACGCGCGCGGCAGTGGTGCACCTGGATACCCGCTACGAGACGGCAATCGGCAAACAACCAGGCCTCGTCGGCGCCCTTCTGGGCCGAGTCCATCGCGGCCTTAAGCAGCCGCACGCTGAGGCGGTCGCGGCTATCGAGAACGCTGAACCAGAGAAGCACCTTTGCGCCGCCGCGGTCCTCCAGGCGGACGCGGAACGCCCGCTCGCCCCCGGCACGGTCCGCGCCCTCGAGTTCGACCGCCGCGAACTCCTCCAGCGGCTTCGGCCGCGCGGCCGCCGCCAGCGCACGCGCAAGTGCGACTTCCGGCTCGGTCATCGCGGCGCCGCCTTCGAGCACAACATCCTGGCGGCCGGGAACACGCCGCCAGAACGTCTTGCCGTCGTAGCCCCAGGCCGCGCCAGCCGGCGCCCCCGGATAGCCTTCCAGGACTTCGACGCGGAATCGGCCGTCGGCTGCCCGCAGGACCTTCTGCCGACCGGCGGCCTTGCCGCCGGCCCGGACTTCCTCCTCAACCTGGAGGGCGGGCGCCCGGCGGACGGCGTCGGCGCCGCCGAGGAACTCGGCCCAGCGGCGCAGGAGCCGCTCGCATTCCTGGCGGTTGAGGTCGCGGCTGATGATCTGGCCCGGCTCAGGCTGCGGCTCCGCGGGGGCCTTAGCGGCCGGCTTCTTGCCCGGGGGACCTTTCTCGCCCGGGCCGGGGGCAGGCTTGCCGGCCGGAGTGGCCGAGGGGCGGGGCAATTGCCCGTACGGCAGCACCCGCAGGCGGACGTGCGCCGTCCTTTCTCCGTCCGGGCCGCGGAACGTGACGGCCACCGGCCAGCCAGCCGGCATCGTCGAGACGAGGTTCAGGTACTGATTGGCGGCACGGATGGGAACCGAGTCGAAGGCGACGAGGCTGTCGCCCAGGCGCAGGCCCGCGCGGGCGACGGCCGAGTCTTCGTTAATCGCGTCGCAGATGACGGCGCCCTGGTCGTCGCGGAAAGTGGCGTCGAGGGTGGCGTGCTGGCAGAACTTCGTTGCCAGGAGGTCCGGCAGGAAGTTCTTCGCCTGCTCGATTGAGACGGCGTAGCCGACGCCGACGTTCACGCGGCCGCGCTCCTCGAACGACCCGCGGCCGTTGACGCCGATGAGGCGGCCGCCCGCGTCGAAGAGCGGCCCGCCGGAGTTCCCCGGGTTAATCGACGTGTCAATCTGGATACAGTTGCCGTACACGAGTGCGCGGCCGGAGCCCTGGCCGGGCTGGAACCGCTCGATGCCGCTCACGATGCCCAGCGTGACGGTCGGGCGCAGGTCGTCGGCCAGGTTGAAGGGGTTCCCCAGGGCGAGGGCCCAGTCGCCCGCGCGGACGCGGCGGGAATCGCCCAGGGGGGCCGCCGGGAACGCCTGCTTCCCGGCCAGGCGTATGACCGCCAGGTCGCCGCCCGGGTCCATGCCGTACAGTTGCCAGTCGTACAGGTTGCCGTCGGCGAGGCCGGCCTTGCCCTTGCGGCCGGAGGCCTGGACGACGTGGAAGTTCGTGAGCGCGAAGCCGTCAGGGTCGAAGATGACGCCCGACCCGCCGCCGCGGTCGGTGTCGGCGCCGAAGATGGCCACGACCGTGCCCGAGATGCGCTCGATGGCGCGGATGCGCGCCGCCTCGTCGGCCTTGACGCGGGCCAGGTCTTCCGGCGAAATCGACGGCGCCGCCGGAGCAGCAAGAGCCGCCGTGCACAGGATCGCCGCCAGCGTTCTCACGGCCTTGTGCCCTTCACCGCGCGGGCGCGCGCTTCGTCACGGCCCGCCGCTCTCCTTCAGGAGCCGCGCGTCGCACCAGTCGGCCAGGTCGGCCAGGTCCAGGTCTTCGCCCCAGTCCACGGCAAGGGCAAGGCGGCCGGCGCCGCGGACGGGCAGCCGCACGGGAACCGGCGGGTCGGTTCCACGGACGCGCTTGCGAAAGAGTTCCTTGTCGTCGGCGGCAACCGAAAAAACGCAGTCGCCCCGGCCCGCGGCGCTTGCGTCGATGCCGATCGTCGCGGCAAACACGTCGTACCGCCCGCCCACCTGGTACACCAGGCACGTGCGCGAGTGCACGCCCAGGCCCTTCTCGTAGGCGGTCTCGGCGAGGACGAGCGGCCCGCCGAGGACGTTGCGGTCCCGCCGCCAGGGGCCGGCGTACGTTACCAGCGGCTCCTGGCGCACTTCGACCGGGTCAAGGTCCGAGAGAAAAACCATGCGCGTGCTGCGCACCTCGATGCGCCGGACGGCGTCCCAGGGAAGCACGAGGTCCGCCCCGCCGGGGATGCCGACGGAAAGGCGGCGGCCCTTCATGCCGGCGACGGTCGCCCACAGCGAAGAGCCGTCGGCCAACCGGATGAGGCACTGCCCGGCGCGGTCGGGCGGCGCCCCGCGGCGGGCGAGCACCACTCCGTACACCCTGGCCCGCTGGACCTGGCGCTCGGCGTCGTTCCAGATGAAGCGGACTTCTTGCGGAGAGACCTTCTGAAGGGCTCCGCGGACCACCTGGAGCGCCTGGTCGGCGGCGGCGAAGAGTTCGTCGCGCGGAAGTTCGTCCCGGGCGAGGGCCGCCGCGAACTCGGGCGCCAGGGCGCCCGCCTCGCCGGCGGGGGCCCTGCCGAGCAGCAGGGCGCGGACGGCGGCCAGGGGCAGGGCGGTCGGCCCTCCGTAGGCCCACGTCACCGAGAACTGCCGGCCGTCGAACGCGGCGTCCTGTGCCCGCAGGACGCCGCCCCCGGCCAGATAGACCTCGCACGGGGCCGCCTGGGCGGGGGCGGCGGGGCCGGGGCGCTCGATCCGCCGCAGGCCGTCCAACTCGATGGGCGCGCCGGAGCCCTTCGTGCGGACGGCGCCGCCGGGGTCGATGGCGGCGACCGTGTCGTCGAGGGCCGTCCCGTCAAGCAGGACGAGGCGGTCGGCCTGCGCGGTGCCACGGGTCGCTTGCCTACCCGTGTTGGCCGAACCGGAACACGGCTTGACAAGCAAACCGTAGCACGTGGCCGCAGCCAACGAAAGAAACAGCATGTGACGAATCTTCATACTTATCGCTCCGCCCCGGCCCCGGGCGCGAGGCCGGCGGCCGCGCCGGCTCGATCTCCTTCCTGGAGGCTCTTGTAGTATTGTTCCAGGAGTTCGCGGTAACGCTCGGGGAACTTCGTCTTCAGAACATTCAGGACCTCGTCGCGTTGGCGCTGGCGTGCGGCGCCCCACACTTCGTCGGGGCTGCCGCGCGATGCCCGCCCGAGGGCGCCCATGCGTGCCTCGCCTGGGGGCGCCGCCGACTCGGTGGCGGGGCTGGTAGGCCGGCCACCCGTGCCGCCCGGGGGGCCTGAGCCGCCGCCCCCTCCGCCGCCCCCTCCGCCGCCCCCTCCGCCGCCCCCGCCGTTGCGCTCGCGCTCCTCGGCCTCCTCGATGAGGCGGTCGAGCATGGCGATGATGCGGTCCTGGCGGTCCTGCGTGGGCTTGCCGGAGTACTGAAGTTTCAGCAGCCGGCGGCAGTCGTCCATGCGGTCCTGGACGTCGGGCAGCGAGCCGTCGGCGATGGCCCTGATGGTGCGGGCGACGTAATCGGCGCCGACGCGCATCCGTTCCGGGGCGTCGGGGTAGAACTTCAGGAAGTCGCTCATGATGCGCAGGGCCGCCTGCCGCCTGAGGAGTTCCGTCTGGCAGACGCCCACGAGGAAGAGGCTCTCGCCCGAAAAGAGGGTGCGGTCGATCCACTCGCCGGCCGCCTTCGCCAGGAGCGGCATCGCCTCTTCGTACCGCTCTAGCATGACGCGTGCCCGGCCGCCGAAATACGCCGCGTGCGCCGACAGCGCCGGGTCGGCCGAGCCGCCCAGTTCGTCCAGGAGCGCAGCGGCCGCGAGCAGGTCCTCGCGGTCGAGGGCGTCCAGGGCCTGGCGGAACTTGGGGTGGAGTTCAGCGAGGGCGTCGGCAAGCGCGTCGGGCAGGCGCGACGGGTCGTCTGCGGCCCCATCCAGCACGTGCATGGCGGCGGCGAGGCGGGCCGGTTCGATCTTCGCGTCGGCCCGGCACGCCTCGCGGAAGGCGCCCACGACGTCGGCCGGCCGCGGCGGCCGGTATGATTCGAGGCCCGCGACGGCCGGGTCCCGCCGTAAGTCGGCGATGAGGGCCGCCGCCTCGGCCACCAGGGCCCCGAGCGCGTCGTCGGTTGTGTTCTGGAACGTCTCCTGGAACTCAAGCGCCCTGGCGTACGCGGAGGGGCGGTCGTCGTCCTGGAGGCACTTGCGCACCTCGGCCAAGGCGTCGCGGGCTGCGGCAAGGCGCTCCCGGCGGGCCTCCGGGGAATCGTCGTCCTGGTGGATGAACCACAGGCGGCTCATCCACCTGGCGCCCTCTTCCAGGAGGCGGCCGGGCGCGGGCTCGGCGCCGCCGTCGAAGAAGCGGACCTCCAGCGGGATGCCCTGCGCATCGAAGATGACCTTGGCCATCGCCACCTCTGCGGCGTGCGGGTCCCGGCGGCCGGCCATCGCGAAGACGGCGACGTGCCTGGGGTGCTCGCCGCGCGGCACGGCCGCAAGCGCCCCCTCGCAGAAGACGCCGGCAAACCTCTCGGGGTGCAAGCGGGCCAGGGCCAGCGCGGCGCGGGCGCCGGCCGCCAGGCCTGCGGCGTAGGAGCGGCGCGGATGGACGCGGACGCGCTTCTCGACAGCGGCCATCATGGCCTTCAGGACCGCTTGGAGGTCCTCGACCTTGACGGCGTCGGCAACGCCCAGGTCGCACCAGGCGACAACCCATCCGGCCTGGTCGGCGGTGCGAGACCAGCGCCTCGCCGCCGCGTCGGCATTGCCGTCGGCCGGGGAAAAACCGTAGACGACGGGATATCGCTTCTCGGGATCGTAGCCCGCAGGCAAGTAGCACGCCAGGGGCACGTCTGCGTCGGCGGTGATGCGGCAGACCTCGCCCGGGGCGAGGCCGGCGGGGGCGGGCGGGGCCGGGCCGGCCGCCGATGGCGACCCGGGGGCGACGACGCCGGCCGCGGCGGCAAGTCCGGCAGCGGCGGCCGCCGCCAGGCACAGGGCCGCACGCGCGGCAGTATTCATCGGGGGACCTCCTCAAGACGTATGCCACAGCGCCGATTAAGGTTCTGCGCGGCCCGCCGATACGGAGGGCGGGCTGCGCCAAGTGGCGCTGTAGTGACGTATTGCCAGATTTATTTTCTTTCGATCATCTCCTGCGCCATCCGGGAGACCTCGTCCTGGCGATTCTCGACCTTCCGGAGTTGCGACTTCATCTCGGCGTCGAGGGGCCCGTCGGGGCGAGCACGGTCGAACGACCGGGTCCGCTGGTTCACCCGCAGTTGGGCCGACTTCAGGAGTTTCAGTTCGGCGGAGTTCGGCACGAGGGGCTGGCGCGGCGGCCGGCCCTGCTGCGCCTGCTGGCCCTGCTGGGGGGGCTGCTCGCGGCGGGCGCGCTCCAGGGCCGCAATGAGTTCCTCCAGGGTCTGCTCGATTTCCTTTTCGAGCGCCTGCGTGTAGGCGTCGGTCCGCTCGGCGGCCAGGAGGCCGTGGACGTTCTGCATGTCGTCGGCCAGTTGCGAGACGACCTTCGGGAAGATGACCGTTGTGCCGTCCTCGACCAGGATTTCGAGGGCCTTGCGGACGAGGTCCGCCAGGAGCCGCTCTTCCTCGGCGGCATCGGCCAGGCGCAGGCGGTCGGCGCGGGTCCAGTCGCGGCGGGCGCGGGCTGCCTCCAGGTCGATCGTCGCGGCGGTGACGGGCCGATGGCGCTGGAGGACCTCGCGGAACCAGGCCTCCAGGGCCGCCAGAAGTTCCTCGCGGTCCTCGTCGCGCAACTGGGCGAGGGCCTGCTCGATTTCCTCCAGGGCCCGGCGCAACTCGTCGATGGACCGCTGCTGGTGGCCGGCGGCCTGCTGCGGATTCTGTTGGCGGTGCTGCTGGGATGCCTGCTGCATGGCCTGCCGGGCCTGCTGAACGGACTGCTGACCGGGCTGCTGCTGGCCGCCTTGCTGTCCGCCCTGGCCTCCGCCTTCACCTCCCCCTTGTCCGCCGCCTTGCCCTCCACTCTGCCCGCCGGACTGACCGGCACCCTGCCCGCCGCCTTGCTGGGCGCCCTGCCCGCCGGATTGCTGTCCGCCTTGGGAGCCGCCGGACTGGCCGGCCTCGGCATCTTTGGCCTCTTGCATGCTGCGGGCGAGTTTCTCGGTGTCGCCGGCGATCTGGTCCTGGCGCTCGGCGAGGCGACGGAAGTGATCTTGGGGGAGGCGGGCGAGGCGGTCGCGCTCGCTGGTGAGTTCGTCGAGGGCCTGCTGCATGCGTGCGGCGGCCTCGCGCTGGTCGCCCTCGGCGGCACGCCGGGCGCCGCGGGTGAGGTTGTCCTCGGCGGCCCGCTGGCTCTGAGCGGCCTGGGCGAGGGGTCGCTGGCCCGGCTCGCCGCCGCCCTGGGAGCCGCCCTGGCCGCCGCCGGACTGACCTGCCTGTCCGCCGCCCTGCTGACCCGGCTGCCCTGCGGCCTGCCCACCGCCCTGCTGGGCAGCCTGTCCGCTTCCCTCCTGCTGGCCACCCTGCCTTGCGGGCTGCTGGCCGCCCTGGCCGCCTGCCGGGGCACCTTGCTGGGCCGCTTGAGCGCCGGCCTGGGCCGCGGCTTGCGCTCCGCCGCCTGGCACGGGAGGCGTGCCGCGGCCTCCCGGTTGGGCGCTTGCGCCTGGAGCGTCGGCCTGGCCGGCGGCATCGCGGCTGATGGCGTCGGCCAGGCGTTCTGTTCCATCGCGCACATCTTTCTGGGCCGACGCGATGCGGCCGAGTTCCTGGAGGTCGCGGCTGCCGGCGGCGCCCGTGCGTGCAAGGAGGCCCTTCTGCTCGCGCAGGAGGGCCTCAAGTTGCTTGATGCGGGCCTCGAGGCGGCCGAGGACGTCGTCCTTGTTGGCAACCTTGTCGCTCTCGCGTTTTTCGGCCTGCTCTTTCTCGATGAGGCGGCCGATTTCCTTTTTCCACGCCTCCAGTTGCTCGATGCGTTTCTGGATTTCGTCCCGCTCGTCGGCCATCAGGACGGCGACGAGGCGCATGAGGTCCTCGATGACCTTGTCCTGGGCCTTGCGTGCCCCGTCGAGGTCGCCCTTGTCGAGGAGGCCGACAATTTTGGACATATGGCGTTCAATCAGGGCTTCCTTCGACTCCTGGAGCGCCTTGAGGAGGCGCGCGGCCTGCTCGGGCTCGCTCGCCTTGAGGATTTCCGCGAGGCGGGCGAATTTCTGCTCCAGTTCCACGGTCATCTGGCGCACGCCGTCCTGCCGGATGCCGAGGGGCGAGTCGGCGGCCCCGCCGCCCGAGGCGGGCGGCTGCCCGGCAGCGGGCGCGGGATCCACCCCCGGCGCCGCCGCGCCCGGAACCGCCGCGCCCGGCAGAAGCAGCATCAACCCTATAAAGCCCATGCGGATGCGTTTCATCGTGCACCCCCTGCCGCGGGGACATCACGGCTCAAAGATTTTCTGGATCCGGCGCTGGTACTCCTTGAAGGTCTCGTCGCTGACGTTTTTCTGGGCCTTCAAGACGTCGCGCAGGAGGTTGACGGCCTCCTGGTATCCCTCCCATTTTACCATATGTTTGAGGACCTCGCGCATGGCGGCTACAAGGCGCTCTTGCTCGGCGGCGGCGTCGGCAAGGGCGGCAAGGGCCGCGGGAGCGCCGCCCTGGCGGCCCGCGTCCGCGCCGCTCCCGGCTGCCGGCGGCCCGGCGGCGGCCGCGGCGTCGGGGAGCGACTTGCGGGCCACGTCCAGCAGGTCCGCCGCCTGCGGGACGCCGCGGCGCCCCACCTCGTGCAGCGGCCCGATGATGCCGTTCTGGAGGCGGTCCCTGACGGGGCGCATGTCCTCTTCGAGGCGGTTGTTCTCGACCTCCGCCATGATGCGGGCGAACTCCTGGGCGATGGCCAGCGCCCGGCCGCCGACCAGGCGCTGCTGCTTCTCCGAGGCCGCCAGCATCGCGCGGTCCTGAGCGGCCAGGCCCGCGGCGCCCGCCTGCCGCAGCCCCGCGGCCAGGGCGCGGGAGTTCTCAAGGAGTTTCTGCTGGTCCCGCAGGAGCCGCTCGAACTCCATGCGGCTCTCCTGCTCGCGGCGGAGGAGGTCGGCCTGAAGTTCACCCTCCGTCACCACGCGGAGCGAGAACGAGCCGCTCACCCCCGCCTTCGGGCCGGACACCGCGTCATTGTCGCAGGCCTCGACGTGAAGCACCAGGTGCGACCCGGCGGAGAGGCGCAGGGGCTCGACCTGGAGCCGGTGCACGGCCGCCGCCTGTTTATATCCGTAGATATCTTTGCGTTCGCCGAACGGCGCGCGGGCGCGGACGGGCTCCTTGGCGCCCTCGGCGGCGGCCGCGTACACCAGGTCGGCCGACGCCACGGCGTAGTCGTCCGACATCCGGGCCTGGACCGGCACGGTCGCACGCGGGGCGATGAGGTCGCCGATGCCCACCAGCGCCGCCCGCACGACCGGCTTCTCGTCGGGCACGACCCGCAGGACGAAGCACGCGGGCCGGCGCATGGCGAGCGACTCGGCGTCGGTCACCTGGACGGCGTACGTGCCGCTCCGGAGGCGGTCACCGGCCAGGGCGGCGCGAAACTCGCGGGGACCCGTCAACTGGATGTCTTCCGGGCGGCCCTTGTCGAAGGCCAACTCGGCCCGGTGGAGGTCCTTGCTCGCGCGGCCGCGGACTTCCACCGTGCTGCCCGCGAGGACGAGGCCGGCGCCGCCCTGGGCAGCCAGGGGCTGGGGACCCTTGCCGACGTACGGCGGCGGCGTCGAGACCAGGTCGAGCGACTCGATGGCCGGGCGTTCGACCAGGCGGACGTCGTGCCACGGGGTCTCGGCGTCGCCGCCCCAGGCGCGGAAGCGCAGCGGCGCCAGGACGCTGCGAAAGACTGTGCTGAAGAGGTCGCTGCCGACGAGCGCCATCGGCTCGGCGCCCGCCGCGCCGCCGTCCTGGCGATACTCGAGCATCACGAGCGAGGGGATGACGCCCGCGGGGTCCGCGCGGACGCGCACCGCCAGGTCGTCGCCGCGCGGGCAGACGATCACCCCGTCTGCCGCATCCAGGACCTCAAGGTGCGTGGCCTGGGGCCAGGCGCGGTCGCCCAGGAGGATGTTGCGCTCCAGCCACAGGAGCATCGTGCCGGGCAGCAGGGCGAACGCGCCCGCGAAGACGGCGGCAGCCGCCAAGCCCGCAGCCAGGCGGCGGCGGCGCCGCCGCCGGTCGAGCGTGCCTGGCATGTCCACGGCGGCGGCGGCCCGGAGGCCCTGGTCTATGCTAGCCCGGACCATGGCCGCCGAGCAGCCGAGCGCCTCCGGGTCGGCCAGGCGCGAGAACTCAAGAGCGCTGATAAGGCGCTGACCGAGTTGGGCGCAGCGGGACTCGACGATGAGGCCCAGGGCCTCGTCGTCCAGGCGGCGGGCGAGCGGACGAACCAGTTGCCGGTACGCCAG
>VGYT01000020.1 GCA_016872895.1 Planctomycetota bacterium
CGGCGCCCTGCCGGCGACGGCTGAACAACGGCAGCGGCTCGCCGCGCATGTTCAGCCGCGGCCGGTACGGCCGCGGGCGGCGCCCTGGCGAGCCCGCCCGCCTCGGCGGGCGGCGGCCTACATCCGGCGCTTGCGCTCGCGCAGGAACCGCCGCAGCGCCACGTCGAACGGCGTGCTGGTGGTCACAGACACGAAGTCGCCCCGCAGGCCGCGCACGCCGCGCTCGTACTGCGCGACCAGGGCCTCCAGGCGCCGCCGGTAGGCGCCGCGGATGGCGTCGGCATCCGTTTCCACTGCGGCGCCCGTCTCCGGGTCTTCCAGGACGACCGGGCCGGCCGCGTCGAGGTCGCGCTCGGCCGCATCGAGAACCTGGAATACCACCAGGTCGTGCCCGCGGTGCGCAAGGTGCGCCATGGCCGCGAGCACGCCTTCCGGCTCGTCCAGGAGATCCGACACAAGGAGCATGAGGCTGCGGCGTTTGACGCGGCGCGCCAGGGCGTGGAGGCCCGCGGCGAGGTCGGTCCTGCCGGCGCCTTCGCGGCCGGCGAGTTCCGCCAGGATGCGCACGAGTTGCCGCCGCCCGCCGCGAGGCCGGAGCATCCGCCCCAGCCCTTCCCCCACCAGCGCCAGGCCCACCGCGTCGCCCTGGCGCGCAAGCAGGAGCGAGAGCGCCGCAGCCAGGGCCGTGGCGTACTCGCCCTTGGTCATGGCGTCCGGGCGGCCGGCCCAGGCCATGCTGCGGCTGGTATCGACCACCAGGTACGCCGCGAGGTTCGTCTCGGCCTGGAAGGTGCGGACGAAGAGGCGGTCGGTCCTGGCCCATACGGTCCAGTCGAGGTCGGCCGGGTCGTCGCCCGGGGCGTAGCGGCGGTGCTCGGAGAACTCCAGGCTGAAGCCGCGGTACGGGGAATCGTGCAGGCCCGCCAGGAATCCCTCGACGATGAACTTGGCGCGCAGGTCCAGCCTCCGCACGCGCGCGGCAACGACGGGGTTCAGATATTGTTCGGCGGTGAGCATGTGCGCCCTGTTAAGCCGTTGCCATCCGTGCGGAGAATCCGCGGCGCTCCCCGCATTCATGTGGCACGGCCGGCTCGCCCGGCCGTGCAAAGCATCGGCGGCGCATCGCCACGGCCGGACAAGCCGGCCGTGCCACATGTGCTGCCAGTGGCTTGCGGCGAGGATGCTGAATATACAGACCGGCGACGGCCAAATGCGGCTGGCCGCGCTAGTTCGCCGCGTCGGCCGTGGCGCCTGCGAAGCGGCGGATGGGCGGCTCGGGCACTTCCTTGAGGAGCCGCTGGACGAGGGCCACCGAGTCGAGGCCCGCCGCCTCCGCCGCGAAGTTCGTCGCCACCCTGTGCCGCAGCACGGGCACCGCCGCGGCGCGGATATCTTCCAGGCTGACGGCCGCACGCCCGGCCATGGCCGCCAGGGCCTTGCCCGCCAGGATGAGGTGCTGGCCCGCGCGGGGCCCCGCGCCCCACTCGACCATTTCGCGGACGAAGCCCGGGGCTGTCGGGTCCGCCGGGCGCGTGGACCGCACCAGTTTCGCCGCGTACGCCACCACGTAGCGCGACACGGGCACCGCCAGGACCACGTCCTGGAGTGCGCGGACGTGCTCCGCGCCGATGACCGGGACGGGGGCGGCGCCGGCCGCGGCAGTCGGAGACATCAAGATACGTTCTTCCTCGGCCGGCGTCGGGTACGGCACGTGCAGGCACATGAGGAAGCGGTCGAGTTGCGCCTCGGGCAGCGGGTACGTGCCCTCCTGCTCGATGGGGTTCTGCGTGGCGATGACGAAGAACGGATCGGGCAGCGCACGGGTGGCCTGGCCGACGGTCACCTGGCGCTCCTGCATGGCCTCCAGCAAGGCCGACTGCGTCTTGGGCGGGGCGCGGTTGATCTCGTCGGCCAGCACGATGTTCGCGAAGACCGGCCCCTCGACAAAGCGGAACTCGCGCCGGCCGTCCGCCGACTGGTCCACCAGGTCCGTTCCCGTGATGTCGGAAGGCATGAGGTCGGGGGTGAACTGTATGCGGCGGAACCGCAGGTCCATCGCCCCGGCCAGGGCGCGGACCATCATGGTCTTTGCCAGACCCGGCACGCCCACCAGCAGCGCGTGGCCGCCCACGAAGACCGCCGCGAGCATCTGGTCCAGGATGTCGCGCTGGCCTATAATGCGGCGGCCGACCTCGGCCACGAGCCGGTCGCGCAGGCGCTTGAACTCCGTCAGGCGGTCGTCGAAGTCCGGTTCGATCATGCGTGCTCCCGGTTGTGCAAGCACCCCCGTCATAATACACGCGCGGCGTAAAATTGCTTCGCCCGCGCACGGGCTTTCGCCGATAATGAAGGCCAGAGCGATGCACCTTGATCTGACCATCTCGCCGGCCCCGCGCGCGGCGCGCGCACTGGTGTTATCGGCCGTTGCCGCCGCGTGGCTTTGCGCTTTTCCGCCCGCCGCGCGGGCCGAAGAGACCCCCGGCGCCCCGGGCGCCGCCGCCCCGTCGGCCCCCCTGCCCCCCGCCACGGGCAGGCAGGTCCGCACGGCCATCCTGCGGTCCGTCGAGTACCTCCGCAGCGTTCAGGCCCCGGGCGGCACATGGCCCGACTACGCCCAGGAGGGCGGCGTGACGGCCCTTGCGGCCTACGCGCTCCTTGCGGCCGGGGTTGCCCCGGAGGACCCCGCGATGGGCGCCGCCCTAGCGGCCGTCAGGCGGACGCCCAACGATTTCACCTACGTGACCGCCCTGAAGGCGCTGGCCCTCGCGGCCGCCGACCCGAAGAAATACGCCGATGACATCCAGTTGTGCGCCGACCGCCTCGTCTTCTTCCAGGGCCCGACGGGCGGCTGGGGCTACGGCCGCTGCGGCCCTGCGGCGCCCGACCCGAACGTGGACCGAGGCCGGCCGTCGAAGGCCGCCGAACTGGCCCTCCGCCGCATATGCGAGCGCCCCGACGCCTCGAACACGCAGTTCGCCGTCCTGGCCCTCTCCGAGGCCGAGCACGCGGGCGCCAAGGTCCCGCCCGACGCCTGGCAGAAGGCCGAGCGGTTCCTCCGGGCCGGGCAACTGCCGGGCGGCGGGTGGGGCTACGTCTATCACGACCCCGACCCGGCGGAGGCCTACGGCAGCATGACGGCCGCCGTGGCGGCGAGCCTCCTGTTGTGCCACGACCGGCTGGCCCGCCAGGAGCCGGCCGAGGCGTCGGCCGACCGCCTCGCCGCCGTCGAAAAGGGCCTCGACTGGATGGCCGCGCGGTTCACCCTCCAGGAAAACCCCGGCCGCGCGCTGGCCTGGTACTATTTCTGGCTCTACGGCCTGGAGCGGGCCGCAGTCGCCGGCGGCCGCCGCACCTACGGCGACCACGACTGGTTCCGCGAGGGCGCAGCCATGCTCGTCCACGGCCAGCGCCCCGATGGCGCATGGACGGAACGCATCTATCACGATGCCCTGTGCCTGCTGTTCCTCGCCAAGGGATACCGCCCGCTGCTGGTGCAGCGCCTACAGTGGGAAGGCGCCTGGCGGCGCGACCCGCGCGACCTGGACCACCTCGTGCGCTACCTCGGCCGCCGCGCGGGCGGCGAACCGGTGGCCTGGCAGACCGTCGCCCCCTCGGCCCCCCTGGGGGACTGGCTGGCCGCCCCCATTCTGCACGTGGCCGGCAAGGGACCCCTGCGGATGCTCGCGGCCAACGTGCCGCAACTGAAGGCCTACGTCGAGCAGGGCGGCCTGGTGCTCTTCGACGCCGAGGGCGGCGACGCGGCCTTCCTGGAGAGCGTCCGCACGATGCTGGCGCGCGAGTTCCCGGAGTCGCGGCTGGAGCCTCTTCCGGCCGACCATCCCATCTACCGCGCGGTGCACGCCGTCGGGGCCGCGCCGCCTGCGCCGGGACCGCCCGCCGCTGGCACGCCGCCTGCGCCGCCGACGCCCCTGCCGCTCGAGGCCCTCAACCTGGGCTGCCGCGCGGCAGTGCTGGTGGCGCGGCACGGGCTGGCCGGCGAGTGGGCCGCTGGCGACCCCTCGCGGCCGAACGACGCCCTGCGCCTCGGCGAGAACCTCGCCCTCTACACCACCGCCGGCGACACGCTGCCGGAGCGCCTGGCCCCGGCGGCCATCCTGGCCCTGCCCCCGGACGCACCCCCGCCGCGAGGGGCCAACCGCATCGGCCAGGTCCAGCACGACGGCGACTGGCAGCCGCGCCCCTACGCCCTCCCCTCGCTCTTGAAGGAGGCGGCCGAACGATTCGGCGTGGCCCTGGTCAGCCGCCCCGAACCGGTCCGCCTGGCCGACCTGGGCCTCGGCCGGTTCCACGTCCTGTACATGACGGGCCACCGCGCCCCCCACTTTACCGACCAGGAGAAGGCCAACCTGCGCGAGTACTTGGATCGCGGCGGCGTTCTGTGGGCCGAGGCCTGCTGCGGCCGGGCGGCCTTCGACCGGGCGTTCCGCGAACTGGCGGGCGGCCTTTTCGCCGACGCGCGGCTGGAGGAACTCCCTGCCGACCATCCTATCTACAAAGGCAAGGTGGGTACGCCCATCCAGGACGTGGCGTACACGGCGGCGGTCCAGGCCGAGTCGCCGGCCCTGCGCCGGCCGGTTCTGCTGGGCCTTTCGCGCGGCGGGCACCTGGCCGTCATCTACAGCCCATACGGCATGGCGTGCGGACTGGACGGCCTGAGGACTTACGGCGCGCGGGCCCTGGCGCCCGCCGACGCGCGGCGGCTGGCGACGAACATCCTCCTCTACGCCCTGGCGTTCTGAGAGCCGCCGGGGCAGCGGGCGGCGAGCCGTCGGCGCTGCGGCAACGTTCGCCGCCGGCGCAATCGCACGCTGCGCAAGCGACCAAAATCATGACCGACCTGCGCACCCGCATCACCGCCAGCCGCGCGATGGGCCTCCTGGCCGCCCTGGCAGCACTCGTTGCACTCTTCTCCGCTCTCTCGGCCGTGGAGTTCTCCACCGGCGCGGTCCACCAGCCCTATTTCCTCACGCTCGACAACGCCGTGGAAGTGGGCGGCTCGTGCGCCATAAACCTCATCCTGGGCGTCGGCATGACGCTGGTCATCATAGCCGGCGGCATAGACCTGTCTGTCGGACGCCTGATGGCCCTGGCCCTTGTCGTCCAGGTGGTCGTGACGAACGCCGCCGGCTCGCTCGCGGCAGGGTTGGCGGCGGGCCTGGCCGCCGGCATGGCCGTCGGCCTCGCCAACGGACTGCTGGCCGTCCGGTTCGGCATCCCTTCGTTCATCGTCACGCTCGGCACAATGATGATCTCTCGCGGCGGGGCGATGCTCGTCGCGGGCGGCAAGAGCATCGGATGCGCGGTCCACGCGCCGCTGGCGGTCCAGCGGTTCATGCCGATTGCGGTGGCCCTGGCGGCCGCCGCCGTCGGACAGGTGCTCCTGGCAAAGACCATCTTCGGGCGCCACGTCTTCGCCGTCGGCGGAAGCCTGGAGGCCGCCCGCCTCTGCGGCATACGCACCGCCCGCGTGCGGGTGCTGACGTTCCTCGCCAGCGGCCTCTGCGCCGGCCTGGCCGGCTTCATCTACTGGTGCCGCAACGGCCTGGGCGACCCGCTGGCCGGCGACGGATACGAACTGTACGCCATCGCCGCAGTCATCGTGGGCGGCACGAGCCTCTCCGGCGGGCGCGGCAGCGTCCTGGGGACCCTCCTGGGGGCCCTCATCATGGGCGTCCTCCAGAACGGCCTGAACATAATGCTCGTGCAACCGCACTGGCAGTACATTATCATCGGGTCGGTGCTGACGGCCACGGTCCTGGCCGACCGGCTGAAGAGTTCCGAGCCGCCGCTCTGAAGCGGCGGGCATCGGCGATTGTCGCAGATGCCCGCCCGCCACGGCGGGCGGCTCGGCCCAAGTTCAGCCGCCACCCGCAGGGGAGCGGGCGCCGCCCGTCAAGGAGACGAACGTGAAACGCATCGCACTCACGATGATCGCGCTCGCCCTGGCCGCCCTCGCCGGCTGCTCGCGCGACGACTCGGCCGGCCCCGCCGCCGGCCGCCCCCGCATCGCACTCATCTACAAGGCCACCACGAACCCGTTCTTCCAGGCCATGGAGGCCGGCGCGCGGGCGAAGGCGAAGGAACTCGGCGTTGACCTCGACGTGGCGGGCATCGAGAGCGAGACCGACGTCGACCGCCAGGCCGACCTGGTGCGAAACATGCTCTCGCGCCGCGCGCAGGCCGTCATCATCGCCCCGGCCTCCAGCGTGGGCATCGTTACGCCGCTGCTCAGGGCACAGCAGCAGGGCGTGCCAATCATCAACATAGATAACCGCATCGACAAGGACGAGGCCGCCCGCCTCGGCCTCCGCGTGGCCACCTTCATCGGCCCCGACAACTTCCAGGGCGCAAAGAGCGTCGGCGACTACGCCTGCCGCCTGGCCCGCGAGCGCCCCGACGGCGGCAGGGGCGGCGTGCTGATCCTTCGCGGCATAGACGGCGTCGAGAACGCCGAGGCCCGCCGCGCGGGTTTCGAGGCCGCCGTCAAGGAAGCCGGCCTCGCGCTCGCCGGCAGCCAGTCGGCCAACTGGCACACCGAGGAGGCGCAGACCGTGACGGCCGCCCTCCTGGCCGCGAACCCCCAGGCCTCGGTCATCCTCTGCGCCAACGACAAGATGGCCCTCGGGGCCGTCGCCGCCGTCAAGGCCCGCGGCCGCCTCGGCCAGGTCGTCATCGCCGGCTACGACAACATCGACCTGGCGCGCGAGGCCATGTCGCGCGGCGAAATGCACGCCACCTGCGAGCAGAACCCCGCCCGCATGGGCGCCCTGGGCGTCCAGTGCGCCCTGGCGGCCCTTCGCGGCGAAACCCTCCCCGAAGTCTCCCCCGTGCCCACCCAACTCATCACCCCCGACGACGTGAAAACGTCGAAGTAGCATCGAGCCGCCGCTGTAAAGCGGCGGGCATCTCTGCGCGCGGCGGCTACCACCACGGCCGCTCTCGCAGGGGCAGCCTGCGCCAGAAGAGCCCTACGAGCAGGTATCGCAATGCGTCGAGAGGATGGTCGGCGCCGTCCTTGGCGGGCCGCTCGCCGCGGCGCCCGTCGGCCGATTCCTCCCAGTGGTACTCCTGGAACGCCCGGATCAGCCACCGGCACGAGGGGTCGATCACCAGCCCCGGCCCCGCCGCAGCCGGCCGCTCCTTCAGCAGCCGCCGCACGAGTTCAACGCCCTCCAGTATGCCCGCGCGCGGCGTGCGGACGCGCATGCCCGCGGCGGCGAGTTCCTGGCAGGGCCCCGTGCCGGTCACGTCGCTGCGATGCCAGCCCGCCGGGTCGGCGTACGTGGCCGCGACCGGCCCGGGGTCAAGCCGCCTCATCGCCCGCGCGTGCTCGCATATCAGCCGCTCACGCTCCACGTACTCGGCCAGCACCCGCACCTGCACGCGCGAGAGGTCCGGGCCCGAAAATTGCGGACCGCGCAGCGCGGCTTGCGGCGCCCCGGCGGCCGGCGCCGGCGGGGCGCGGCGTTCGTCCGCCCCGCGCTCCGCGCCCTGCGCTGCGCAATCGCCCTTCATCTGCACCCACAAGCACACGAACGGATTCGCATACCCGAAATCAATCGCGCGGTACAGCGGCAGCGCGGGGTCGAACCCCACGGGCGCCACGTGGCGGGCGGGGTCGAACTCGTCGAACACCAGGCCCTGCCCTCGCGGCCTGAGGCACAGCATCTCGGTCTCCCACGCCGCGCGGCTGGCCCGGGCGTGCTGCGCAAGGGCGTCGTCGATGGGGAAGTAGCCGTCGGCCCCGCGGGCCTTGCCGCCGCAGCCGCTCCACAGCGGGCACCGGCTGCACGAGCGCTCGGGCGGGCACGGCTCGATTACCTCCCACAGACACCAGCGCAGAAGGAGCGGCAATTGCGGCGTACGCAACGCCGATTGCGCATCAGGCGGCGGCCGCCCCTGCGCTCCCCCGCCTCCGCGCCCCTGCGCCCCTTCACTGGGCATGTCTTTCAATCCGCAATCCGCATTCCGAAATCCGCAATCGGAAAGCCGCTCGACCAGCGCCGCCATCGGCCCGAACGGCCGGTGCATGGTCGAGAAGACCTCCATCTGCGCGGCTATCCACTGGCCGTCGGCGCCGGGGCCCGACTGCGTGATGAACTGCGCGGCCTGCCAGACGTCGGGGTCGAACTCGTCGAGTTCGTCGCACTTGAGGCGGTGCACCCGCTGGCCGCGCACCGACCGCGGCGACTGCGTAAGGACCTCGATGGCCGAGCCGGTCGCCAGTTCGGTGCGCCTGGCCGTGGGCTCGCGCGCAAGGAGCGCCGCGAACGGGCCCCGCCACTTGCGCACCAGGTATTCATACATCTTTTCAGATTGGTCCAGGCTGCCGCCGAGGATGCGCACCTGGCATCCGGGTCTCAGAACGGCGTCGAGGTGCGCGGCGACGGCGCCCAGTTCCGTCTTGGCCCCGCCGCGGTTGGCCCAGACGACCAGGTCCCGCCCGGGGCGCAGGATGGCCGACGCCAGGTAGTCCATCGGCGCGGCGTGGCCGAGGCAGACCGCCCGGCGGGGCACCGCCAGGCCGTAGGCGGCCCGGACGAACTGCCACAGCGCCTCGGCCGAGCGCGGCCGCGCGCCCGCCAGCACCTCGGCCAGCCGCGCGCGGAAGTCCGGCCGGCCGAGCACATTCAGGTTGTCAGACATGATCATGGCTCCTTTAGCGGCTGTTGCACAACACGCTCCGGCATCGTACGCCATGTGGCACGGCCCCCTTACGGTCGCGGCTCGACAAGCCGCGCCGACAACACGCGCCCATCAAGATGGGCGGCTAACCAGGATCGCTTCGCCCGCCGTCCATCGGCCCGTTCCGTCACCGCCGGCCGCGGGCCTCCAGGTACCACAGGGCGAGGCGCTCGAGGCGCTCGGCCCGCGATGGGGCGCGGGGCAGCGCACGTTCAGCCGCGCCCGGCACGGCCGCGGGCGGCACCGCGGCGGGCGCTTGCTTCGCGCACGCCGCCGTCGCCGTACCGGCGACGGCTGAACAACCGCCGGCGCGCTCGCGCCCCCCACGTTTAGCCGCGCCCGGCACCGCCGCGGCCGGCGCGTCGTCGATCGGGGCGGCGCCCGCTTCCGCCAGCGCCTCGCTCACGAGGGCGTACTGCTCTTCCGTCAGAAAAAAGGTCATCGGCCGATGCTCAGGCGCGGCGGGCGCCGGGGCGAGCGGCGCGGGCGGCGGCTCCGCCAGTTGCCGCAGCCGCGCAATGGCGTCCGGCGGGTCGGGCAGCAGCCGCGCAAGGTCCTCCGCCGATCGCCCCCCGGCCAGCCGCGCGAGCAGCCGCCCCCGCGCAGCGGGGTCGTCGCGGCCCTCCAGGCGGTTGAGCGTCGCCAGGAGCAGCCGCGCGTCGTCGTCGCCCACCTGCCACACGTCGCACCGGGCGTGGGTGTGCCCGAGTTGCCGCAGCACCTCGGCCCGGTGATGGCCGTTGAGTATCTGGTACCGCGGCGGGGCGCCGGTGCGCGCGCCGCCGCCGGTGCGTTCATCGGGGGCTGAATAAGGCGCGGCCGGCGCAACGCCGGGCGCGCGCCCGTCGGCGGCGCCCTGCGGCAGGGGCCGCACCACGAGCGGCTCGTAGAGGCCCGTGCGCTGAATGTGGCGCTTCAGTTTCTCCAGCAGCGCGGGCGGCATGCGGTTGGAGTTCTCCGGGTGCGGCCGGAGCCGGTCGAGCGGAATCCATTCAAGGGTCATGCTATCTCCTTTCATTATTCATTGAGTATTCCCAGCAGCCGCACCAGTTGGCCGTCGGTAAGCGACGCGACGCGGCGCGAGAGGGGGTCTCCGGCGGCAGCCTGTGCGGGGGCTTCGGCTTGAGCCCCGGCGGCCCGGCCGGCGCCGGGCATCTGCTCGAGTTCCCGCTGCGTGTCGAGGGCGAGTTTGAGGATTTCGCGCGCGGCCTGGCGCGCTTCGGCCGGCGACTCGCTCTCCAGGTCCTTGATCAGCCGCGCAACCGCCGCCGGCGCCCAGCGCAGCATGGCGCTGGTGGCCTGGAGCAGCGGTTCAAGGGCGTCCTGCGCCACCAGCGAGCGGAAGTCGGGGTCGGCCAGCCAGCGCCGCAGCGTGTCGGGCCGGACGCGTTCGCGTGCTGCGGCGTCTTCCAGCCGCCCGCCGCATTCCCAGATGGTGCGTGCGATCCGGCGATGGCGAGTGCTCAGGTTCATGGCATTACCTCCATATCTTGGGGATGGTTGGCGGCGGTTCGCGCCGCGGGGCTGACTGGATTCTCAGCGGTGCTGCTCCCCTCCCCCTTCGCGGGAGAGGGGCCGGCGACCGGCGGGCCGCGAGCAACCTGCCCCTGGCCCGCCTGCGGGCGGCAGCCCCGCCGCGGGCGAGGAACCGCCCCGCGGCCACCCTCTCCGGCAGCGGGAGAGGCGGCGGCAGCCGGTCCCGGCGATGCTTCGCCCGGGTCGCAGGCGGGCGCCGCCCCGCCCGGGGCGCGCCACAGGTAATAGACGGGCGCGGCATCGACGTGCCGCGCCACCAGGTCGAGCATGCGGGGCCGGTCGGGCCGGTTCGTGCGATGGTTCTTCGCGCCCAGGTAGGAGCGGGCCCAGCGTGCGATTTCGTGCTCGGCCAGGGCACGCGCCTGGGGCGGGAGTGCAGCGAGAGCGGCGTCGAGGCGTGCGGCACTGCGGCGGTCGGCCCGCGCGAGGCCCGCGGCCTCAAGCGCCGCCCTCAGCCGCTCGCCCTCCTTCGACGGCGACTGCGGGTACGCCGTCATCCCCGCGCGGACGAACATGGGGTGCATCTGGCCCATGGCGGCCAGGCTCTCGACGTAGGGCGTGCCGGCCTGCGGCATGGTGTCGGCCACCAGGCGGCTTGCCAGGCCCAGGCCGCGCCAGTTGGGGGCGATGACTACGCGGCTGATGACGCGAAGTTCACGGTTCAGCAGGTCGGCCGCCGCCACGCGGCCGCAGCGGGCAAGGCGGTAGCGGCCGCCGGTCGCCCGGTCGCGCGCCGCCAGCGACAGGGCCGCGCGGCTGTAAACTATGACGCCAACGACGATGGCGCGCGCGGGGCGCCGGGCCGCGGGTGTCAACCCGCGGTTACGTTCGCCCGGCGCGGAGTTGCGCGCGCCTGGCGCGAACCTGCCCGCCGCTTTGCTGCGGCGGCTCGGCGCTTCAGGCTCATACACCATGCGAAATATACCGGTTATTGCCCCGGCGTGATGGCTGCGGTAGTGAAGCGGCGCGAGGGCCAGCCAGTCGGCCCGCGTGCCGCGCTCGATGCGGATGCCGCGAAGGAGCGTGCATTCTTGCGCGCCGGCGCCGGTGAGGGGGGGCTGTCTCATGGCTGCACCTCGGCGTCGCGGGCCTGCCCGCCGCCGTGGCGGAGGCGCGAGGGGCCGCCGGCGGCGGCGTCGGCGCGGGCGGCGTCGGCGTAGTGCACCTCGGCCCGCGGGCCCGCGTGCTTGACGACCAGGACGTCCGGCGCAAGGTCCTCCACGAGGTCGTCGTGGGCGCTGGCGGCAAGCAGCGTAAGGCCCTCGCGCCGCGCGAGGCGCTGCACACGCCAGGCCACGGCGCGGGCGCAGAGGCGGTCGAGCGTGGAGCAGAACTCGTCGGCCACGAGCAGGGCCGAGGGCCGGGGACCCGGGGTCGAGGCGCGTCGAGGCGCGGGAGACCGAGCCGCGGGCGTAAGCCCGCGGGCATCTTCGGCGGGCGCCGGCGCTTCGCCCGGCGCGCGTTTAGCCGCGGGCGTAAGCCCGCGGGCATCTTCGGCGGGCGCCGGCGCTTCGCCCGGCGCGCGTTTAGCCGCGGGCGGTACGCCCGCGGCCGTCGCCGTACCGGCGACGGCTAAACAGTCGCGCCTCGATGCGCCGCATTGCCGCAGCGCGAGCGCCAGGCGCAGGCGCCAGCGCTGGCCGTCGGAGAGTTCGGGCGGCGTGCGCAGCAGGAGGAACGCATCGGCCAGGCCGGCGGCGCTGGCGATGCGCAGGGCATCCTGGAGCGGCTCGCCCAGCAGGTCGATGACCCGGAGGTCTGCCGGCAGGCCGGTGGCTGCAAGGTCAACCTGCGGCGCCGCGGGCCACGCCGCGCGAAGCGCCTCTGCCAGCCGCCCGAGCAGCACGCTCTTGCCGCTGCCGGAGGGGCCGGTGATGAAGACGAGGTCGCCCGGGCACACCTGGAGGCGGAGGTCCTGGAAGACGGCCACTTCGTAGGTCTCGTCGAGGCCGATGCCGAACATCTCGGCGGTCTTCAGGACCGCCGGGCTGGGCGTTTCTTCGGCCCGCGCGGCAGGGACGGCGTGGAACTTTTGGTTGATACTTACGAGGGTCATCCGTAGGCTCCTTTCTCGATGCTCCTGTTCAAAAAGAAGTTCTTCGAGGCGATTGCGTCGGGGGCGAAGCGGCAGACGGTGCGCGCCTGGCCGCGAAGGCGGATGCGCGCCGGGCAGTTGGAGTTCATCCCCGGCCTGGGGCGGGTGCGCGTGACGGCGGTGGAGCGCGTGCGGCCGGAGAACCTGACGGACGAAGACGCCCGCCTGGACGGCTTCGACTCGCGCGAGGCGCTGATTGAAGAACTTCGGGGGCTGTACGGCGAGCGCCTTGCCACGGTTCCGTGCTTCCGCATACGGTTCTCCTATCCGGCGGACGGGTAGCGGCCGATGCGCCGGTCGATTTCGCGCAGCATCCGCCGCAGCGTGCTCACGCTGGCCGGGCGCAGGTCCGGCCCGTGGTGCACAAGGCCCAGCCGGGAGATATTGCGAAGGGGCATGTCCAGGATCCTCCGCATGTAGAGCAGCCGGCGCTGTTCGCGGCCCAGGGACGGCCATGCTGCAAGCATGCGCTCCTTGTCGGGGCTGCGAAGCCAGGCCACAAGGCGCCCGACCCTCCGCTTCACGGTGTGCCATTCTGTGCCCATCAGGCCGGCCAACTCGGCCACGGAGGCCCCCCGGCCAACGAAAAGCCTCAGCAGGCACCTGTCGCGCATGGGGAGGACCGCCAGCGACCGCTGGGGGATGAAGTCGTACAAGGCCGTCCGGGTGTGTTCTCTCCGGAGGGAACGCTTGCTGGAACCAAATGGAGCCGCTTGTCGCCTGTCGAGCAGCATGTTTGTCAGCCAACAAACCCGCCGCAATTATAGGTCCGGTTTGCTGGGAGTCAAACATAAATCGGAAAAATTCGCTGGGCGGCGAACGAGAGTTTGAAAACTGCCAAAATTGCCTTGACTTATATTCGCCCTGCGATAAACTTCCATGAGGCAAGTTGTGCGGGCGGCGAACGGGAGGCACGCGAACTCTTGCGGGCGTCTGACTGCGGACTCGCCGTCAAGGAGGCGGTTGATGAGCAAGGAGGCGGCTGATGAGCCTTGAAGAGAACCTGAAGGAACTGGAAGCCCTGCGGCGGATGGTGGAGGGAGGGCTGGCGTTCGGCCAGGAGATCCGCCACGCGCGGACCAGTCGCGGCATGACACTCGACGCCCTGGCCGCCGCGACGGGCATCGCCAAGTCGTACCTGTCGCAGATCGAGACGGGCTACGCCCTGCGGCCGCGGGATGAGAAGGTTCGCAGGATCGCCGGCGCCCTGGGCCTGAATGAAGAGGCGCTGGTGGCCCAGTCGCGCCTGGCCCAACTACCGTCGGGGGCGAAGGAACGGATTGCCCGCCTGGCGCAACTGGCGCACCTGCGCGAGATGTTCGACTCGACGGAGGAGATGATCCGGGCGCTCTTGGCGGCGAAGGAATCGAGCGAGGACCACCGGGCCCCCGCCGCGCCCGCGGCGCCGCCGGCTGAAACAGCCGCGGCTCCCGCACCCTCGGCACCCGCCGCGCGCGACGCAGGCGCGGCTCGCGGCGAAGATGCCCGCGGGCCTGTGCCCGCGGCTGGAACATCCGCGGCGCCTGCGCCTGCGGCAACGCCCGGCCCGCCGCCGGCCCTCAACCTGGACGCCCTCCACCGCAGCGGCCTGCTGCATCACCTGGCCGAGTGGGGGGCGGACCGCGTCGACGACCGGCACAGCACCGTCCGCCGCGTGCCCATCATCAACAAGGTGGCCGCCGGATACCCGCAGGAGTTCACCGACCTGGGCTACCCGGTGGGGGTGGCCGACGAGTACATCACGGTTCCGGCCGAGATGGACGACCCCAGCGCGTTCGCGGTGCGCGTGGTGGGCGACTCGATGGAGCCACGGTACCGCGAGGGCGACATCGTCATCTTCAGCCCGGCGGCACGGGTGCGCTCCGGCGACGACTGCTTCGTGCGGTTCGGCATGACCGGATGTCCGAGCGAGGGGGCATCGACGTTCAAGCGGGTGTTCTTCGACGCCGACGAGCGGGTGCGCCTCCAGCCCCTGAACGAGCAGCACGCCCCGGCAATCGTGCGCCCGGCCGACATCGCCGGGGTTTTCCGGGCCGTTGCGCGGTACGAGAAACTGTAAGGCCGGGGTGCGCTTCGAGCCGCGGGTGTGAAGCCGCGGGCATCGGCGGCGCCCATCGCTCCCCCGGCGGTGCCGGGGGCTTGTCAGCGGGGCCGACGGCGGCTCGATGCGCGGCGCCCGCGCCAAGGAGCCAGGCATGCGCGACGACGTTATCCTCCTGGCCGACGGCGGCGGCGGCGAACGCATGCTCGACCTGGTGCGCCGCGAAATCCTTGCCCGCTTCGCCCCGGCCGACCCGAGCGGCGAACTGGCCCGCCTGGCCGACGCCGCGCGCGTCGAGGCCGCCGGGCCGCTGGCGTTCACCACCGATTCGTACGTCGTGCGGCCGGTGGAGTTCCCCGGCGGCGACATCGGGCGGCTGGCCATCGCCGGCACGGTGAACGACCTGGCGTGCCTGGGCGCGAGGCCGGTGGCGATTTCGCTGGCGCTCATCCTGGAAGAGGGGCTGGCGCTGGGGCTGCTCGGGCGCGTGCTGGACTCGGCCGCGAGCACCGCCCGCGAGGTCGGCGTGCCCGTGGTCTGCGGCGACACGAAGGTGGTGGAGCGCGGCAGCGCGGACAAACTCTTCATCAACACGGCGGGCATCGGCGAGATTATGCGCGGGCCGGACGGCCGGCCTCGGCGCCTTGCGGCCGATGCCATCCGCCCGGGCGACCGCGTGCTCGTCTCCGGCACGGTGGCCGACCACGGCGTGGCCGTGATGAGCAAGCGCGAGGGCCTCTCGTTTGAGGCCGCGGTCACCAGCGACGTGGCCCCGCTCTGGCCGCTTGCCGCGCGGCTGCTTGAGGCGTGCCCCCGCCTGCGCGTGCTGAAGGACCCGACGCGGGGCGGCCTGGCGGCGGCGGTGAACGAACTGGCGGAGGCGGCGGGCGTAAGGATGCGCATCGACGAGGCCCGCCTGCCCGTGCGTCCGGCGGTCATGGGTGCGTGCGACGCCCTCGGCCTGGACGTTCTGACCGTGGCCAACGAGGGAAAGTTCGTCGTGGTCGTCGCGGCAGCGGAGGCCGAGGCCGCCCTGGCGGCGATGCGCAGCCACCCGCTCGGCCGCGACGCGGCGGACATAGGCGAGGTCCTGCCGGAGGACGCCGCAGACGACCGCGCGCGGCTCGGCCCGCGCGTTACGCTGCGCACGACCATCGGCGGCGAGCGCATCCTCGAGATGCCCTACGGCGAAGACCTGCCGCGCATCTGCTGAAGGGGCGCGGCCAACGCGCTGGCCAGCCAACGGCACACGAGATCGGCGAAAAAGCCTATACTTGTTAGGTCGCAATTTCGATAGAATGGCTGGGAGAGCGCGACTGATACCCTGGGCCGGAGGGCCAGCTATGACCCCTGAGAAGCAGGAATGGGTCGGAGTCGGGATGTATACGCTACCGGAGGCCGCACGGCTGATCGGCACGAACACGCTGCGTGTTCGTCGCTGGCTTGAGGGATACAGATTCCCAACGAAGTCCGGCACGGGGGAATCGCCACCGCTGTTTTCCCCCCAACTGCCAGCCCTCGGGGAACACCAGGCCATTGGGTTCTCAGACTTGGTTGAACTGCTGTTCATCAAGGCGTTCCGAGACCACGGGGTGAGTTTGCCGGCAATCCGCCGGGCGGCGAAGGATGCCGCGAAGAGGTGGCATACGGATCATCCGTTCTGCCTCAAGCGCTTTGCAACAGACGGCCGCACAATCTTCAGTTTCATTGAGGACGAGGTTGGGGACAGGAGCCTGTTGGATCTGGTCAGGAGCCAACTGGCCTTCCACGAGGTTCTTCAGCCGTTCCTTATCCAACTGGACTACGGCAAGATCGGCCATTCGATAGACCGGTGGTGGCCCCTAGGCAAGAACAAACCGGTCTTCCTAGACCCCAGGATAGCCTTCGGGCGTCCCGTCGTGCTGGACAAGTCGATGCCGACGGAGGCTCTTTACCGCGCGGTCTTGGCCAATCAATCCGAGCGCGAAGTCGCCAGGTGGTTTGAAGTCAGTGTCTCTGCAGTGCGCGCAGCCGTATTCTTTGAGGAAGGATTGGCCGCGTGACCCTGCTGTTGGACAACATGATCTCCCCGAAGATTGCTCGGGCCCTGGCTGCGCTTGGCGCAGAGGCCAAGGCCCTTCGCGACGAGTTCAGCGCAGACACGGAGGACACGGATCTCCTCCGCCAATTGGGGTCAAGAGGATGGGGCTTCGTCACCATCGACAAACGCATCCTGACCCGGCCTCACGAGGCTGCGATGCTGAAGCAGGCCAAAGTCACCACTTTCTTCCTCCGCCCCTTTTTCGGGAGCCTCCGTTTCTGAGACTCAGCCGTGTGGATGATCAGGCACTGGCCAAGGCTTGAGGATATGCAGCGGACTTTCGGGCGTGGAACGTGTTTTATTGTGAAGCACAACGGGAAGATGGGCACGATCGTTCCATAGGATACCTCCTGCCTGCCGACAGGGACGGTCGCGGCTCGACCCAGCGAGCGATCGGGGCCGGGGCGAAATTTTCCCGGCGAAGATATTTGACAGGGCGGGGAGAGGTGTGTACGATTCCACCTCCGTGGTCAGGGCGTTTTTTTCGGCCGGCCATCGTGAAAAGTTTCACGCTTTCTTTCGGCGCTGTTTGCGGCGGGGTGCCATGCCTTCGCGCTGCTGCGAAAGCATGGTCGTGGGCTGCGGGGCGCATGCTCTCGCAAGCGAAAGCATGGCACCCCCAGCCGGGCGGGCCCAGGGCTCAAGGGAGCCGATCATGGCAAAGAGGAAAACGGTCGTCGTCATCGACGACGATCCGGACGTGCTGGAGGCCACGAAGGTCATCCTGGAGGGCGCCGGCTTCGCGGCCGTCACGGTGACCACGGGCCAGGAAGGGGTTTCGCGCATCCGCGAGGGCGGCATAGACTGCATCGTACTGGACGTGATGATGGCCAGGGATACCGAGGGGTTCAGCATTGCCCAGGACCTGAAGGCCGACCCGAAGACGGCCAAGATTCCCATCGTCATGCTTACGAGCGTTGCCAAGAAGACCGGGTTCGAGTTCTCCCCCGCCACCGACAAGGACTTCATGCCGGTTGAGGTCTTTCTTGAGAAGCCGATAGACCCGAAGCGGCTCGTGCAGGCCGTTACGGGCGTGATAAGGGGCTGACATGCTGCCACAAGTCCTCAAGAAGGGCGACCTCGGCGCGTGGATCGAGGCGCTCGGCAAGACCTGGAAAGTGGCCGCGCCGGTCCTGAAGGAGACCAGCGTCTCCGACCGCACCGACGCCAAGTTCGGCTGGGAGTGGGTTGTTGACCCGGCCGAGGTGCGGCTGGACTACACGGTCACGGTGCTGGGGCCGAAGAAGTTCCTGTGGCCGTCCAGGCAGACGGTGCTGGCGTACGCGCTGGCGGGCGAGCCGAACCCGCAGGCGGTCATCGAGCACGAGCCGCAGGTCCTCCTGGGCGTCCACCCGTGCGACATTACGGCCATCGCCACGCTCGATGCCGCCTTCGGCAAGGACGTGCCCGACCCGCATTACCTTGCGCGGCGGAAGGACACGGCCATCGTGGGCCTCGACTGCGCCGCCCCGTGCGACGAGTCGTGCTTCTGCCTCGACATGGGGTCGCTCCACCCCGAGTCCGGCTACGACATCATGCTTACGCCGCACCGCGACCGTTATTTCGTGGAAGTCAAGACCGACCTGGGGCAGCAACTGCTCGCGGGCGCCCGGTTGCAGCCGGCCACGAAGCAGGACATGCAGGGCCGCCAGGCGTTCACAGAAGAGCAGCGGGGCAACTTCCACTACCAGTTGCCGTGCGAGGTGAAGTACCTGCCGGAAATCCTGGACGCCTCTTACGACAGCCTTGTGTGGGAGGCGATAGCGCGGCGGTGCTTCTCGTGCGGGTCGTGCAACACGGTCTGCCCGACGTGCTACTGCTGGGACGTGGCCGACCAGATTGCGGTGGACCTGACGAAGGGCTGCCGGGTGCGCCGGTACGATTCGTGCCAGTTGGACCCGTTCGCGGAGGTGGCGGGCGGGGAGAACTTCCGCAAGGACCGCTCAAGCCGCCTGCGGCACAGGATGTTCCGCAAGGGCAAGTACATCCTTGAGCAGACCGGCCGCGCAGGCTGCGTGGGCTGCGGGCGATGCGAGCGGGCGTGCATCGCGGGCATCAGCATCAAGGAGACGTTCGTACAGATCGCGGGCAGCCGGTGACGAAGCCCCAAGCCCGAAACCCGAAGCCCGAATGAAACAACAATCACCAAACACCAATTGCCGTTTGACGTTTGCCGTTTGATCCGGGCTTCGGGTTTCCGGCTTCGGCCGGGGCAAGCGCCAAAGAGCGGGAGCGAAATCGTGACCCAGGTCAGCATCGACATCGCCGCGGGCGCCCGGGCGCCCAGCCCTTACGTGCCGCGCATGGCCCGCATCCTTGCAGCAGAGCAGATGACCGAGACGGAGCGGTTCTTCCGCCTCCAGGCCGAGGGCGAGGCGATGCGGTACGAACCAGGCCAGTTCGTCGAGGTCATGGTCTTCGGCATAGGCGAGGCGCCCATCAGCATCTGCTCAAGCCCCACGCAGGGCGAGGCGTTTGAACTCTCGGTGCGCAGCGTGGGCGTCGTAACGAACCGCCTGAAGGAGTTCAAGGCGGGCGACCGCGTGGGCATACGCGGCCCGTTCGGAAACCACTTCGACTACGCCGCCATGAAGGGCCAGGACGTGCTGTTCGTGGCGGGCGGCCTGGGCCTCGCGCCCACGCGCAGCCTCATCCGCTACGTGATGGACAAACGCAAGGACTTCGGCAAGGTGACCATCCTCTTCGGCGCGAGGGAGCCTAAGTGGCTCCTGTTCCGAAGCGAAGTGGAGGCGTGGCAGAAGCGCGGCGACGTTGACGTGCACGTGACGGTTGACCGCGGCGATGCGTCGTGGAAGGGCAACGTGGGGGTCATCACGCGGCTGTTCTCGAAGGTGGCGATAGACGCGCCGCGCACGTGGGCCGTCATCGTCGGCCCGCCCGTCATGTTCAAGTTCGCCGTGCTGGAGGCCCTGGCCGAGGGCATCCCGGAGCACCGCATCATCTGCTCGCTTGAGCGGCACATGAAGTGCGGGGTGGGCAAGTGCGGCCACTGCCAGATACGCGGCATATACGTCTGCCGCGAGGGGCCGGTCTTCACCTACGAGCAGGTCAAGCGCCTGCGCGAAGGCATCTGAAGCGCCACTTGTCACTTGCCACTGGTCACGGCAGGAACAAGTGGCGAGTGGCAAGTGACAAGTGGCAGCCTTTAAGGGCAAAACGCATGGCCAAGCCGGTGCTTATGTTCGACAGCCTCTCCTGCTGCGAGGGCTGCGGCCTACAGGTGCTGAACTGCGAGACGGACCTGCTGCCGATCCTGGAGAAGGCCGACATCGGCCGCTTCCGCGAGGCGTCCGACGGCGACGTTGACCACTACAACGTGGCCTTCGTCGAAGGCTCCATCGTCACCCCGCACGACATCGAGAGAATCCAGGAAATCCGCGCCAAGACCGACCTGCTGGTGGCCCTGGGCGCATGCGCCACCCACGGCGGCGTGAACTTCCTGAAGAACTTCCAGGACCCCGACGACGTGGCGAAATATGTGTATGGCGACAAGCGCGCGTGGTTCCCCCACGTGGCCGCGCGCCCGCTTAAGGCCGAGGTCAGGGTCGACGCCGAGATACCGGGGTGCCCCATCAACCCGCGGGAGTTCCTGGAGGCCGCAACGTGCCTGCTGACGGGCAAGCCCTTCAAGTTGCCCAACTACCCCGTGTGCGTCCCGTGCAAACTGGCCGACAACGTGTGCCTGTGGCACAAGGGCGCGGCGTGCCTGGGCGTGGTAACGCGGGCCGGGTGCGACCCGTACCTGTGTCCGAGCGCGGGGCACAAGTGCATCGGATGCAGGGGCCTCGTGGACAAGCCCAACACGCAGGCCGCCAAGGACGTCATGGCCGAGTTCGGCCTGACGGTGGACGACATCCTCAGGGAGTTCCGCCTGTTCCAGGGCATCTACAAGGAAGTCGCGCAGGAGGCGTGAGAAAGGCAAACATGGCGAAGGCATCCAACACGCTCGACGTGCGCGTAGATTACGTCACCCGCGTCGAGGGCCACGGCAACATCGTCGCCAGGGTCGAAGACGGCGAACTGGTGGAGTGCCGGATGGAGATCACCGAGTCGCCCCGCTTCTTCGAGGCGATGCTTCGCGGCCGGTCGTGGAAAGACACGATGTTCCTGACGACCCGCATCTGCGGCATATGCGCGTGCGGGCACGGCACGGCCAGCCTCAAGGCCACCGAAGATGCGATGGGCCTGAAACTCTCGGAGCAGACGCTCAGGCTCCGCAAGATCGTCCTTCACGCCGAGCAACTCCAGAGCCACTGGCTGCACGTCTATTTCCTGGTGGCCCCCGACTTTTTCGGCGCCCCCAGCGTCATCCCGATGGCCAAGACGCACACCGACGTCGTCCTGCGTGCCATGCGCCTGAAGAAACTCGCAAACTACATCTGCGAGGTCCTGGTCGGCCGCCACGTGCACCCCATCACGATGGTCCCCGGCGGCTACATGAAACTGCCCGGCGTGCGCACGCTGAAGGAACTCCGGGCGCACATCGCCGGCCACGAGGCCGACGTCTGGGCCACCGTGGACCTTTTCGCCACCTTGAAGATGCCCGAGTTCAGCCGCCAGACCGAGTACGAAAGCCTCCGCGACCCCACCGAGTACGCCTTCTACGGCGGCGACCTGGTAACCAGCGACGGCGACAAGGCCGCGCCCCGCGACTATAAGGACATCATCCACGAGTCCATCGTGCGGCACTCAAGCGCAAAGCACGTCAAGAACAAGCGCGAGGCCCTCATGGTGGGCGCCCTTGCGCGGTTCAACAACAATCACACGCAACTTCATCCGCGGGCAAAAGAGGCCGCCCGGAAACTCGGCCTGGCCGCCCCGTGCTACAACACCTTCCACAACAACACAGCCCAGGTGGTCGAATCGGTCCACTGCTTCTACGAGGTGCTGCGGCTGCTGGACGAACTCATCGGGGCCGGCATCCAGGACGAGAAGCCTCCCCTCCGCTGGCCCACGGGCAAGAAGGGCGCGGGCGTGGGCCTGACGGAAGTGCCTCGCGGCACGCTCGTGCACCACTACGAGTACGACGAAAACGGCATCTGCACCGGCGCGAACCTGGTCATCCCCACCAACCAGAACCTGGCGAACATCGAGGCCGACTTCCGGGCCTACGTGCCGCAACTCATTGCCGAGGGCCGCTCGCAGGCTGAGGTCGCCCACGCCCTTGAAATGCTCGTCCGCGCATACGACCCGTGCATCTCCTGCTCGGTGCACCTGGTGATGGTGAAGTAAATCCGAGGCTGAAAGCGTATAGTCTGATCGCGGCGGCCGCCCCTGGCCGCCGCTTCCCCCCGGTGAAACGCCTGGCCTGGCTGACCGCTTGACTTGCGGCAATCCTGGTGTAAAGTCCAGTTGAGAGCAGGGGGCAGGTGTGCGCATCCGGGGCCGAGTCCGCCTGTTGCGGGCCGGCCCCCTTTTGTGCGCAAGACGGCTATTGCGCGGGGGAGCAAGGAGAAGTCCGATGACCCGCCGCATTGCCGCCCGCGTTCTTGTTCTCGCCGCCGCAGTTGCCCTGGGCGCGCCCGCCGCCGCCATAGACAAGCAGTGGAACTACCCCGGCATGGACGACTGGGCCAACGGCGCGTGCTGGACACCGCCGGGAGAGCCCACGGCTGCCGACAGCGTGTGGCTGAACATGGGCTCGCCCTTCATCAGCCAGCCGCGGGACCACTACGCCGATGTTCTGTACATGGGCGCATGGGGAGGAATGGGCTACCTGGCGATGTACGACGGCACGCTGTGGACCTCGGCCCAGTACGTCGGCTGCGACGGCATGGGGTTCTTCTACCAGTTCGGCGGGACCAGCATCGTAACCGGCATGGGCGACCTCTCGCTGGGCGACCAGGTGGGCGGCTTCGGCTCCTACTACCTTGCGCCCGGATGCACCCTTCAGGCCTACCGCATCCTGTGCGGCAACCAGGGCACCGGCGTCTTCAACCAGCACGGCGGCGCGGTGAGCACGGGCGCGCTTTACATCGGCGCCAGCGGCATCTCGGGCGCCAGCACGTACTGGCTGGGCGGGGGCACGCTGGATGCCCCGGGCGGCGTTACCAGTTACGGTACCGGTGCCCTGTTCATTGAAGGCGGCACGCTGGCCACCTACGGCGCAACGGTCAGCGTAACCGACCTTTGCCTGGGCGACGACATCAACCGCGTCGGGTCGCACACCCTCAGCGGCAATGCCTCGGCCGTTACGGAGAGAATCGGACGCCGCGGCACGGGAACCCTGACGCAGAACACCGGCACACACGACGTCAGCAGCCTGCTTTCGCTGGGCATCGAGGCCGAGGGCAACGGAACGCTGAACCTGGGCGGCGGAATCCTGAACACGCATACCGTACTGGTGGGCACGGCCGGCGCCGGCCTTATCGCACACTCCGGCGGCGAGCACCACGACTTCGGCTCGTTGCGCATCGGCAACGGTGCGGGCAGCGGCACGTATGAACTGTCGGGCACGGGCTACCTTGACGCGGCCGAAGTCAGGGTCGGCAACGGCGGCACGGGCACGTTCAACCAGACGGGCGGCACGGCCTGGCTCGCGGGGCCGCTTTACATCAGCGCCGCTGCCGGCGGGGCGGGCGGCACGGTCAACCTGGGCGGAACCGGCGAACTCATTGCGCCCACGGTTTACGTCGGCTACGCCTACAGCGGCGCGATGAAGCAGACGGGCGGCTTCGCGTACATAACGACGAAACTTTACGTGGGCTACGGCGGATTCGGGCATGGCATCTACCGCCTGTCGGGGGGCGACCTTGCCGCGCCCGAAATCCAGGTGGGCAACGGCCTTTCGGTAACCGGACGATTTGAGTGGTTCGGCGGCACGGTAAGCACGACCCTGCTGCACCTTGACAACGGGACGCTGGAGATGGGCTTCAACTTCAACGTGGCCGACCTTCTGAGTGGCAGCCTGTTCGGCGGCGCCGGCGGCGGAACGATCACCGGTCTGACGCAGAATAACCTCTCCATAAGCAACGGCGCCGCGGCCACGCACTCCGCCGCCGCCGGCGCCACGCTCGGAGGGCTCACCGTGGGGTCCGGCAACGGCGCCGGCACGTACAACCTGGGCGGCGACGCAATCCTGGCGGTCAACAACCTGCTAGTGGGCTGGGGCGGAACAGGAACGTTCAACCAGACAGGAGGAACAGCAACAGTCTCCGGCGGAATATTCTTCCTCGGCGCCGGCGGCACCGCCGGCATGTACAACCTGTCGGCGGGCTCGCTGACGACCAACTACGAGATCTTTGGCACGGGTGACGGCGCGGCGGGGGTGTTCAACCAGTCCGGCGGCGTCCACATCGTGGGCATGGAACTGCGCCTGGGAGATGCCACCGACACGCCGGGCGCCGGCACGTACAACCTGACGGGCGGCTCGCTATCCGCCACTACTGAGGCGGTTGGCTGCCTTGGCGCCGGCGCTTTCACTCATACCGGCGGCACCAACACCGTTGTCAACCTGCGGCTTGGGTGGGCAGGCGCGGGCGCCTACACGCTGGGCGGCACGGGCGCGCTTGTCGCTACGGCTGAGACCGTGGGGGCGGGGGCGCAGGGCACATTCACTCAGACCGGCGGAACCCACACGGTTACAGGCACGCTTGCCGTCAGCCCGACCGGGGCCGGCGGCACATTCTCGCTGGAAGGCGGGCGGCTGACGGCCGCCACGGTGAACCTGTCGGCCGGCGGCACGTTCAGGCAGACCGGCGGCACGCTCTCGGCCGCCACCTTCAACCAGAACGGCGGAACCGTGGAAGGGCAACTGGAGAACCGCGGCACGTTCAACTACACCGGCGGCACGTTCACGGGGAGGCTTATCAACCTGGGCACGGCCAACTTTGCCGCCGACTTCACCGCAGGCGATGGGCTGGCGAACTATACGACGCTCTCCGTGCCCCTCGGCCGCACGTTTTCTTTCGGCGGCCTGGGCCTGCTGAATGCAGGAACGCTCTCTCTGGACGGCGGAGTCATAAACGGCCCCGGACCGGTTACGAACGATTTCGGCGGCGCGATGTCCGGACGCGGCACCCTGAATGCGGACTTCTTCAACAACGGCACACTCGCCCTGACGGGCCTGCTGGCCGTCAGCGGCTCGGCGGCGAACGCCGGGGCCATCACCGTCAACGCTACGCAGAACCTGCACGTGGGCGGGAACTTTGCGAACACCGGCATCGTAACGCTCGGCCGCGGGGCGTTGGTTGCCGACATCCTCACGAACGGGCCGGGCGGCGTCATTGAGGGGGCGGGCGGCGTAACCGCCGCCGTCACAAACAGCGGCGGCCTCATTCATGCCAGCGGCGCGACGCCGCTGGTCATTTCGGACCTGTCCGGCGGCAACACCGACGGCGGCGAAATCTGGGTCGAGAACGCCTCCACCCTCTCCGTCGGCACGGCCCTGGCCAACGCCGGCACGGTCCTCCTGAAGGGCGACGCCGCGACGCTGGCCTGCGGCCCGCTGGTGAACACCGGCACGATTCGCGGAAAGGGCCGCCTCGCCGGGGCCGTGGCCAACGGCGGAATCCTGCGGGCCGAGGGCGGGCAACTGACGGTCTCCGGCCCAGGCTCGACCAACGCCGCCGCAGGACGCATCGAGATCCCCGCCGGCGCCGCCGTCTTCTTCACCCAGGGCCTGGCCACGAACTCCGGCACCGTTGCGCTCGTGGGCGGCACGCTGGACAACAACAACAGGCCCCTCGTCAACTCCGGCGGCATCACCGGCTTCGGCACGCTGCGCACGGGGGGCCTGACGAACTCGCCCGGCAAGACCGTGGGCGTGGGCGGCGGCAACATGGATGTATTCGGAACCGTCGATAACGACGGCCCGTGGACCGTCATGGCCGGCTGCACGACCACCTTTTACGATTTCGTCCACGGCACGGGCAACTTCCCCGGCGCGGGCACGGTGGTTTTCCTGGCCGGGTACAGCCCCGGCGGCAGCCCTGCCCGAATCGGGTTCGGCGGCGACGTGGTGCTGGCTGCCGCAGCGCTGCTCATGGAACTGGCCGGACGCTCGCCCGGCGCAGAGTACGACGCCCTGGACGTGGCCGGGCTCCTGGCCCTGGGCGGCACGCTGGAAGTGGCGCTGGCCGACGGCTTCGCCCCGCGCGCGGGCGACTCGTTTGACCTTCTGGACTGGGGCGGCCTGGCGGGCGCGTTCGACGCGGTCAACCTGCCGGACCTCGGCGATGGCCTCGCGTGGGACCTGTCGGGCCTGTACGCGAGCGGCACGGTGGGCGTCGTGCCGGAGCCGGCGACCCTTGCGCTGGCGGCCCTCGGGGCGGCCGGGGCGCTTCTGCGCCGCCGGCGGCAGGGCGGCAGATGCACGCCTGCCGGGCGCTGCGGACCCGCGGATGTGGGCGCGGGGGTTAAACTGCGGCCCTGCGGCCATGTTAAGATAGGCAAACCTTGCGGTCTGTGCAGGCTGCGCGGGGGCTGAAAACACATCATTTGCTCCCCGCGATTTGACCGAGCGCGTTTTATGTTGTATATTCTCTCTGCCTTTCACAGCGGGGTTGTGAGACGGGAGTGCGCTGTACGGGGGTTGTGGATGACCGGCGCTGCCCGATGGGCAGTCGGCTCCGGGGGAAGTTTCGATGAAGGACATTCTAACCACGGGGGAGGTGGCGCGCCTCTGCGGCGTCGCTCCGCGGACGGTGACCAAGTGGTTTGACGCCGGCAGCCTGCGCGGATACAAGATTCCCGGCTCGCGCGACCGCCGCATACCGCGCGACTCCCTCATACGCTTCATGAAGGCCCACGGCATTCCCCTGCGGGGCCTCGACGGGGGAACCACCCGCGTCCTGATCGTGGATGCCGAGTACGATTCGGCCGACGCCCTGCGCGCGGCCCTTGAAAGCGGCTTCAATTACGACGTGCAGGTGGCCTGCGGCGTGTTCGAGGCGGGCCTGCTGGCGCGGCAGGTCCGGCCGCACGTCCTCCTGCTGGATACCAACCTGCCGGGGCTGAATCCGCGCGAGATGCGCCTGGCCCTGCGCTCGGACCCGGAACTGGTGGCTACGAAGGTCGTCGCCGTCGAGCCGCACCTGTCGGACGAGCGCATGCGGGTGCGGATGTCGGAAGGCTTCGACGCCTGCCTGGCCAAGCCATACAACCTGGCCACGGCGGTGCGCGTCATCGAGGAGGCGACGAACCTCGTCGCGTGACGGCCAGGAAATCAAACGGCAAACCCGAAACCCGAATCGCCCGAATCAAACGCCAAACTTCGAACGGCAATCGGCTTCCTGCCGTTTGCAGTTTCATTCGGGCGATTCGGGTTTCGGGTTTCGGGTTTGCGGTTTCCGCCGCAAGCGGCGGTCGGGCTTCGGGCTTCGGGATTGAATATTCAACATTTCACATTCAACATTCTCCTTGCCTCGCGGCGGGCGCCTTGCCGTTTTGCCTTTAACAAATGACCAGTGACAAATGACAACTCTCGGCCGTTAAGCATTGACGCGCCCCCCGCGATTGTGGTATTGTCGGCGCACGTGGAACCCTTCACCGGCGGTGGGCCCCGGGATGCACGCGCCCTCGGGCCGTCGCAAAGGCGAGGAGAATATTAAATATTGAATATTCAATATTTCACGTTCAACGCTCTCCTTGCCTCGCGGCCAGGCGCCTTGCCGTTTTGCCTTTAACAAGTGACCAGTGACAAATGACAACTGACAGCCGTTAACATCCTTGAGGTTCAGGAGGCGGCGCCGATGGCCTCGCAAGATGCGCGCCTGTGGCAGGAGGCGCTGGCGCAGGTTCAGAATGGCGGCGGGGGCCCGGCGCTCCCGCCATGGCTCTGGCAGGCCGACCTCGTGGCCAGGACCGAGCCGGGGCAGGCCCGCGCGGCCGCCCCGCGCCTCCAGGTGCGCCTGCCGCAGGCCGCGCGACCGGACGACCTCAGCGCCGCCGTGAGAACCGCCGTCACGCGGGCCCTGGAACGCACCATGGGCAAGCGCGTGGAACTGGAGTTCGTTGCGAGGCCGGCGGGGGCGCGCGGCCCTGCGGTCGGCTCGGCGCCCCGTTCGGCACCTGGCCCCGCGCCCAAGCCCGCCGCCGATCCTGCCGGCGGCCGCTGGCCCGCCCGGATTGCCGTGGCGACGCCGGGGCAGGCCCGGTCCTGGCCATCGGACGCCCTGCGCCTGAACCCGCACTACACGTTCGAGAACTTCGTCACCGGGCCGTGCAACCGCATGGCGCACGCGGCGGCGCTGGCGATAAGCGACCTGCCGGGGCGGTCCTACAATCCCCTGTTCATCCACGCCGGCGTCGGCCTCGGCAAGAGCCACCTGATGCAGGCCATCTGCCACAAGGTCCGCGCCCACCGCCCCGAAGTCTCGGCCTTGTACGTCTCGTGCGAAGACTTCGTCAACCAGTTCATCGCCGCAATCGGGAGCGGCCAGATAGAGGAGTTCCGCTACCGCTTCCGGTACCTGGACATCCTGGTCATCGACGACATCCACTTTCTGGCCGACAAGGAGCGGACGCAGGAGGAGTTCTTTCACACGTTCAACACGCTCTACCAGGCGCAGAAGCAGGTGGTCCTTTCGAGCGACTCTCCTCCGCACGAGATTCCGCGGCTGGAGGAGCGCCTGGTCTCGCGATTCAAGTGGGGCCTGGTGGCCCGCATCGACCGGCCCAGTTTCGAGACGCGCGTCGCCATCGTCCAGAAAAAATCCAAACTCAGGGGCGTGGACCTGCCCGACGACGTCGTCCGTTACATCGCCACGGCGGTCGACACGAACAACCGCGAACTGGAAGGCGCCGTCATCCGCACCATCGGCTACGCCTCGCTCTCGAACCGGCCGGTGAGTCCCGACGTGGCCAAGGAAGCGCTGCGCGACCTGGCCGCCCTGCCGGCGCGCACCGCGACCATCCAGCAAGTGGCCGACGCGGTCCTGGTGCGGTACAATGCCCGGCTGTCGGACCTCCAGGGCAAGCGCCGCACGCAGTCGGTGTCGCTGCCGCGGCAGATCTGCATGCACCTGTCGCGGCGGTTGACGAATCGGAGCCTGGGGGAGATCGGCGTTTTCTTCGGCGGGCGGGACCACACGACGGTCCTTCACGCCGACCGCAGGATTGCCCGCATGGTTGACCACGACCCCGTTTTCCGCGGGATCGTCGAGGCCATCGAACGCGACATTCAGCGGCCATAGCGCTGCGGCACTGCGGGCAGCGGCTCAGTCGGGGGCCGTATCAGAGCGGCGGCCGTAAGGGAGCGGTGCTGTCGTGTTGCATGCGCAACTACGCTGCCCCTTCATGGTTGCCCCTCTGGTTCGCGCTCATGAGGCAGCAGCCTGTGAAATAATGTGGAAAACCTGTTGCGCAGCAGTCGCGTGTTCGGGCATGCTTTGTGGGAGACAGCGGGATTAACGGGTATGACAAGCCGCGCGGCTCGGCGCAACGACTCATTTCACAGGTTTTCCACCGGCCG
>VGYT01000021.1 GCA_016872895.1 Planctomycetota bacterium
GAGCAGTGCCGAAACTCAAGATCGCTGTAAACATTGCGGCCCCGGTCATAAAGGGCTTCAAATGCTTGATGCTGTATGACACGAGTCATGGGAACACCGCAAAGCCGGTGGGCCGAGTGTACGTGACAATGGATGGAGCGTAGGGCCGTACTTGGTGCAGCCCAATCTGGCGAGCGGTGTTAGTCGTGATATCAAGATTGAGGCCCGCATATCTGCCGATCCCGACAAAGTCTGGCTTGCCAGGACCGCCCACGTACTTAAACAGCCCGGATAGCTCGGTTGAAGCACCGATATCTTGCGCGACCAGACGCTCCACGGCATGCCCATAGAAAAGGCGGCCAACCGCAGGAGAGTTTTGCGCCGCTGCGTACTCTGCTTTTGTCAGAACCGTTTGCGCCAACGCAGGACTTGCTGCCAATCTTTCGTTCGCACCTTGCGTGAATCCCAACAACCGTTCTGTGGCTGCGTGCTGGGTAAAGTTGCTCGCAGCCCGTGCAGCCTGACTCTCGGCGACGTTGCCCACAATCCTTTGCCGAATGGCCACCTGTGCAAGATCCGATGCTTGCTTTGCAGCCGCACCGCTTGGGCCCAACGCGCCTCCGGCGCGCTGGCCCAATGCGTTCCAGGCTCCCGCTGCGCCGGCCGCGAGGGCATCCAGGGTCAGCGCCGTGCCGCCAAGTTGAAGAAGCCCGAAGCAGTAATCGCGGGCTTTTTCCTCCGGCGTGTTCATGTGCAGAGTTATGGGGTCGGGCTGCCCCGCCCACCGCGCAAGCGCCGTAACGCCCGTTGCGTCGGCCAGCCCCACGCAGGCCGCCAAGAGAGCGGCCTCGTCCGACATGCCAAACCTCTGGGCCCTGCCGTACACCGTCTTGATGCGGGCGATGGCATCACCGAACAGCAAATCCCCCACCTGCGCCCCGAAGTCGTTGGGGCCCCCCATTGAACGCCTGACGGAAAGCCTGTTGGCCCTGTAGTCGTCTAACAGTCCGCTTCTGCCGGCCCGCAACTTCTCATTAAGCACGTCCACTGCTGTTTGCGCAGCAATGGCCAGCATATCGTCTAACGTTGGGTCAGGCCTGAGGATCGCCGGCACTTGCGACGGCCGTCCATCGTTTATGAAAAGGCTCTTCTCGAAGTTAAAGTTGTTCGGGTCGAAGATGTTGATGCCGGACTCGCCGCCCGCGTCCGGGTACGACAGGTACAAATCGGGGGTTGGCGCCTGACCCGTCTCCGCACACAGCCCCATCGGGTCGGTCAGCGCCACGGGATTGGAGCGGCAGAACTGGTACAGGTTCATGCCGTCAACGTACGAATTGTCGCGCGACGCGAACACCCCCAGCGTGGGATGATACACCGGCCGCACGCGCGAGGCGTGAAGGCCGGTCTGCTGGTCGCGCTCCTGGCCCTGGAAGGCGCGGTCGTTGGCCCAGTCGGACGCGCCCTGCGCATCGGGCGACCACTCCGTCACCTGGCCGTCCGCATCGTACCCCGACTCGCCGTCCAGGACCGTCACCTTGCCGTAGGCCGCGTACATGTACCGTTCCACCACGTGGCCGCCCTCCGACAGCAGGGCGGTGACGTTCCAGTTGGCGTCCTGCGTATAGTACAGAATGTTGTCTTCGGGGTCATCATAATCTTCGTCTGTGTTTCCGTCGTGGAACCGCACGACGGGGGCGTCAACGTACCGGATGTCCCACACGTACTGGTCAAGAGGGTCGGGGTCCGCGCCGATGCGCGTTTCCACGACCTGCCAGTTTTCGTTGAAGAAGTAGTGGGTGGTCGTCTCGCCGGCGGTTTTTACGATGCGGCGGCCCCGGCCGTCGTATTGATACGCGGCCAGGAGCGTGTCGCCCGCGTCTATCTGGCGGGCGTTTGTACCGTCGTCCTTGTACGCCTTGACCAGGCGGTTCCAGGCATCATAGACCAGGAGCAGGGCTTCGTCGGCATCCGATTCCTGCCCCGGCCGCGGGGCAAGCGTCATGTTCCCCGCCGCATCGTAGGCCGGGTCAACCCAGTTGGCGCCGCCGCTGCCGCTGATGGCTGTTATCTGGTTTGCCTCATCGTGGGTGCGATCCTGCGACTGGCCGTCATCGTTGAACGAAGACCAGTTGCCCAGGGCGTCGAGCGTCCAGTCCTGGTCGAATCCATCACCACGGTCCATCGTCAGGAGCCGGTCGAGGCCGTCGTACGTGTACGTCTCGCTGAGGTCTTCGTTCAGGACGTTCTCGCGGCCCGTGCGGTTGGAGTTCATGTCGTAGGTGTAGCCGTACGAGTCCACGGCCGTGCCGTCAACGGTCCAGGTCTGCTGGACGACGCGGCCGAACCTGTCCCAGCCGGGGTAGGTGTGCGGGTTCTGGGGGTCGAAGTCGTAGTCGAGAACCAGGCCGCCGTCAACGGCCGGGTGGCTGACGGCCACAATCGTGCCCGCGCCCAGGTACGTGTATGCGGCATAGGTGGCCGAGTCGGTCTCATCGGCGATGCGCGACAGGCGGCTGAGGGCGTCGTCTATGCCATCGGCCCCGTCATAATGATAGGTGATCACGCGGCCGCCGGGGTAGGTGACGCTCTCAAGGCGAACGTACGGGACGGCGCCGTGCGGATTGGGGTCGGTGTCGTCATAACTGTAAATGACGTGGGGCGACTGATTCTCGCCGGCGGTCACGGCCGCCCCGTCGTGCGACTGCCAGGATGTGGCCACGTTGCCCCAGCCGTCGTAAGCAAAGGCCACCTGGTTGACGACGTCGCCCTCTTCCGCGGCATCGTAACTGGTGACGAGAATGATGCGGCCGAGGTCATCATAGGCCCACTTGATGCGAAGGACCGAGTCATCGACGCCTTCGGGCAGGGCTGTGACGGCATCGGACGTGCGGCGGCCCGTGTCGTCATAGCCGTAAGTGTGCTCCACGCCGCGCTGGTCGGTGCTGGTGTGGACGAGGCCGGCGGCGTTGTAGGCGGTTTCAACGAAGTCGCCGCCTTCGCAGGCGTTAAGGGCAGCGATGACGTCTTCCAGGTCATCGGTCGAGTCGGGGTAAACCACGGCCCGAAGGAGGCTGTTGTCCGGGACGGGCGAACCGGGCCAGCCTTCCTCGTTGGGGTCGAGGTCGATGGCGTAGACGTAGGAAGTGACCTGGTTGTCGTCCAGGCTGCCGTCGCCGTTGGCGTCCAGGGCGATCTGCTGCGTAAGGAGGCCGGCATCGTTGTAGACGAACTTGGTGACGCGGTCCTTGGCGTGGTCGTAGGCGTCGCCGGCGGTGGTCTCGTTGGTGGGGGTGAAGTTGTCGTAGTTTTCGACCACGTGGGTCTTGCGGCCGGCGTCGTCGAAGAAGGTCTTGGTTTTCTTGTCGCTGTTGTCGACGACGAGGTCTTGGCGGCCATAGCCGTCGAAGTAGTACTGGGTGAGGATGTAGTCGTCGGAGTTGCCCTCGGTGCGGGTGGGCATCTGTGCGTCGGCATAGTTGGAACCGGCGCCGTCGCCATCGAAATCGTACGCCTGGCAGGTGATCGCCGTGCCGCCGTTGGTGCCGTAGTCGGCGACCCACTTCGTGCGGCCGAGGTCGTCGAACCATGTGACGGCGTAGGTGACGCGGGCGTTGTCGGCCGTGAGGGCGCCCGTGCAGGATGCCCCGTCGTGGCGCTGGTAGGACTGGGTGAGCCAGACGCGGCCGACGCCGTCGTAGAAGGGGACCGTCTGGGTGACGATGGTGTCGTCGGTCAGGTCCGTCGGCTCGGTCGAGGCGCCTTCATCGGTGCCGGTGTACGTGCCCAGGACGCGGCCCCAAGCGTTGTGAAGCGTCTTGGTGAATGCGCCCCCGGGCTGGGCAACCTTGCACAGGAGGCCGAGGCCGTCGTAGGAATAGGCAGTTTCGAGGTAGTCCCCGGCCGCGCCGGCAGAGACCTCGTAGACCCTGGATGCGCTGAGTTGGCCGGCGGAATTGTAGAGGTTCTCGGTCTTGGCCAGGAGCGTCTCGGATTCGCCGTCCACTGCGGAAGTCTCGGTGAGGATCCCGCGGCCGAGCATGTCAAAGGTGGTTTCGATCTTGGCGGGCAAGAGGTCCCCGCCGCCGTCGGGGTCGGGCAGGATGGTAGTGCTGCGGCGGCCGGCGTCATCATATTCATAGTTGGTGATAACATAATCCCCATCAGTTCCCGTTAACTCGGCCAGCGGCTTCAGCGTGGACATGCCCGTGAGGCGAATCGTGGGGTTGCCGGAGCCGTCCCCGCATGTGTCGTACCAGTATTTCTCTACAACGACGGCGTTCTCGGCCGAGGTGCCCGTCTTGACCTGGCTGATGCGGTCGCCGGAGTACTCGGTGAAGGTCGCCTTGACGAGGGTGTCGTCCGTGATGGTGCCGGCCGCCTCCCAGTCGTCTCCTTCGCAGGGGTCGAAACTGACATAGGATGCGGCGAGGCGCCCGGCACCGTCGTACTGCGTCTTCCCGAAGAGACCCGTGGGGTCCCGCGTCTTCATGACCAGGCCGCGCTTATTGTACCAGACGTCAGAAGTCAGATGGCCGCCGATGACGCCGGTCGAACTCACCTCGTGGACCTGGGTCTGGTACACGCGGCCGCGGTCATCAAACCTGGTCTCGGTCCAGCCGCGGAGTTCGCAGGAGTCGATGACGAAATCAACATCGGCGTCGGCGTAAGTGCAGGTGTCTGTGACCTCGCCGAGGTTGTTGTAGATCACGTGAGTGGCCACCTTGTCAGGGCCGCGGGTATCGGTCCGGCGGTCGCGCCAGTCGTAGTTGTAGTCTGTCGCGTAAGAGACGCCATCGGCGACGAAGACCAGGCTCTGGGTGAGGTTGCCGTCGCCCACGCCGCCGTCGTCGTAAACGTACAACGCGGTCTTGACCATGTCCGTGCCTTCGGTGCATGTGGGCCACTCGCCGCAGGTAGGGGTATCATCGGTACCAATCCACTCGCTTTCGGTGCGGCCGAGGGCATCGTGGATAGTGCGGCGGATGACGCCCGCAGGGTCCTCCGTGCGGGCCGGCAGACCGCGAGCATTGTAAGCGTATTCGGTGCGGAGGAAGTTGGTGCCCTCTTCGCCGATGTCGGGATCCTGCGAGTATTCGACCCCATCAAAGTCAAAGTACTGATCGGACCGGACAACCTGCTTGCCGGGATTGATGTAAACGCGAGAAAGGGTCTGGATGTCGGAGATCTCCTCGGTGCCGGTCGGTTCGCCGGTTTCTTCGTCGTAGGCCGGCGCCGCCGACATGGTCAGAGTTTCCGTGTACCCGCGCGCCCAGTCCTGCCGCGTCACGACCGTGGGGCCGGTGGTCTGGTGCGTGCTGGAGTTCCAGCCCGGATACACACGCGTTTCGTGGGCCGCATCAAGGTAAACCGTGTATGTGTCGATGCCGTTGGGGTCGTGCGCCTTGGTGGTCCGGCCGAGCTCATCGACCGTGTAAAGCGTGACGAGGTGCAGGCCCTCCTCAGGCTCAGCCCACCCCGTGGGAAAGGAATCCTGCTCTTCGCAGGTAAGAGAGCAATACTCGACATCTGTGATCGTCTTGACGACCGCGCCGGTGACCTGGTCGTATGCTGCGTAGTCAATGTACCCATCAGCATCTTTGGTCCACACAGGGCGGCCGAAAAAGTCGTAAACGACGACCGTTTCATCGGCAGTGCAGGAGCCGTGCTGTGCCGTCGGGACGACAGGCAGGGTCGTCGTGACCGACTTGGCCTGGACGGTGCCCTCAAACCACTCGTCGTATGCGTAGGACGTGGTTCTCGTCCCCGATTCGTTGTACAGAGTGACGGAGTTCAGCGGATAGATCGTGACTTCGCCGCAGGACCGTCTCGTGTAATCCGCACAAGTAAGTGTGAAGGAGGAGCCCCACTCGCCATGCCTTGCGCCGGTCCAGGCCACATAGCCCTTCACGCCGCCGGGGCACTCTTCGGTGGCCCATGTGTCGGAGTAATACTCGGTTACCGTGACGAGACCGTCGCCATCCTTCAGATACTCGTAGTTGGCGCTTTCGGCGCAAAGCAGGTCGGCGCTGCACGGGTCGTAGAACTTGCCGTTATGCATCTCGAAGGCCGACGGCATGGCGGTGAGGATTTCCTGGCCATCGGCGTTGTACTGGTGGAACGTGCACCACTGGGTGGGCGTCTCGGCGGCGTCTTCGACGACGTCCAGCATGGAACCGCCGAAGTAGTTGCTGTAGGTGATCCGCCGAGCGCCCAGGTGCTGGTCGGCGTCGTAACCGGGCAGGGTCTCGATGGTTTCTCGCGCCCAGGAGTTGGGGCCGTCCGGGTTCTGACTGTCTTCGTAGGAATAGGTGTAGGTTCCCTGGCCGCCCTCCTGGCCTTCGTTGCCCGCGCCCGCGGTGACCACCTTGGTGACGCGGTGTTGGATGTCGTATTCCATGTACGAGTCGGCGTAGGGGGCGATCTGCTCGTCCGTGGCCTCTTCGGGGTCAAGGTCAGGGTCTATCTCGTGAAGCGCCTCGCAGAGGCGGGCGTAAGCGGGGCCGTTGAAGACGTACTTCAGGGCGCTGGGATAGCCGCCCTCATCGCCCGCGGTGTAATACCGATAGTAGTTCGTTTCGAGAACGTCTTCGCCCTCCATGAGCACCGCCTTCATGAGGTCGCCGATATTGCCCTCGCCGACCTCCAATGTCTCATAGTAGGTGTAATCCATGTGGCGAATGACCGTCCAGTTCCCGCCGTCCGGCCGGCGAAGTTCGACGCTGGACAGCAACCCAGCACTGGCACCGCTCTCGAAGTAGGTGTAGTAGTAAGATTCCAGAACGTCTTCGGTGCAGCTGCCGACATACCGCCGGACTTCCTGGATATTGCCGTCTTGTGTGGAGGAGAGCACACTAGTTACATTGCCGCCAGGGTCGGTGAAACTCTTGAACTGCCCCCGTTTCTTTAGTGCGACGGTCCAGTCATGGAATCCAATAACGTTCCCCGTTGTGTCGACGAGAACGAACTCGTCATCTTCGTCGAAATGGGTGAGCGTGTTCAGATTCCCAGGTCCAGGCACGTATGTTTCCGTGTCGCTGTCGTAGTCGAACCAAATCTGTCTGGGGCCGGCACCGTCAACGATGACCCTGCCGTCGCCGCCATTTATCACCTGGGGCCACTGTGAGATGCTCCACCCGTTTCCAGCGCGATTGTAGGGCGTGAACGGTGCCTGGGTCGTCCACCGGCGAGCACCCCGGTTGCCCAGGTCCGTGCCGTTATACGACAACGCGCCCGTCGCCAGGTCCACCGTAACACCCGTGTGGCCCACGCTGGCCCTGGTGCCGGTGCTCGTCCTATGCACTAAGTGCTTGTCGACGAAAACCTCAAGATACAGGCACACTCCCCCGTGGGCGAAAACGATGAACTTGCTGCCCCCCGCGGTCCCCCAGTTCTCCGCGCCGCTGCCCGGCAATTGCTCTCGCAGCCATTTCCCCTCCGCGACCAGGAAACCCACGCCATCAGCAAAGTTCCACAGTTCTGCTTCGTAACAGGAGAAGACTGTCCCGTCAACGCCCTGCCGCACGGCATCCTGCCAACGGCCCACCGTCTGACAATCTCCAAGAGTTATCTCCATTGCTCCTTCGTGGCCGAGCGGACAGCCTTCTTCGTGGGCGTGGTGCATGCAGGAGGATGTCTGGCCGATAGCGTCGAGCCCTATAACCCTATAATGCAGTGTGTCTTGAGAACCCGATTTCCGGACATATCCGCTGCCCGCAAGCGTGCCGCCTTGACCATTACCGCTTCTGACCGCCGTAACCGGTTGCTCGGACAAGATCGCGCCGTCGACGCGCAGAACGCCGTCCTCGATTGTTGTCGCCCCCTCATAGGTGTTGGTCGCCGTGAGTTTCAAAGTTCCCGGGCCGATCTTGACAAGGTCGCCGTCTCCTGACAACTCACCTGAGATCGTCGCGAGGTCGCCGCAGGAGTCGGCGTTTTCCTCGACGTACACTTCGCGCGACCCCTCGCCCAGGGCAATGGGGTTCGTGAAGTCGACTTCGTCGTCTGCCCACAGAGAAGCGAAGAGAAGCCTCGAGCCGCTCGGCACGAGCCCGTCGGAGCCCCATGTCAGCGTGTCGGGGACTTCCTCATCACCGATGTTGATGGTCAACTTGCCGCCGTGGGCGCTGAATCCTCCGTCGCCGAGCCACTGGACTTCGCCGGCCCCTGTGCCGAGGTTGCGGACGAAGTCCGCGTCGCCGTCGCTCTCCCAGACGCCCCCGTCAAATGTGAGGTTGCTGTCATCCGGCAGGCCGGTGCCCTGGGCGGCCCGCACTGCCCCCGCCAGGATCGTCGTTGCCCCGTCATACGTGTTCTCCGCCGTCAGGTACAGCAGGCCGATACCTGACTTTGTCAGACCGGCTTCCGTCTCGCAGGTGTTCAGGATCTCGCCCGATATCTCGGCCAGATCGGCGGAACAGGTCTCATTGTCGAAAACGCGAATGGTGCGCGTGCCGCCGTCCAGGTCGATGCGGTTCCGAAACTCGACTTCGTCGTTGGCCGTCAGCGAATTCAACCAGAGTTCCGCGCCGGCGGGCACGAAGTTCCCGCTCGCCCAGGCCAGCACGCTTGGCGGACTTCCGTTGCCAAGGTTGACCGTCAGTTTCCCGCCGTGGGCGGCAAAGCCTCCGGAGCCCATCCACTCGACTTCACCGCCGCACGTGCCAGGACCAAGGTCACGAGTGAACGTGGCTGTACCATTGCCCTCCAGGACGCCGCCTCTGACGACGCAGCTGACGACCTCGCCAAAGACGAGGTGACTGTCGCTCGGCAGGCCGACCCCGTCGTTGGCACGAAGGGCCCCGGACAGAATCGTCGTATCACCTGTGTAGGTATTGGTGCACGAGAAAACCTGCGTCCCATAGCCTTCTTTGGTCACGCCGAAGTTGTTCTCATGGTCCCCAGTTCCACCGACGACACCTCCGAACGTAATCTCCTCCCCAGGGGCGATGCAAAGAAAGAGCGTACACTCGATCTCGTTCCCATTGACCACATGGTTACTGGCGCCGCCGGCCGTTGTCAGCCCCCCCAACACCTGGTCGTGGCCGTATAGTTCCAGGGTCCCGCTGTGATTGGACGAATCTCCCAACGTGACCTTTGTGCCTTCAGGCAGGGTGCCATCATCCCCCACGAGCCGAAGGGTGCCGTCTTGTATGGCGGTGTCGCCGAAATAGCAGCTCTCGCCGGAGAGCTCGAGCCTGCCCGAGCCCTTCTTGACCAGACTGAGGTTGTCGGTGAGAATGCCGGCGAGTATCACCACCCCGCTCGAGACGTTAATGGTAAGCGTGGCAGCGTCAGCACTGTAGACTCCAGCACCGTCAGGGGGACTGCCGGGCGCAACCGTCAGACTCGCCAGCTCCTGGTCGCACCCATTCAGATCGAGCCACGCGTTGTTGGAACCGTCGCCGAGAACTACCGCGGCAGTTGCCGCCAGCGTGTTGTCGCCGCCGTTCAGGATCAGCGTGCCGTCCTCAATTGTTGTTTCGCCCGTGTACGTGCTAACGCCTGAAAGGGTCAGGCTATGGCCGCCGCTTAAAGTCAAACTCAACGCGCCCTCCAGCACACCCTCAAAGTCGTAGTCGTCGCCGAGGCTCAGTGCCAACTCGGCCGCGGTGTCGCTCCGCACCCGGTTGGCGCTGCTGTTGCCACCGACCCCCACCCCTAGGCCCGCCAACTGCTGGTTGTTGCCGTTGAGATCCAGGCAGGCACTGCTGCCAAAGTGGCCGCGCAGAATGACGACCGCCGTCTCCGGAAGAGTGTTGACGCCTCCGGCCAGCACAAGGGTGCCGTGGCAAATGGCAGTGTCACCCGTGTATGTATTGGTTTCCGCCGCCAGCCTCAGTGTTCCGCCGGAGCCATACAGGACCAGCGACCCTAAGCCCGACAGTGTGCCGGAGAGCGTCGCAAACGAACCGGGGTTGTCCTCGACGTTGACTACGAGCGCAGAATCGAATTCAATGGGATTCTTGAACTCCACCTCATCGTCGGCCGCCTGAGAACCAAACAGCAGCATACCGTAGTACGACGACACAAAATAGCCGCCCGTCGTCAGTTCACAGGTCTGACCGCCGATGTCGACGGTCAGTTTCCCGCCGTAGGCGCTGAAGCCGCCTGAGCCCAGCCACTCGACTTCGCCGCCACAGGTGCCCGGCCCAAGGTCCCGGGTGAACGTGGCTGTGCCATCACCCTCCAAAACTCCGCCATTGAAAATGAGGTGACTGTCGCTCGGCAGGCCCACCCCGTCCACCGCCCGCAGCGCCCCTTGCGCGATACATGTGTCGCCCGCGTAGTCGTTGTAGCCCGTCAGGGCTTGCGTCCCCGGCCCCGACTTGGTCAGGGCGAGGTAGCCGTCGTCGCCGTCGCCGCCCACAACGCCGCCAAAAGTGAACGACTTCCTGTCGGGGACGAAAAGGTACAGCGTAACCGGCGTCTCGCTGCCATTGACCACCTGGTTGCCCGTTCCTTCGCCTTGCGTCTCAACCCCTGCCAGTTCCTGGCTGTGGCCGTCTAGTTTGAGGACGCCGCTGGTGTTCGGGTAGACTTGATCGTCGCCCAGCGTCGCGCACGTGCAGGTCGGAAGGGCGTTGTTGATCCCGAGAACAACTGTCCCGTTCTTGATAAGCGTAGCCCCCGCGTACCCGCTGCAGTTCGTCAGCGTCAAGGCACCGCCGCCCACGAGCGTCACCGAGCCGTAGCCGGAGATTACGCCGTCGTACTGCCCGCTTGTCGCCACGTCGAAGGTCAAGTTGCCGTCATACAGGATGACGTCTCCCGGCAGGCTGCCGGGCGCCACTTGGAGCGTGCCCGCCAGGACGCATGTGCCGCCGGTGTAGTTGTTCCCGCCCGAAAGCGTCAGCGTGGCCGGGCCATCTTTGACCAGGCGCAGGTTCTTGTCCTCGTCGCTGTCGCCGCCCAGGATACCGCCGAAGGTGAAGTCCTCCGTGAGGTCCAGCGTCAGCGTCACAGGCGTGCAGGACCCGCCAACAACGCGGCTGCCGACGTCGTTCTCCGGAGTCTGCAGCCCGGCCAGGGTCTGGTTGTGGCCGTTCAGATTCAAGGTGCCGGCGTTCTGGCCGTCGCCCAGCGTCACTGTTGTGCCGGTCGGAAGGGTATCATCCCCGCCGTCGAGAATCAGCGTGCCGTTGCTGACAAGCGTATCGCCGCTGTACGAGAGGTCGCCCGTCAGCGTCAGCACGCCGCCGTCGGTCACCACGAGCGACACGCCGCCTGTGATCGCGCCGCTCATGGTGATGCCGCAACTGCACGTCACCTGCACCACGCCGCCGCCGCTGATCGCGCCGCCGTACTCGCCGCCGCAATCGCCTTGAAACACCAGTGTTCCGTCGGCGGTCACGTCCCCAGACAGGCTGCACGTGGTCACGCGGAGCGTCGCACCCTCGTTCACTGTCGTCGTGCCGCCGAAACTGCTCTGGCCGGTGAAGGCGACGTCGCTGTCCGAGATGATCACCGCGCCGCCGCCGCTGATACCGCCGCCGTATTCCCCGCCCGTCTCGTGGAAAACCAGCGTGCCGTCAACCGTCACGCCCTCCGGCAGGCTGCCCGTGCCGACCGTGAGCATCGATCCCGAGCACACAGTCACAGAGCCGTCGCACATGCTGTTCTGGCCGCTCAAGGTGAGATCGGCGCCGCCGGTCACGACCACCGAACCGGTGCCGCTGATGTCGCCGGCGTAGGTCCAGGGCGTTGTGAAATCAAAAACAAGCGTACCGTCAACGCTCGCACCGTCTGTGAGCGCGCCTGCGGCCGCCACCGTAAGCGTGCTGCACGACTCCACGTTTGCGCCAAGGCTGTTCGAGCCGCCGCTCAGCGACACGTTGCTCTCGCAGTTCACTTCCAGCGACACGCCGGTAATGGTGCCGCTCAGCGTGACCGAGGAACCTGCCGCCTGCACGGTGCCGCCGCCGCTGATACCGCCGCCGTAATCGCCCCCGGATACACCGTCGAAGACCAGAGTGCCGCCCTCGCACACGGTCGCGTTGCCCGGCAAGGCGCATGTTTGCGTCACGCGAAGCGTGGCCCCGGACTCGACCATCGTCCCGCCGCCATAGCTGTTAGAGGCGCACGTCAGCAGCACGTCCCCTCCCTCGGCCGCCGTCAACGACACGTCGTCGGTTATTGCGCCGCTGAGCGTCACGTCGCTTGCCACCAGCGCCAGCGCCCCTTCCACCGTCCCGGTCAGGCTGCCGCCGCCACAGCCATACACCCGCACCTCGCCGCTGCCGCTGAAGCCGTGGCCAAATTCCTCCCAGCACGAACCTACGAATGACAATTCCAACGTTCCGTCAACAACTGCACCGGTCGGCAGACTGCAAGTCGTCACGCGAAGCGTCGCGTCCTCGTCCACCGTCGTGCCGCCGCTATAGCCGTTCTCGCCGCTGAGGGTGACGACGGCGCCGCAGCCCGTCACGGTCACCGAACCATAGCCGCCGATCCAACCGTTGTATTCCCCTTCGCCCTCCTGCTCGAAGATCAAGGATGCGCCGGAGTTGATGAACACGTCCTCGCCCGTGGTCAGGGAGAGCAGGCCAAACCCGACCTCCTTGCCGCCGACGCCGGAATCCACTGAGGTCAGAACAAGAGCGCCGGAATCGTCCACCACGAGCCTGACGTTGCACTCGCGCAGCCGCAGGGACGCCTTCATGTGGGCGAAGATGGCCGGATCAACCGCGATGTCCAGGGCAGGGGTGGTCTCCGCGGTTTTCTCGCCCTCGTCCGGTGGGGCTTCGGCCGCTGCGTCAAGCGCGCCGACCGACGCCGACTCCCCCTTCCCGCCGCCCGGCCTCGCCAAGACCAGGGCTCCCGAGGCGTCCATCGTCAGGCTCAGGTAGCCTTTGTCCGTGGACGGCCTGTCCAGGAGGCCGGTCAACGTCGCTTGGTCGACGGTAATATCGAGCGCGAACTGGCGGGCCTTGGGGTCTCCACCGGTCAGCGCTTCCCCATCTGCCGGGCTGCCAGCAGAAGACGCGAGCGCTTCGTCTTCTGACACGGTTTCCACGCCGTCCGCCGCAAGAGCAGACTCGACTTCTTTGATGCCGGCAGCCTTCAGCATGTCCGCGACGTCTGCCGCCTCGGCAGCGATGTTAAGGGTGACTTCGCCTGACGCGAAGAACTGGCCTCCTTCGCCGTGGCCCGGCAGACTTCCCGTGTTGACCTGGAGCGTCCCCTCCTCAATCGTCGTCCCGCCGGTGTAGGTGTTCTCTCCGGTGAAAGTCAGTTTGTGGCTGCCGACGGCTACGGTCACCGTTCCGCTGCCGCCGATCTGACCGCCATAAACGAAGTCTTCGCCCAGATCGAATATCAGCGTGCCATCGACGCCTGCCCCGCTCGTCAGGGCGCCGGCGGCCACCACCCGCAGTGTGGCGCAGGAGTTCACGCTCGCGCCGCCCAGTTCGTTCGATCCGCAACTCAGCGTCACGCTGTTTTCGGAGTCCACATCCACCGACACGCCGGTAATCGTGCCGCTCAGGGTGACTTGCGTGCCGCAGCCCGTCACGGACACCGATCCGCCGCCGGTGATCGCGCCGCCGAACTCGCCGAACGTATCCTGAAAAAGCAATGTCCCGTCACTGATCACGTCGCCAGGCAGCGTACAGACGCCGACCCGAAGCGTCGTGCCTCCGTCCACCGTCGTGCCGCCGCTGTACGTATACTGGCCGCTGAAACCCAGTTCGCAGCCGCCGGTTACGACCACCGACCCGCTGCCCCAGATTGAGCTGTCGTACGTGTCGTTCTCTTCCTGGTCGAAGACGAGCGTTCCTTCGTTTGCGACGTCCCCCGGCAGGCTTGCGGTGGTTACCCGGAGAGTCGCGCCGCTAATCGTCGTCGAACCGGAGTACGAATTCGTGCCCGACACCGTCAGCGTCGAAGTGCCGTCGCCGGACACGCTGAGGCCGCCATCGCCCGCCGGCGTGATCTCGGACTCAATCGTCGCCGAAACGCCGGCAGCGAGGGAGACGCCCAGGTCGCAACTGCAGCCGCAACCGCAACCGCAACCGGCAAACGAACTGAGCGAACAGTCTCGAAGTGTATATCCATCTGTAAGAAACTCGATGCCTCCAACAGTGATACCGGTGGTCAGTGTCACCGGCCCCGGGGTTCCACATCCGAAGAACACCGCCTGGTCGCCGCCGGAGTTGTTCCAGGGGACGTTGCTGCACGTTCCATCGGCCCACCAGTACGGACTCGTCAAGTTCCAGTTGCCCGTGCCGCCAAGTCCCGCCCCGGTGCAGGCGTTGTTGTTTGCCCAGTTGCCGTCCGGGTCCCAGTAGAGCGTCGAGAGTAGCAGCCGCGGCTCCAGCGGCTCGAACACGGGAGATACGCCCCCGCTCGCAAGGGCGCCGCGGTGGCAGGAACAAGCGTGGCAGGTGTGGCAGGACTTGCCGCGACGCAGCCAAAACGGGCCTTCGGACATGGCTGGCCCCCTTACAAAGGTTGGAAGAACGGTCCCACGCGACAACGTGATTATGAATGCCCCCGGGCACAGACGCCTGTCAAGAGAAAAACCGGCGAGGTTGTCATCAATCGGGGAGAACGGCCGGAGGCCCGAAAGGCGTCCGCGCGCGGCGCGAACGAAACGCCCGGCTCGATTGGCAGGGAGACAGTGGTTTCTGAGCCAGCCCTCGCCCGCAGCCGCTGAGGCTGCAGCCGATTCGGCACCGCAGCATCCCGCCCGCGTGGTCTCTCGTCCGGCCTAGTGGGTCCGCGGCCCAGCGTCGTGGTCGCACCAGCCGGCGCGGACCACCTGGAACCCCGCCGCGCGGGCCTTGTCCCGGAAGTACATGCAGACGCAGATCTTCTCGTGCGTGCCGTCCTCGGAGAGAGCGCGCTGAAACCACGGCGGCTTGATCGCCTCCAGGACCTTCCGCGTGCACCGCCACAGGCCGCAGTGCATCGTGTGGGGATCGGCCCACGTCTCCTTGTTCGATACGTCGTACTTGCAGGCCACCAGGTCGCCTTCGGCCGCCAGGAACGCCTCGGTGTCCGGCCCGGGCCGCATGTCGCGGTCGGCGAAGACGAAGTGGTCGCAGTCGCTCGGCAAGGCGAGTTTCTGAACCGCCGCGTTGTACGCGCACTCGACGAACCGCTGGCTGTACCACTGGATGCGGCGGAACTTGTGCTGCATCCCCCACACCACCAGTTCCGGCGCGACCAGGCGGTCGGGCCAGGCGGCAATCAGCAGCATCGTCTTCGGCGGGTCCACGGGCATCTCGGCGCCCTCCCAGGACGGCCCCTTGTCGCAACGGAAGGCAACAAGAACGGATTCTACACGTGTGCCGTTTCGGAATGCAAGCGCCGAGCGAGGGCCGGGCCGTGTTCGTGACGCCCATCCGGGGCTTCCGGCGTCACGGCGCCGACTTCGCGCGGCCCGTTGGTTCTGAGGAATTCACTTCCATGCTCGTGGCGGGGTGGCATATAGTGATGCCGTCATTCGCGCACAGCGATAGTTGCGGGGCCGGCCTGCGCGAGGGGGTCTCGGGGGGCCGCCTGCGGAACGTCCCGTCGGCAGCTGTCGGACCCTTCCTACAAGGAGCCAACGGATGCAAGCGAGGAACGAAGGCAGGCCGCACGACGAGGAGCCGGCCGCGGGCGCACCTGCCGCCGGGCAGCCCCGCGAGGAGGGCGTGATCCTGCGCATGGACGAGCGGGCCATGCGCACGAGTTACGCGAACGCCTTCCGCACCAACGCGACGCCCGAGGAGGTCATGTTGGACTTCGGCGTCAACCTGGCTGGCCCGCCGCAGAGGCCGGGCGGCCAGCCGGAGATCATCTTCCAACTGGGCGAGCGGATCATCCTGAACTACTACCAGGCCAAGCGGCTGGCCCTGACGCTGGGGCGCATCATCCGCGACCACGAGGAGCGGTTCGGCGACATCGAACTGGACGTGGCCAAACGCCGCCGGCCGCAGGGCTGAACGCAGGCCGTCACACCTCCGGGTCGGCCAGCAACCCGAAGTTGTGGCCGCGCTCGTCCAGGAAGACGTCCAGTTCCAGGGCCGTCGTCCAGTCCGGGTCGCCCCGGAACCTGTACTTATAGATGGGCCTGAACTCGCCCGGCGCCCACTCCAGCGCCGACAGGCGGACGGTCAGGTACGGGTCGGCGGGTGCGCCGGAGTATCTCTGCGGGCGCCCGTCCGGCGTGCGGAGTGTGTGTGCAACCTTCCACTCGTCATCCACGACGAGTCAGCCTTCCTGGATGGTTGACGGCGGGTCGGGCACCCTGCCGCCCTCGATGGTCTGCGGCGTCTCGACCCAGGACCAGGAACACGCGCCCACGGGGATGTAGCGCACCCGCACGACAGCGTTGACGGGCGGGCAGTCGTTGAGTTCCACCCGCCAGGTCTTGTCGCGGGCTTTCCCAGCCCGTGCCATCGCCCTCCAGGTCCACCTTGAAACCGTCGCCCGCGTCCACCGAATCACGATTACAGTACATCCGTTTGAACTCGCCCGGCCGGACCTCGTATTCCACGGTGAACGTGTACGGCAGCGGCTGGTCGGCCAGGGTGCCGAAGAAGGTGTTGATGTGGCCGTCGGGCGGGATGACCGACAGCCGCGCCTCGCCCTCCGGGTTCTCAAGCGGAGCGACCGAGACCTCAAACGCACATCTGGTCCCCGGCCCCAGACAAGCCAAGATCTTGTTCAACCACGCAGCCGCCAGAGGCCCAGCGCCAGCCACACGTCGCAGAAATCCCGAAGATGCTGACCGCACCCCTTGAGATTCACCAAAGACGGCCTGTTGCGCCGGAGTACAAGGCCACCCGCGAGCACCTCTGGGCGCTGGAAGGCTGACGGCCCGCCTGAAACGCGAACCTTTGGAGCGGCCGCTACGACGCCCGCTACTTTCTTCGGGCGACGAAATGCCCGCCGCCGAAGTTGCCCGTCCTCGTTTCGCCCCCCTGCACGTGCCGCCCCCTTGTGTCGCCGCTTATGCCGCAAACACCCAGGCTTGCTTCTTCCACGACGAACGCTTCCGGGTTCGTGCCGTCGGGCATCTGCGTGCCGCGCTTGCGGTAGAGGTATCCGCCCAGTATTTCGGCCTGCCCCCCGCACGCGGCCGGAAAAAAGACCCGGCGCGTAGCAGAAACGGCCGACGCGGGCCGGACAGGTTTTTTCTTTGGACGCGCACACACCGCGCTGTTAGACTGTTCAGAACTTCATCGAAGCCCATCCCAGCGCAGGGCCGCTCGTCGGGGTTGTCGCGGCGAGCGGCCCGCTTTTGCGGCCCGTGCAGTATCTCCGTGTGCAGAATGCGACCTGGCAGGAGCGCCAAAGGAGACTCAGGGGGCAGGCATCCCCCCTCCACGTCTCCGTCCTAGCCTGCGGGCACGGCCCGAGCGCACGTGGAGCGCGGCCTGCCCCTATCATTCACTATGCGGCTGCGGCGCTTTTCTTGCGCGCGTGCACGGTGGAATCTCCTGCGTCCGCCGCCGGGGGGCAGCGTGGGGCCGAGTACCGGGGCAGTGTCCGAGCCCACGCACCCGCACCGCCGGTTGGGCCTGTGCAGCGAGGTCCGTATCCGTTCCGCCAGCCACATCTTTAGAAGGCCCACCAAAAGGTTTGACACTTCGCGCCGGACGGAGTATCTAACTCTCGTTGTTCCGCCTCGCGTTTGACCGGCGAGGCGCAAGTGCTTCGCCTTTCGCAAGTCGTCCCGGCCTCATCCTGCTGCCAGGTGGGGGCGTGCACGGGGCGGCGAACCCAGGGGACAGGAAGACGTGACCCGCGGAGACAAGACGAGCATCGGAGGCTCCAACGAGCGCTTTGAGACCACCGACTGGACCTGCATCTTCGACGCCCAGAGGAACGATGGGGAGACCCAGCAGGCGGCCCTGGGCGAATTGATTTCGCACTACTGGAAACCCGTGTACTGCTACCTCCGCCGCAAGGGGCTCGACAACGAAGCGGCCAAGGACCTGACGCAGGGATTCTTCGGAGAGGTCGTGCTGGGCCGCGGGCTGGTTCGCAAGGCGGACCGGACCAGGGGGCGGTTCCGCAGTTTCCTTCTGAGGTCTCTGGACCTCTACGTGCGGCACGTGCATCGGGCGCAGGTCTCGCGGAAACGTCGGCCGGCCAAGTCGATCGTGTCCCTGGAAGGGCTCGAGTCGTTCAGCCTGCCCGAGCCGGCCGACGGCGCGACGCCGGAAGCGGCGTTTAACGCCACCTGGGCGGCCACGCTGCTGGAGCAGGTCCTGAAGGAGGTCGAGGGTCAGTGCCGACGGCGCGGTGAGCAGAGGCACTGGGAAGTCTTTCGGCTGCGGGTCCTGGCGCCGATCATGGAAGACTCGGCCCCGCCGGGGCTCCCGGAGATTTGCGCTCGGTTGGGGATTCCCAGCGCCGCCAAGGCTTCCAACATGATCGCCACGGTGAAGCGGCAGTTCCGGGCCGCGCTGGTTCGCCGCGTGAGGTTGCTGGTGGCCTCGGACGCCGAGGTGGAGGCCGAGATTCAGGACCTCATGGAGATTCTGTCGGCAGGGGGCGCAAGATTCCGGGGCGACCCGCATATTGTCTGGTGAGGCCGGTCGCGGCGCCGCCCCATGTTCGCAGGCGAGCGGCGGCCGGGCGCGGGGTGGGCCATTCGCCGCCGGGGAAGAAGGGGCGATGAGCGAAGCGCTATTCCGTCTGCGCCCCGACCAACTTGCGGGGCTTCTCGGCGCAGGGGCCCGTTTCCACAGGACGCGGGAAGCGGAGGACCGATCGGCGGCTCAGGCGTTGCGTGCCGAACTGGCCGCCAGGATTCCGCTCGATGGGCCGGGTTCCCCGGAAGCCGTCCCCGCCACGCCGTGCGGCGACCTGGGTTGCCTCCGTGGGCGCACGCTGGCTGAAGTGCTGCTTGATCCGGGCACCGACGCGGCTGTTCTGAGGCTCCTGAAGGACCATGAAAAAGCGCTCGCGAACCGGGCTCATTCGGACGTCGCCAGAAGCGTCGCAACGGTCCTGTACTACGGGGCCATTGCTGCCGCCCTGGTTTTCCGAGGCGAAAAGATCACGGAACACGCGTACGGCGACCTGGCCCGCTTCCTCGGGATGCTCGTGGCGAAGACTTGGCTTCCGGCGGACCTTCGGGAGGTCCTCGTGCGGGCCCGGGAGATTTCCCGTCTGCGGGCCGCAGAAGGAGCCAGAGAAGGAGCGTAGGCGGGCCCAACGAACAGTCTTGCTGCCCATGGCCAGTACCGCAAGGGCGGCCGTAGCGGCGACGCAAGGCAGATCCAGGACACCTCTGACAGGGATAAAGGAGAGACCATGAGATCGCGTAACCCCCCGCGCGTTCGGGGCGTTGGCCCCGCGTCTTCCTCGCCCGTGCAATTTGTGGAGGAGGAGACAACTCCCCGGGCGCAAGGCGCAACCGGCCCTACGGGTCCGACGGGACCGACCGGGCCCAGCCCCGAGGCTCCTACAGGAGGGCCTAGCGGATCGACAGGGCGCACCGGCCCAACCGGCCCGACCGGGCCCAGCCCGGAGATCCCGCCGAGTCGCACCGGACCCACGGGCCCTACCGGTCCCAAGCCTACGGCTGCTACAGGCCCCACGGGCAACACTGGCCCGACGGGCAACGCCGGAAAGACCGTTATCCTGAACCTCGGCGGCCAATGGCGGGGCCTGAGTTGCATCGAGGCCCCCGTGGCGATGTTCTTCGACCTCCTGCGCGTCGAGGTGCCAGTGGGCAAGACCGAGGCCCGCGCGCCGATCGACCTCTTGTTCGAGGAAGCCTGCGAACCGGGTTCCATCGAGGTCATCGCCACCCAGCCGAACCTGCCCGTGCCGGGGACCCTTGGAGCCTACGTGGACCAGCATTGCCATGTCGTGGTGTCGTGCCCTGACTCCCTCCCGAAATCGCTATCCGTGGTCGTCACGCTGGCCGGCGTGCGGCGCAACGTGACCGCCCGGTTCCCGGTCTTCACCGAGAAGCAGGCACGGCGCAACCGGGCGTTCTGGGACCAGGCTCTTCGGGAGGGGGGACAGTTGCAGGGCGCACCCAGGTAGCGAGGGAGGGCGATTACCGTGGCCCTCTGGTACGATTGCGGCAACGGTTGGGTGCGGGCGCGCGGCCTGGCCCGATGCAACCTGGGGGCGGACGCCTATCTCTGCTGTCCCGGCCCCTCGCTGGCGGCACTGCACGCCGCCGCGCTCAACGGTCCCGGCCGGATGATTTTTGCCGTCACGACGGCGTACCCCGCCGTCCGGCCCGACGTGTGGGTCGGCACCGACGTGCCGGAATGCTACGACCGGCGCGTGTGGGCGGAGCCTTTTATCAAGATCGTGCGTGGCAGCCATCACGACGAGTCCTGCCAGGGGCGGCCGCTGAAGGATTTCCCCAACGTGTTTTTTGCTGACCTGGAGGACGCGCCCGTCTCCGAGATTTTTCGGCGCCGCGCCCACGACACGGTCTTCGTCTGGAACCGCAACACGTTCACGACCGCCTTGCACCTCGTGGTCTGGGCGGGGGCGCGGCGTGTGTTCCTGGTGGGATGTGATTTCGGTGGGGGCCGGGACTACCACGACGGCCGCCGCCTGGCCGAGGGGCGGCGGGCTGACAACCGCAGGCTCTACGCCAACCTCGTTCAAGACCTGCACCGGCTGGCGCCGGAAGGCAGGGCCCAAAGAATTGAAATCGTCAGTTGCACGTCTGGGTCGCCGGTCAACGAGTTTCTGCCGTTCGTGGAACTGAAGGATGCACTGCGGTCGTCGGAGGCCGAAGCCCCCGACGGCCACGCCCCGCTGCTTCACGCCGCCGACGCGGAACTGTGCCAGTGGGACAAGAGGATCTTGCACGAGCGCGGCGTCGCCGTCGCCCTCGGCGCGGGCCTGGAATGGCTGGCGCCGTGGTGGTTCGAGAACCTGCGGCGACACAGCGAGTTGCCCGTCGCCTTCGCCGACTTCGGCGTGAGCGAGGCGATGCGCCGCTGGTGTTCGGACAGGGGATCGGTCATTGATCTTCGGAACCTGCCGGTGCGGCGGACGTCCTCGCGGATGCCCTTTGCGATCCTGCGGAGCCCGTTCAAGGAAATCCTGCTGCTGGAACCCGACTGCGAAGTCCGCGGCAGCCTGGAGCCTTTGTTCCGGTACTGCCGCGACGGCTCGGCCGCCATAGCCGGTGGAGTAGCCGAGGCGGCGACGAAAGGGGATCGGTCAGGTAAGGAAGCGGAAGAACGCGCCACCGGACCCCGTGCCTCGGACGTAGTCGCGGCGGCGGTGCGTCACGGCAGCGCCCTGGTTGCGGATTGGGCGGCCGAAGTCCAGGCAAGGGAGGACCGTTACGCGACCGGCCGCGAGGCGCTCGCCCAGGTAACCAGCCGCTGCGGCTACGCAGTCAGCCCGATTCCGTCCTCGTTGGTTTCAACCTCGTCCTCCTCGCACGACCGCGACAGCGGGGCGGCCGTGCTTCACTGGGCGGGGGCCGAAGGCAAGGCCGCCTTGCAGAGGCGCCTGGGCGGCGGGTCTTCGGTGGACGTGTCTCCAAGAGCAGCGGCGCGACCGGTTGCGTGGGCGGCCGAGCCGGCCGACACGCTTGGCGTCGTGGTGCCCGTCTGTGAGAACCAGCAGGACCTCGCGGCCTGGTGGTGGTGGGCGTACGCCCGCCGGAACCGCTGGCCTGTGGCCTTCGCCGACTTCGGCATGAGCGACGAGACGCGCCGATGGTGCGAGGTCCGCGGCAAGGTCGTCCCTCACGGAGCGCCCGACGGCGTTGAGGGGTGCTTCCGCAGACCTTTCGCGATTCTGCAAAGCCCCTTCAGGCAGACCGTGTGGGCGGACCTTGATTGCGAGGTCCGCGCAGACCTCTCCGTCCTGGCGTCTTTCTGCGGCGACCGTCCGGGGCTGGGGCGCGACTGGTCTTATCCCGTGGCGCTCGGTAAACGGTTGTCGTTTCAGGGGCCGTGCTGGTCGGGCGCGGTGATCGTGTGCAGGCACGGCGATCCACTGTGGTCGAGTGGGCCAGAAAGGTCCCGGAAGGCCGCGACCGTTTCAGGGGCGACCAGGAAATCCTGAGCAAGATCTTAGGCGGCAGACGGCGCAGCGGCTTCGCGGAGATACCCGCCACACTCCTTCGCTCAAGGCAGGAGGGGGAAGACGAGGGCCTTACGGCCGTTCACTGGAGCGGTCCCGGCGGCAAGGGCGCAATCCGCCGGGCCTGGCCGGCCATTCGTGCGGGGCTGTGCCCTGACATGCGCTGTGCCTTCTGGCGCGACTGGGCAAACGCTAGGCCGTCGGCCGAGCGCGGCGTAGTCGTCGGGCTAGATAGTGCGCAGGAATGGCTCCTGCCGTGGTGGTGGTCGAACTACGCGAAGTACAACGACCTACCCGTTCACTTCGCAGACTTCGGCATGAGCCAGGAGGTCCGGCGATGGTGTGAGTCGCGCGGGACGCTGTCTGAGCCAATCGCGCTGGACTGTTACGGCTACTTCAAGAAGCCGCTCGCCCTCCTGCAATCGCCCTTCCGGCAGGGCGTGTGGCTGGACACGGATTGCGAGGTCCGAGGCGCCCTGGGGCCGCTCTTTGAGTTCTGCGCCGAGGGTGGGATCGGCATGGCGCCCGACCGCGGCACGCCGCAGCGGTGCCGCGAGGCGATGCCCCGCGATGCACCCATCTACAACAGCGGCGTGCTGGCGTTCAACCACGGCGACCCGGCCGTGCCGCAGTGGGCCTCCATGACGTTGGCCCTGCGGTCGGACCGCCCGGGCGACGCTCGCTACGGGCAACCCGGCGACCAGGAAACGCTGGCCCTGACCCTCCGTCGCTATGCAGAAGGGCGCATCCGGGAGATCCCGAAGGAAATCTTGCGGCTGCGCCTGAGCGACGGCGACGGCCCGTGCCTGGTCATGCATTGGACGGGGCCGGTCGGGAAACAGCACATCCGGGATGCCATGAACCTCGCGCATGGCCGCGAGGCTGCGGCCATCCGCTGACGACAGAAGAGCCGCGCGGTTGCTCTCTTCTCGGAGGAACTACAACGGAACAGCGTCACACGGGGGGCCTTCAGTTGCGAGCCTTTCGCGTCGCCGCCGCTTCGGGAGACCGTCCTTCGCCTTCCCCCGGGGGCGGCCCGCGCGGGTGGGCCTCTTGGGCCTTGAGGATGGCTTCCGCTTCCGTGAGTTTGCCTTGGGCCTCCAGCGTTGACCGCAGGTCTGCCAGTGCCCGGCGCGTCTCGGGTGCCCGATCGCCCAGCCTCCGACGGTTCGCCTCCGCCACCTGTCTGTCGAGCAGTTCCGCTTCAGCGTACTTGCCTTGGTCGAAGAGCGCGTTGGCCAAGTGAAGCAGGGTCAACAGCGTGTCAGGGTGCTCATCGCCCAGTGTGCGTCTGCGGATTTCGAGAACCTCCCGCTGTAGCCGTTCCGCCTCTGTGCTCCGGCCCTGAGCATAGAGATCGTTGGCAAGGTTGCTCTTGGAGACGAGGACGAGAGGATGCTCCTCGCCCAGTATCTGCCGGCAGATGCGGAGCACGTCCGCGTGCAGTTCCTCGGCGTCGGCGTACTTGCCCTGCCAGTAGAGTTCGTTGGCCAGTTCGTTCATCGCTGCAAGCGTCTCGGTCAGGCCTCTCGTCGAAATGCCCTCGCGCAAGCGGAGTTCTGTCCGGCGAACGGATTCCGCGTCCTCGTGTCTGCCCGATTCCGCCAGGGCACGCCCCAGGGCCGCCACGGACGCGACGACCAGGGGACTGTCCGCACCAAGAACCCGTTGGCGGATTGCGGCGACCTGCTCGTACAGCGAGGCCGCCTCGTCCCGACGGCCGAGGCCCCACAGGGCGCCCGCAAGGTCATTCATGGCCGATACTGTGTCCGCATGCTCGCCCCCCTGCGTCCTTCGGCGACGCTCCAGGACGTTGCGGTAGAGCCGCTCCGCCTCCGTCTTCCTCCCCACGTGCCAGAGGATGTCGGCCAGGTTCGCCTCAAGTGCGAGGGTGTCGGGATGGTCTTCTCCCAGGGCCCTCCGCGCCCTGCCGACGGCTTCCTGGTGCAGCGCCAGGCCTGCGTCGTGTTTCTCCTGGTCCACCAGCGCCCTCGCAAGGTCGCTCATGGACCGGAGCGTGTCCGGATGGTCCGCACCCAGCACCGCCCGGCGCGTTTCGAGCACCTGCGCGTGCAGCCGCTCCGCCTCCCTGGTCTTGTTCTGGAGGCGAAGGGCGTTGGCCAGGCTGTGCATGGTGGCCAGCGTCTCGGTTGCCGCCCGTCCAAGAAGTCGCTGCTTGAGGTCCAGGGCAGAGGAGAACTGGACCGAGGCGGCGTCGTAATCCTCCAGTGCTGCGTACCCTGCACCCAGGTTGTGCCGGATCTCCGCTGCCAGGAGGGGCTGCGTCGAGAATTTCGCCTCAACCTGGCCGGCGGCCCTGTCGAGCACGTCCCGCACGGACACGGGGCGGCCCGACGTTCCCGCCGGCGCGGCGAAGCCGATCATCTCGTTCAGGAAATCCGTCACGGCCCGCGCCTTGGCGGCCTCCTGCCGGGCCTCGTCCCGGGCCAGCAGCGCACGGGACCGCTCATCGGATACGCTGACGTACGACCACGCCGCCACGCCGGCCAGGATGGCCAGCAGGCCAGCCGCCGCCGCCACGCGGCCGCGGTACTTGCGCAGGCGCTTCCGCAGGAAGTAAAGCGTCGTGGGCCTTCGGGCCGAGAGCGGCTCTCCCTTCAGGTAGTTGTCAATGTCGTCGGCCAGTTCGCCCGCCGAGGCGTAACGGCCATCCGGGTCCCTGGCCAGGGCCTTCAGGAGTATGGCCTCGAGTTCCGCGTCGAGGTCCGGCGCGGCATCGCGGGGCCTTCTGGCGTCTTCCTCTGCGATGCGGCGAAGCACATCGTAACGCGTGCCGTCCAGATTGTGCGGAGAAGTGCCGGTCAGCACGCGGTACAGCATTACCCCCAGGCTGTAAACGTCGCTCCGCGTGTCAATCTGGCCAGCCTCGCCGGCGGCCTGTTCAGGCGACATGAACGCCGGCGTGCCCACGACCTCGCCGGTTATCGAGAGGGCGGCAGCAGCGTCCTGTTCCAGGAAGGTCTTGGCCAGGCCGAAGTCAAGAATGTGCGGCTGGCCGTCGGCCGCTACCAGGATGTTCGACGGCTTCAGGTCGCGGTGGATCACCCCGCGGCGGTGCGCGTGCTCGACGGCCCGACACGCGGCACGAACCAGTTCAAGAATCTGCTCTTGAGCGAGACGGTTCTGCCCGACGTAGGCGTCCAGGGGGAGGCCGTCCACCAGTTCCATCGCGTAGTAGTACAGGCCGTGGCAAAGCCCGCTGTCGTAGATCCGGGCAATGTGGGGGTGTTCCAGGCGCGAGGCGATCTCCACTTCCCGCTCGAAGCGAACGCGGGCCTTCTCGGAGCCGAAGCCCACGCGGCCCAGGACTTTCAGGGCCACCTCGCGGCGGGTGCTCTGTTGGACGGCGCGCCACACCGTACCCATCCCACCCTCGCCGAGCGGGCCGGAGACCGCGTAGCCCTCAATCTCGGGCGGCTGACCCGTCTGACTCGCCGCGCCTGCGCCATCTGTCCCGCTCAGGGGCGGCAGGTCAGAGCATTCGTCCTCGGCCATCTCGGTACCCCCTGCGTGGCAGGAAGGAAGCCTTCCGCGGCACCCTCGTCCTGCAAGTGAAACACGGTCGGCGAAACCGGATCATCCTCGCGCACCAGAAACGTTCGCTCCCTGCTCTTCTGGCGCGCAAGATTCTACCACGACCCGCATATTGTGTGATAGAGGGCGGGCGTATCGCCGGGGGCAAGAAGGCGGGGCCCTGCATTGCGCTGGGATGACGCAGGGGACCTCGGCTTAGACCCCTCTTGGCCCCCGGCAAGACAACGGGCAGTGGCCGGACAGAGGGAAAGCCGACCGCTGCCGCCGTTCATGTGCGACCGTCCTGCATGGCATAAGGGAGGCGGCGATAAAGGAACACATAGCGTCGAGCCTCGGCAAACCGTTAAGACAGTGACGCCTCGAGACAACCTTCTTACGGCAGATTCTCCGGCCTATGGACCAACACGGTCCGCCGCCCGCCTACGTCGTTCGCCGGGCAAATGTCCCGTCTCCAGCAACTCTCGGGCGGCCACGACTTCCGCCCTGGGATGTGCGCGGAGGGCTGCAACCGCGCGTTCAGCGGGTGAGCCTGTGGCCACGACGACAACTCGGTCGAGCCCCGCGTCCAGGCACTTCCTGACGTTTGCGGCGGCGTCCGATTGCCCGGTTTCGATCTCAAAGGCAATCCGCTTCCCGTCGCGCGTGGCCACAAGGTCGATAGCCTTCCCGCCGCCGACCGCGTACTCCTCCGTGACGTCGTAACCGCGGGCGCGCAGGTGCCCGGCGAGGCGGCGTTTCCAGTAAGCGTGCACGGGCCCTCCCTCCCGACCGGACGGGGACGCGCGCAAGCCCAGGGCCTGACGGCCCTTGTCGGTCAGGGCGAGGATTTTTCCGGTCCCGCTGGCGAGGGAGACGTGGGCAGACTCAATCAGGCCGCGCCCTTTGAGGGCGCGCTGGACTTCGTTGCCTTTTCGCGCCGACAGGCGCAGACGTAAATATCTATCCACCACCAAAGACTCAGGACGTTCGTGAACGGCCAACAGGAATTTCCGTTCCTGCGTTGTGAGCCGAATTGCGCACCCGTTTTCCCCTTCCTCCTCCTCATTCTTGCCCCCGGATGGAATACCTGGTGTTGCCTCGTCTTGCGTCTTCTCCGGCGCGGAATTCTCCTCTGAGACCGGAATCGGCGGAGAATCCGCTTCTTTCTGTGGCGCTGCCTCCGGGAGAGTCTGGGGCAGAAGGGCCGCGCACTCCGCGATGACGCGGTCGGTCACCTTGCCCTTGTCCACCCTGACGAGGGGTAGTTTGACCAGGAACGGCCAGAACCAGCGGCCCTGGAGTTTGACCACCGCCCAGCCAACTTCGAGCCTGCCCAGGTAGTCGGTCTGCTCGCCGTCCAGGAGCAGGCAGTCCTGCATCATGGCCAGGTCCCCCCGGTGCTTCAGGTTGAAGGCGAAGGTGACGTAAGTGTTGCCCAGGGCGGGCTTGGATATCAGGCTGGGGTGCTGGTCCAGGCAGACGATGGCCTCTCCCAGTTCGCGTATCTCCCTGAGGATGACGTCGGTCACGGTCTCCTCGCCCGTGGTCTCCTGTTTCTTGCGCAGGAGGATGTGGTGGGCCTCCTCGACGAAGGTAGCGTGCTTGAACCGCTCGCGGTCCGGCTGGGCCATGCGGAAGTGGTGGATCCAGAGACGTGCACGTCTCGACCATCCTGTGCGTGATCGACCGCGGGGTCTTCGAGTTGGCGCGTCAGCACGGCTGGGACGTGGAGGAGGGGCAGCGGCCCCCCTCCGCCCGCCGCACTGACGACGGAGAGGAAGGCGGCGGGCGGTGCGACAGGGTGTCGCCGACACCTGCGAGGGTGGTCGCCGACACCCACGAGGGGGTCGCTGACACCCACGGCAACGGGGTATCTGTGGAACCTGCGGCGGTTGCGCCTGCACGTCTCGCGGGACACGGTGGAGCGGTGGATCAACGCGGGAGACCTTCGCGCGGTCAACGTTGGCAGTCGTTGTGGTAAGGAACCGCGCCGCCGTTCGTGGCGAGTCTCCTCCCAGAGCCTGGACGCTTTCCTCGACGCGCGGGCGAACAGACCCGAAATGGTACGCGTGCCAAAGGCGCGGCGAAGCGTGCGTCCTGCCGTCATCGAGTTCATCAAGTAGCATTTGCCGTGACCGGAGCAGATGGTTGGAGCGTCTCGGCAGTGCCAAAGAGTCTGGACCGCACATGATTCACGACGGCGCGGAGCCGATCCAAGGAGATTTCCTCGACATAGATGCCCGACATACCGGGAATCGTGTGGCCCATTATACGATGGATAGCGTGCTGGTCGCGGACCTCGTCGGCCCAGGTTCGGAAGGTGTGACGCAAGGCGTAGAAGCCGAGGCCTCTTCGCTTCAGGCCGAGCTTCCGGAGGAGGATTTCGAACTGGTCGCCAATGGTATCGACGTTGACCACTCTCTTGATGCTCCCGTCCTCGCCATAATGCACGTACTGCCGGACCCACGCCTTGCCGGAACCCGTGAGAAACAACAGTCTCTCAGCGTCCTCGTCGGCTGGTTTGGGTCTTGTCTCCTGCACCTGTTTGAGAGCCTGGAGGGTATCGGGCCACAGGGGGACAACCCGCTCGGTCCCTGTCTTCGCGCGGTCGAATTCGATGATACCCCTCTCCCAGTCAACAGCCGATAACGTGAGGCCAGCGCAGTCCGTGTTTCCAAAGCCTCCGTTGATGCCCAGCAGGATCAGGGCTCGCAGGGGGCCCTGGGCCGTCTCGATGAGCGACCGGATTTCCCGGGCCTCGAACAACCGCTTGCCGTTGATCAGTTCGGTAGCGCGGCGGCTTCTCCGTTTGAGCGTAGAAGAGGGTTGCTCGAAGGCCTTTCCGTACTTGATTGGATGGTCAATCAGGTTCATCTCGTACGCGTACTTCAGCACGCTGCGGACTACCGTGATGGCTCGGGTCAGAGCGTAGACTCCCAATCCCTTGCGGCCGCCCAGGCCCGACCGTGCCAGCCTCTGGCGATATCTAAGGAAATCGTCAGGGGAAAGGTCCGAGGCAAGGCGCCCGGGTCCCGTGAAGGAAACGAAACTATCGAGCACCGTACGGCAATCCTCAAACCAGCGGGGTCCGATCTCACCTCCCTGAGACCGTCGGTGCTGATAGGTGAGGTAGTGGTTGCCAGCCCTGACGAATGAGTTTTTTGTCGCACGCGGGTCCAGGTGACGGCGGGCCGTCCCGCCGATCTGGAATCCATGACCGGCCGGCCGGCCCCCGCCCCCCC
>VGYT01000022.1 GCA_016872895.1 Planctomycetota bacterium
CACCAGGCCGACGTCGGCCAGTTGGTCGATGAAGGCCAGAAGGTTCTGCTGGGCGAAGTCCATATGTGCCAGTTCGCGGCCCTTGAACATGAGGTTCACCGAGACCTTGTCGCCGGCCTCAAGGAAGGCGCGTGCCTGCCGGATCTTGGTGTCGCGGTCGTGGGCGTCCGTCTTGGGGCGGATGCGGATTTCCTTGATTTTGACCTCGTGGCTCTTGGACTTATGGCTCCGCTTGGCCAGGCGGTACTTGAACTTGCCGTAGTCCATCATGCGGCAGACGGGGGGCCGCACGTCGCCGGCCACTTCCACGAGGTCGAGGCCGGCTTCGTTGGCCATGCGTAGGGCCACGTCGCGTTCCAGGATGCCCAACTGTTCGCCGTTGTCCCCGATGACGCGCAGCGGTGATATTTTGATCTGCTCGTTCACTCGCTGCTTCTGTTCTTTCAAGCAGGTTCTCCTTTCTGTTGGAGGCCGGCTGCTGCGTGTGCGCCGGCGCCGCGCCGGCGCTCGTTGTTTTTTCGCCTTCGGCCCGCGGCTAAAGCGCCGCGGCCGCCTTCGGCCGCAGGCGTTTCTCGCGGACCTCCTGGGCAGCGCGGCGGATGAAGGCGTCGAGCGGTTCGGCGCCCAGGTCGCCGGCGGCCTTGTCGCGGACGCTGACGGAGCGTGCCGCAACCTCCTTCTCGCCCACGACGAGCATATAGGGTATTTTGCGCAGGGTTGCGCGGCGGATTTTGGCGGAGACCTTGTCGCTTGAGTCGTCGAGTTCCGCGCGGAGGCCCGCCTGCCGCAACCCCGCCGCGGCCGACGCCGCGTAGGCGTTGAACCGGTCGCTCACCGGCAGGACGGCGGCCTGGACGGGCGCGAGCCACAGCGGGAAGTCGCCGCCGTAGTGCTCAATCAGTATGCCGAGGAACCGCTCGATGCTGCCCAGGATGGCCCGGTGGATCATGGCCGGGCGGTGCTCCTGGTTGTCGGCCCCGGCGTAGGTCAGGTTGAAGCGCTCGGGCATCGCCAGGTCCACCTGTATCGTGCCGCACTGCCACGAGCGGCCGAGGCAGTCGCGGACGTGGTAGTCGATTTTGGGGGCGTAGAAGGCCCCTTCCCCCTCGTTGACCTTGTACGCCAGGCCGCGCGCTTCCAGGGCCCCGCGGAGGGCGCGGGTGGCGTGCTCCCACATTTCGTCGGTGCCGATGGAGTGCTCCGGGCGGGTGGAGAGTTCCACGCGCACGTCCTGGAAGCCGAACGTGCCGTAGATGCGGTCCACCAGGTTGATGACGCCGAGGACCTCGTCCTGCAACTGCTCCGGCAAACAGAAGATGTGGGCGTCGTCCTGCGTGAACTGGCGTACGCGCAGGAGGCCGTGCAGCACGCCGCTCTTCTCGTGGCGGTGCACCAGGCCCAGTTCGGCCATGCGCAGGGGCAGGTTGCGGTAGGAGCGCGGCTTATTGAGATATATAAGGAGTCCGCCGGGGCAGTTCATCGGCTTGACGGCGTAGGAGGCCTCGTCGATCTGGGTAAAGTACATGGCCTCGCGGTAGTTGTCCCAGTGGCCGCTGCGCAGCCAGAGTTCGCGGCTGAGGATGGTGGGGGTGCGGACCTCGACGTATCCGGCGTCGAGGTGCACGGCCCGCCAGAACTCCAGGATTTCGTTCAGGACGACCATGCCGGCCGGGTGCATGAAGGCGAAGCCCGGTCCCTCGTCGTGGAAACTGAAGAGGTCGAGGTCCTTGCCGATGCGGCGGTGGTCGCGGCGGCGGGCCTCCTGGAGCCGCGCCAGGTGCGCATCGAGGGCCTTCTTCGTGAAGAACGCCGTGCCGTAGATGCGCTGGAGCATCGGGCGCGACGAGTCGCCGCGCCAGTAACTTCCCGCCACGTTCAGGAGTTTCAGCGCGGGAATCCTGCCGGCGTGGGGCAGGTGCGGCCCGCGGCAGAGGTCCACGAAGTCGGCCGTACGGTAGAGCGTGACGGCGCCGGACGGGCCGGGGACGGGCTTGGCCTCGGCCTGGCTGAGTTGCTCGCCGGGGGCGAGCGAACCTGCGGCGATGTCGCGCAGGAGTTCCACCTTGTAGTCCTGGCCCGAGGACTGCATGAGTCGCGCGGCCTCCTGCGCCGGCACTTCTTCGCGGACGAAGGGCGCGGCGGCCAGGATGATTTTTTGCATCTCGGCCTCGATGCGCGGCAGGTCTTCGTCGGCAATGCGCTCGGGCAGGTCGAAGTCGTAGTAGAAGCCGTCCTCGATGGCCGGGCCGATGCCGAACTTCACGTGGTTCCCGTACACCCGCCGCACGGCGGCGGCCATGACGTGCGCGGTTGAATGGCGCAGGATTCGGAGGGCGTCGTCGCTTTTGTCGGTGAGGATTTCGAGGTCGTGCGGGCCGTCGCCCGCCACGACCGTCGAAAGGTCCACCAACTGGCCGTTCAGCCTGGCAGCGACGGCAGCCTGGGCCAGGCGTGAACCGATTTGCTGGGCAACGCTAGCGACGCTCGCCCCGGCAGCCACTTCCATTGCGCTTCCATCAGGAAGTCTGACCGTAGGCATCGCGTATTCGGGCCCGGCCCCATCCGGTTCGGACCGACCGGGCGTTCTTCCTCCACTGTTCCGCAGTTCGATGGTCAACGTGCCATGACGTTGTGCTTCAATGATAATGAGATTCGCCCGGCTGTCAAGCGCGGAAGCGCCATGCCTTCGCAACGGCGCGGAAGCACGGCACTCCCGGCTTACGCAGCGGCCCACAGTTTCTCGACGACCAGGCGGGCGAACAGGCCCGCCATCACGAGCAGCATCGCCGCGCAGCCGATGAGGAGGGCCTGGTACACCCGCCCCCTCAAGAAGTTGCGTCCGCGCGAGATGCCGTACGACATCACGACGAACCAGGCCAGGTCGGCCGAGATGTGGCCGACGAAAAAGGCCCCGACGCCCGGCCACCCTTGCGCGACGGCGCTCGCCAGCAGGAGCGTGGGCTGCGTCACCCACCACAGGTACCAGTAGGGGTTGAGGATGCTCGTCAGGATTCCCGTGCCGGCGGCCTCGATGGCCAAGGCGCGGCCGGGGCGGACGGCGCCGGCCTTCTCGCCGCCGGATTCCACGGCCCGGCAAGCCGGCGGGGCCACAGGGCCCGGCTGGCCCGGCGTTTCCGGCGGCGGCCGCAGACCCTGGCGGATCAGGCCGGCGGCCATCCAGGTGAGCGCCACGGTCCCCACACCGCCGATGCCCGCCAGCACGTAGTCGTTCGTCAGCACCGCCGACACTTCCAGCACCAGGAACACCACGACCGGCAACTCAACCAGCGCATGGCCCAGGATCGCCAGGGGACCGAACCAGAATCCCCGCCGGCGGACCCCCGCGATCGTCGCGAAGAACATCGGCCCAGGCTGGAGCGCCCCGGAGAGGGCCAGGACGAAACTGCCCGTCGCCAGGGCGGCCAGTGCGAAGATATCCAAGCGCTGCTGCTCCTGCGGCGCAAGGGCGCCGGCACCCGCGGCGAAGCGGAGGTAGCCGCGGCTTTACAGCCGCGTCTCGAACGCCACCGAGGCCACAAAGTCACCGCCGGCCGGCGGTTCCGCTTTTCTTTTTCCGAGGCCGGCTATAGAATCATGATTCAGACAGTCGATAATACCAGCCGGAGCGTTCACGGGCGAGGGTTTTCGTGTATGCCGGCCAAGCCAAGCCGCCGCGAGCGGCGGTTCAAACGGAAAGCCCATTCCCAGTTCAGCGCCTGGGCCGAGACGTACGACCGGCACTGGCTGAACCGGTTCCTGTTTGAGCCGTCGCACACGCTGCTGCTGAGGGAGTTTGAGGCGCTGACTCCCGGCCGCGCGCTTGACGTCGGCTGCGGCACAGGGGCGCTCGCCTGGCGCCTTGCGGCGGGCGGCTGGGAGGTGATCGGCCTGGACTTGTGCGAGCCGATGGTGCAGCAGGCGCGGGGCAAGTCGGCCTCGCCGGCAGCGGGCCGCATCCTCGTCACGGTCGGCGACAGCGAGCGCCTGCCGTTCGCGCGCGGCTCGTTCGACGCGGTCACCTGCGCGAATTCCTTCCATCATTACCCGCACCAGGCGGTGGTGGTGCGCGAGATGTTCCGCGTGCTGCGGCCGGGCGGGCGGCTGCTGCTGGTTGACGGCTGGCCCGACCAGTTCATGGGCCGCATCATGTTCGACTGGATCATCACGCGCGTGGAGGGCGGCTCGGTGTGGCATCGCGAGTCGCGCCACGTTCGGGCGATGTTCGAGGAGGCGGGGTTCCGCCAGGTGAAACAGAGGCGCACGTATTCCTTCTTTCCGATCCTGCTGACGCGCGGCGTTGTGCCGTCGGAGGAGGCCCGCCATGCGGGCCGAGGTGCCCGATGATCGGACGCTCCTGGATTCCTGTCCTCGCCGCCGGAGCGATTCTGGCGGCGCTGCCGGCGGCCGTCGCCGCGCCGGCCCCGGCCGCGGTCCCCGCCGGCGCGCAGGCCGCCATCTATCCGCGGCCGGAGGAGGCCGACAAACTAGCGGCGGGCGACCCGCTCGAGTTCCTTCGCCTGGCGCTCGGATGGTGCGACCAGCGCGTGCAGGAATACACCTGCCAGTTCCACAAGCAGGAGAAGATCGAGGGCACGATCCACAAGCCCGAAACCATGAGCATGAAGTTCCGCGCCAGGACCTTCAGCGTGTACCTGAAGTGGACGGGCGCGGTCTCCGACGGGCAGGAGGCCATTTACGTCGAGGGCCGCAACGACGGCAAGGCGGCCGTCCACCCGTCGGGCCTCCTGGGCATCCTGTTCCGCCGGGTCAACATCGACCCGACGGGCAAGGTCGCCCTGCGCCACAGCCGCAGGCCGGTCACCTTCGCCGGAATGGCCAACATGCTTCGGCTGATCATTCCGCAGTGTGAAAGGGCGAAGGCCAACGGCGACCTGGCGCTTACGTACGAGGGCATCCGCGAGCACGACGGGCGCCCGGCCTACGTCTTCAAGCGCGTCCTGCCGCAGAAGCACGACTACCCGTGCCCCGTGCTCATCGCCTACATCGACCGGCAGTACCTCGTCTGCGTCCGCACCGACGCCTACGACTGGGACGGCACGCTCCTGAGCCAGTACATCTACACCGACCTGAAGATCAACCCGGGCTTGACGGACGCCGACTTCGACCCGGACAATCGCGATTACGGGTTCCGTCTGTTCTGATCGCCGGGCCAGGGGGCGCGACTTGTTCGCGGAAATCGAGGCAATCCTGTTCGACCTGGGCGGCACGCTTGTGGACTATCCGTCGCCCGGCTGGCCGGTCATGGCGGGGCGGTGTCTGCGCGGGGTGTACGCCTTCGTCGTGCGGCCGGAGCGCGAGCATCCGCCGCGCATCGCCGTCGTCCCCGACGCGCGCCAGGCGCACGCGCTTCGCGGGTCGGCCCCCGCCGGGGCGCACTTTGCGCACCGCCTGATGCTGGCCCTCAGGCGGATGGCGCGGGGCCTGAGCGGCCGGTCTCTGCCGCGACTTGCCGAGGCCTGCGCGCGGCCGCTGCTCGCCTCCGGCCGCCTGTACGACGACGCCATGCCGACGATTCTGGCCCTTGAGGGGCGCGGCTACCGGCTCGGCCTCGTCTCAAACACGCCGTGGGGCACGCCGGAGTACTTGTGGGAAGGCCAGGTCGAGCGATTCGGCCTGGCGCCGCATTTTCCGGTGCGGTGCTTCAGTTCCGTCGTCGGCTTCTCGAAGCCGGATGCACGGATTTTCCAGGCGGCCATGGCGCAGGTGGGTGCGCCGCCCGCGCGGACGCTGTTCGTGGGCAACGACCTCGCGGCCGACATCGCCGGCGCCGCCGCCGTGGGCATGCGCACGGCCCTTGTCCGCCGCGGGGGCCATGCTTCCACGCTGTTCCGAAAGCATGGCCGCGCGAAGCCCGGGGGCGCGCTTTCGCAAGCGAAAGCACGGCGCCCCCAGGCCGACATCTGCGTCCAGACGCTGGCACAGTTGCTCGATTACCTGCCCGGCCCCGGCAAAAACCTTTGAAACTCGCTGCGCACCCTCCTACCATACGCTCGTTTCACGTCACCGGGCGATGCCCTTACGGGAAGGGAAGTCACGCCGCACGATGTTGCGCTGCCCAGGCCGGGGCGTTGCCCCGGCCTACGCACGGGAAAGGAAGTCATGCCGCACGATGTCACGCTGATTACGGGCGACGGCACGGGGCCGGAACTGGCGGCCGTGGCGCGCGATGTTCTCGACGCCACGGGCGCGCCCATCCGCTGGGACGTGCAGGAGGCGGGCCTGGACTGCCTCCAGAAGCACGGAACCCCCCTGCCCGACGCTCTGACGGCCAGCATCCGCCGCACGCGCGTGGCGCTTAAGGCCCCCATCACCACGCCCGTCGGGACGGGCTTCCGCAGCGTAAACGTGCACCTGCGGCAGGCGTTCGGCCTGTTTGCCTGCCTGAGGCCGTGCAAGTCGTACCGGGGCGTGCGCAGCCGGTACGAGAACATCGACCTGGTGATCGTCCGCGAGAACACCGAGGACCTGTACGCGGGCATCGAGTTTGCGCGCGGCACGGACGAGTTGCGCCGCGCATACGAGGCCATCAACGCCGCGAGCACCAGGAAAATCGCCACGCCGCCCGAGACGACCGGCCTGAGCATCAAGCCCATAAGCGTTGCCGCCACGGAGCGGATTCACCGCTTCGCCTTCCAGTACGCCCGCTCGCACGGGCGCCGCAAGGTCACCAGCGTCCACAAGGCCAACATCATGAAGCACACCGACGGCCTTTGGCTGGAGGTGGCCCGCGAGACGGCCAGGGCCTTCCCGGACGTCGAGTTCGAGGACCGCATTGTTGATAATATGTGCATGCAACTCGTGCAGAAGCCGGAACTGTACGACGTCCTGGTGCTGCCGAACCTGTACGGCGACATCATAAGCGACCTGGCCGCCGGCCTCGTGGGCGGCCTGGGCGTTGCGCCGGGCGCGAACATCGGCCCCGACGCCGCCGTTTTCGAGGCCACCCACGGCTCGGCCCCCAGGTACAAGGGGCAGAACAAGGTGAACCCGACGGCCCTCATCCTGTCGGGCGTCCTGATGCTCGAGCACCTGGGCGAAAACGACGCTGCGCGGCGCCTGGAGCAGGCCGTCGCGGCGACAATCGCCGACGGCAGGTTCGTCACCTACGACCTGAAGCCCAGCCGCGACGACCCCACGGCCGTCGGCACCCGGGAGATGGGCCAGGCGATCATCCGCGCCCTGCGCGCGTAGGCGCGGTCGCGTTTCGAGCAGCGACCATGAAGTCGCACTCTGCGCGGCGGTGTAAGCCCCCGGCAGTGCCGGGGGCTTCCAGCGCGCCACGTGAGCCATGACGCCACAAGCCTCCCCTCCTCGGGGCTTCCAGGCCAGCGACCGCTGGGGCGCCTGGCTGGCCGTCATCTCCAGCGAGCGGCGCGGCCCGGCCGCTGCGCTGGCACGCGCGGGCCTGGCCCTGCTGGCGGGCGCGTACCGCGCCGGTCTGGCCGCGCGCAACACCTGGTTCCGCCTGCCCGGCACGGTCGTCCGCGCCGTCCGGCCGGTCGTCAGCGTCGGAAACCTGACGGTCGGCGGCACGGGCAAGACGCCTTTCGTCGCGTACCTGGCGCGGATGGTCCAGGAGATGGGCGGGCGGCCGGTCATCCTGAGCCGCGGGTACGGCGCAGCCGCGGGCGGGCGCAACGAGGAGGCCCTGGAACTCTCGCTCCTCTGCCCCGGCGTGCCGCACGTTCAGAATCCTGACCGCACCGCCGCCCTGGCGCAGTGGGCTGCTGAAAACCCGTGCGACGTGGCCATCCTGGACGACGGGTTCCAGCACCGCCGCCTGGCGCGCGGCCTGGACATCGTGCTCATTGACGCCCTGCGGCCGTTCGGCTTCGGCCACCTGCTGCCGCGCGGCCTGCTGCGCGAGCCGCCGTCTGCGCTCCGCCGGGCCGACGTGCTGGTCATCACGCGGGCCGACCTGGCGGGACCGGAATCGCTGGCGATTCTGCGCCGCACGCTGGCGCAGCACACGCGGCAAGGCACGCCCGTCCTTGCCGCGCATCACGAGGCGGTTGCCGTCCTGGCGGCCGACGGGTCGCGCCGCGACATCGCCACGCTGCGCCGACAGGACGTTGCCGCCGCGTGCGGCATCGGCAACTCCGACGCCTTCCTCATGACGCTTGAGCGCACGGGCGCGCGCGTCGCCCTGTCCGAGGCGTTTCCCGACCACCACGCCTACACGCAGGCCGACCTGGACCGCGTGATGCGCGCGGCCGAGGCGGCCGGCCTCAAGACGCTCGTGACAACCGGCAAAGATTTTGTAAAATGGCAACCGTTGCTGGCGGCAGGGGGGCGGGCGGCGCCGCTTCAGGTCGCGGCGCTTGAGGTGCGGCTGCGAGTCGCTGAAGGGGAGGATGTCCTGCGCCGCAAGGTCGGGGCACTCCTTCGCCCCTGAGGGCGCGATGGACGCTGGCGCGGCGGGTCGGCAGACCCGCCGCGCAGGGCGCGATTACGGAGGCTCGGCATGCGCCGGAGGAAAACGTATCAGCCGGTAGATTTGTCGGCCCTGCGGCTGATCAGCATCGGGGAGCGCCGGCACAAGGTGCGCCTGGAGGACCTGGCCGTCCCGGCCGCGCCCGAGGCCGGGCTGGCGGAGTTCTTCGAGTCGCTGCCCTCGACGCCGGTCACAAGCGCCCTGCGGGAACTTGCCCTGGCCATGGCGCAGGCCGCGAAGAAGGACGCGCCCGTCGTCATCGCCTTCGGCGGGCACGTCGTCAAGTGCGGCCTGGGGCCCGTCATTACCGACCTGATGGAGCGCGGCATCGTGACGGCCGTGGCCACGCACGGCGCCGGCGCCATCCACGACCTGGAACTGGCCTTCCACGGCGAGACGAGCGAGGACCCGGCGCTCTCGATGCGCGACGGCCTCTTCGGCATGGTCGAGGAGACGGCCGGCTACCTGAACGATGCGGCCCGCCTGGGCCGCCATCGCGGCATGGGCCAGGCCATCGGCGACCTGATTAACGAGGACCCGAACGACTTTCCGCACGCCGACAAGAGCGTCCTGGCCGCAGCCAGCCGCCTCGACTGCACCGCCACCGTCCACGTGGCCCTCGGCGCCGACACCGTGCACATGCACCCGGAGGCCGACGGCGCGGCCATCGGCGAGGCCGCGCTCCTGGACTTCCGCAAACTCTGCGCGGTGGTGGCCGACATGGCCGACGGCGTCTGGCTGAACGTCGGCTCCGCCGTCATTCTTCCAGAAGTGTTCATGAAAGCATATACCGTGGCCGCCAACCTCGGCGCGAAACTCGACAGGATGGTCACGGCCAACCTCGACCAGATTCAGCACTACCGGCCGCGCGAGAACGTCCTTGCGCGGCCGACGCAGCGGGGCCTGGCGCTCACGGGCCACCACGAGTTGCTGCTGCCCCTGCTGCGGCACCTGGTCCTTCTTGAAATGGCCTCGGAGTAGGACCGGCATGTACCGGGAACTCATCGGCCTCGTCGAACGTTTCGGCCGCCCGCGCATCGGCGTGGTGGGCGACCTGATGCTCGACCGCTACGTCTTCGGCGACGCCGAGCGCGTAAGCCCCGAGGCCCCCGTCCAGATACTGCGCGCGGCGCACGAGGAGACGCGCATCGGCGGGGCCGGCTCCGTGGTGGGCAACCTGCTGGCGCTGGGGGCCCGCGCGGCGGCGTTCGGCGTTGTCGGGGCACGCGATGAGGCGGGGACCGACATCCTGCGCCGGCTGAAAACCGCCGGCGCCTCGACCGCGGGCGTCCTGCGCCTGCGCGGCCGGCCCACGACCATCAAGACCCGGTTCGTCGGCCGCGCGCAGCACCGCCATCCGCAGCAGGTGCTGCGCGTCGACTGGGAAGATGCCCGCCCCCTCGACGCGGCGGCCGAGGACCGCCTCCTGGCCCGCCTCGCGCAGTTCATGGAGAACGCCCACGCGCTGGTCGCGAGCGACTACAACAAGGGCGTCCTGACGCAGCGCATCATGCGCGAGGCCGTCCGCCTGGGACGGCGCTTCGGCGTGCCCGTCCTCGTGGACCCCCTCAAGGGCCGCGACTACTCGAAGTACCGCGGGGCGACGCTCCTGACGCCGAACCGCCTGGAGACGTCGCTGGCCACCGGCCTCACGCTGGGCGGCCCCGGCGCCGTCCGCCGCGCGGCCAGGCGCCTCATCGACGGCCTGGGCCTGCGGGCCCTTGTCGTCACGCTCGACAAGGACGGGGCTTACCTGGCCGAGCGCGGCCGCGGGGGCCAGATGGTTCCAACGCGTCCGCGGCCGGTGTATGACGTTACGGGCGCGGGCGACATGGTCGTCGCCACGCTGGCGATGGCCGTGGCCGCCGGGGCGACGCTCCTGGACGCCGTGCGCCTGGCGAACGTGGCTGGCGGCCTGGAGGTCGAAAAGTTCGGCGCTCAGACCGTGTCGCGCGAGGAAATCGTCGGCGAACTCCTGAGCGAAGCCCGCCGCAGCGGCGACAAGGTCCGCACGCTCGACAACCTCCTGGCGGACCTGGGCCGCCACCGCGCTCGCGGCGAAACGATCGTGTGGACGAACGGCTGCTTCGACGTGGTCCACGCGGGCCACATCGAGTTCCTGGAGTTCGCCGGGCGCCAGGGCGACGTGCTGGTCGTGGGCCTCAATTCCGATTCCAGCGTCCGCGCCATCAAGGGGCCGGGGCGGCCCATCTGCACCGAGGAGCACCGGGCCCGCGTCCTGGCGGCCCTGGAGGCGGTGGATTACATCGTCAGTTTCGACGACCCGACGCCGCGGCGGCTTGTCGAGGCAGTCCGCCCGGACGTGCTCGTCAAGGGCGAAGACTGGCGCCGCAAGGGCGTCGTCGGCCGCGAGTTCGTCGAGTCGTACGGCGGGCGGGTGGTCCTTGCGCCCCTCGTCAAGGGCTTGAGCACCACCGCCCTGGTGAACCGCATACGCCAGAACCCGCCCCCCGGCGGGGGCGCGGCGCTGAAAGGGGGCCGCCCGTGACCGACGCCATCCGCGCAAGCCTCCTGGCCACGTCCAGGCTATATGCCGATATGTCGGAGAGCATGGCCGGACCCGTGGCCCGGGCAGCCGACCTGCTCATCGCGGCCCTCCGGGCCGGCGGCACCATCTACGTCTGCGGCGACGGCGGCAGCGCCGCGGAGTCGCAGCACGTCGCCGGGGAACTCGTCGGGCGGTTCCTTCGCGAGCGCCCCGCCCTGCCCTGCGTAGCGCTGACGACCGACACGAGCATCCTGACGGCCGTCGCCAACGATTACGAGTTCGCCCGCACGTTCGAGCGCCAGGTGGAGGCCCTGGTGCGCCCGGGCGACGTGCTGTGGACCCTGTCAACGAGCGGCTCAAGCGCGAACGTCCTGCGCGCCGCCGACCTGGCGCGCCGCCGCGGCGCAAAGGTCCTCGGCATGACCGGGCGGGCGGGCGGGCGCCTGGCCGAACTCTGCGACGTGTGCCTGCGCGTTCCGGCCGATTCCACCCCCGCCATCCAGGAGGGGCACCTGGCAATCATACACATCCTCTGCCACCTGGTGGAGGAAACGCTCTTCGCCGGGCCGCAGAAACCCCAGGGGTGACCGGCCGTGACCCAGCCCGCCATCTTCCTCGACCGCGACGGCACGCTGATTGAGGACGTGGGCTACCCCACGCGCCCCGAGCAGATTCGCATCCTGGGCGGCGTGGCGCGGGGCCTCGGGCGGCTGGCCGCCGCAGGGTACAAACTCGTCGTCGTTACGAACCAGTCGGCCATCGCTCGCGGCCTGATGACCGAGGAAGACCTGAACCGCTTCCACCAGGCGCTCGACGAGCAACTGGAAGTGCTCGGCGCACACGTTGACGCATACTACTCCTGCCCGCACCATCCGGACCCCGGGGTGGTCAACCGCGCGGAACTGGCCGTCATCTGCGACTGCCGCAAGCCGCGCCCCGGCCTCATCCTCCAGGCGGCGGAGGACCTGGGGCTGGACCTGGCGGCCTCGTGGACCGTGGGCGATACGTGGCGCGACGTGGCCGCCGGGTGCGCTGCCGGCACGCGCACGGTGAAACTTCCTTCGCCCGCTGCCGGCGAAGGGGCGGGCCCGGCCGATCTCCTGCCGCCGACGGCCGAGGCCGCCGACCTCGATGAGGCCGCCGCGTTCATCCTCGCGCATCGCCAGCCGCCGACGCCGGGCCTGCGCGGCGGCCGGCCGCCTGCCGTCCCCGCGCGGGTGCCATCCGGCGTGCCCGCGCCCGCGCCGGCCGCAGCCCCCGCCGCCGAGCAACCGCCCGCTGCGCCGGCTGCACCGGAGCCGCCGCCCGCAGAAGCAGCGCCTGCCCCTGTCGCCGAGGAGCCGCCTGCTGCGCCCGCTGCGGAGGAACCCCCGGCCGCTGCGGAGGCCGCTGCCCAGGAGCCTGCCCCTGCGCCTCCGCCTGCCGCCCCGTCGGAGAGTCGTACAGGGCCCGCCGCCGCACTCAAGACGGAGGCGCCCCGCGCAGCGGAGGCGCCGGTTGCGCCCGCGCGGCCGCCGACCCTGGCGCGGCCCGCCGTCGAGGTTCGCCCGGCGGTTGAAGTGCGTTTTGCACCGCCGGCGCGCGCGGCCGCCCCGCGGCAGGCCTGGCAGGCCGCTGCGCCGCCGTCGCCGAGCGCGGCTGAGCCCGGCGAGTCCGTCCCGACCCCCGCCGGCGCCCCGGCCTCACTCATGCGCGAAGTGCTTGCGGAACTGCGGCGGCTGGAGCGCGCCCGCCATCCGCCCAGTTTGTCGCTTCTGCGCCTGCTGGCCTACGTCCTCCAGGCGGGGGCCGTGGCGTGCCTGGTCTTCGCACTCGTGAGCGCGGACCGCGCGACCTTCCTCCAGGTGGCCGTCATCCTGCTGCTGGGCGGCCTGACCCTCCTGGCGCTTGAGAGGCGATCATGACGCTGGCCGTGGCGCTGCCGAACTGGGTGGGCGACGCCGTCATGGCCACGCCCGCGCTTCGGGCGCTGCGCCGGCGGTTCCCGCACGAGCGCATCGTGGGCGTCCTGCGGCCGTACGTGCGGCCCGTGCTGGAACCGAACCCGTGGATAGATGGTTATATCGAGTGCGGCAGGTCCTCCGCCGACTTCAAGCGCGCCGCGGCCGCGATGAGGCGCCAGCGCGCGGAGGCGGGCGTCCTGCTGCCGAACAGCGTCCGCAGCGCGCTGCTTTTCTGGATGGGCCGCGTGCGGCGGCGCATCGGCTACGAGCGCGGCGGCCGTGGCGTCCTTCTGACGGACCGCCTCAAGGCGCCGCGGGAGGGCGGCCGGTTTGTCCCGCGCCCGATGATTTCGTATTATCTGCGGCTGGTCGAGGTCCTCGGGGCGGATGCCTCGGACCGGCGGATGGAACTCTTTACGGCCGACGCCGACGAGTCGGCCGCCGTGGCCGCCTGCGCCGCCGCAGGCATCGACCCCGCCCGGACGGTTTTCTTCTGTCCGGGCTACGCCTTCGGCCCGGCGAAGGGCTGGCCCGCCGAGCACTGGGCCGCGCTCGCGGCGGCCGTGCGCGAACGCTTCGGCCTTGCACCGGCCATCCTGTGCAGCCCGGCGGAAGCGGCGATTGCCGACGCGATTTCGCAAGCAGCCGGCGGCTGCGCCACGCTCCACGACAAGGGCGTCTCGCTCGCCTCCGCGAAGGCCCTCGCCCGCCGCGCGCGGGCCATGGTGGCCATCGACAGCGGCCTGCGGCACTACGCGGCGGCCTTCAACCGGCCGGTCGTCGCCCTCTTCGGCCCCACTCACGTTGAGTGGACGGAGACGTGGCACCCGAAGGAGGTCCGCCTTCAGGCCGCCCTGCCGTGCGGCCCGTGCCAGGAACCCATGTGCCCGACCGGGACCACCGAGTGCATGTGGAAGATCAAGCCCGACGAAGTGCTCGACGCACTTGCCGAGGCGCTGCGGCGCGACGCCGCTCAAGGCTAAGGGCTGTTTCCTGACCAGGTGTGGCACGGCCGGCTTGCCCGGCCGTGGCCAGCCCGCTGCGGCTTCGCCCCACGGCCGGGCAAGCCGGCCGTGCCACATTTCGCGGGAAGATGCAGGCCACATACACGTTATGCTCCAGCGCGACGAACTCGAAGCCATCCGCACCGGCCGCTGCGTGCCGGACGGCCTGGCCTCCATCGTCATTCCGCATTACCGGACGGCGGACCTGGCGCGGCTGTGCCTGCGTGCCGTCCGGCGCCTGACGGACCATCCGTTCGAGGCCATCGTCGTCGATAATCATTCGCAGGACGGCTCGCTGGACTACCTGCGGCAGGTGGGCTGGATACGCCTCATCGAGCGCGGCCCTGAAACGGAACCCGACGCCGTCTTCGCGCACGCGAGCGCCATGGACATCGGCACGGCGGCAGCGCGAGGCCGCTGGCTCGTCAGCCTTCACACCGATACGATTGTGCGGCGCGACGGCTGGCTGGGGGCCTTTGTGGCGCGCCTTAAAGACAATCCGCGCGCCGCGGCGCTCGGGGCCGACAAGATTGAGACCGACGCCGCGTGGTACCGCGCCATGAAGCGCTTGTGGAACACGCACCGGATGAAGGCCCTTGCCCGCCGCGCGGCCGGACTGCCGCCCGACCCGCGGCACGCGCCCGCGTGGTATCCGCGGTCGTTCTGCGCCGTGTACCGGCTGGACCTCGTGCGGCAACTGGGCCTGTCGTGGCAGCCGGCGCCGGGCCATCCGACGGGGGACCTCCTGTACCGCGGCCTCCTGGCAGCCGGGTACGAGGGCATCCGCCTTCCCGGCGACGAGATGCGCGCCTGCGTCGAGCACGTGGCCCACGCGACCGCCCTGGTGGCCCGCGGCGGCCTGGGGCACTGGCGCGGCAACCAGAAAGTGCGGCGGGCCCTGGCGCGCGTCATGGGCTCGCAACTGGCGCAGGAACTCCTGGCCGACGATTCGCTCGACCGGTGAACAGGATGGAACACCTGGAGATACATTCCGAGTATCAGGCGCTGCTTGAGGCGAGCGGCCTTGCGGCGTTCGACGCCCTCTTTGCCGCCGGGGAGCGCCACCGCATCGACGGCCACCTCCGGCGGTCGGCGTCACGGCTGGAACTGCGCGGCCCCGGCGGCGAGGCGGCCGTCATCTTTCTGAAGCGCCAGTGGGGCGGCGCGGCAAGGCCGGCGATGAAGGACCTCCTGGACCTGCGCCTGCCCATGCTTCCGGCGAAGCGCGAGTGGCTGAACGCGGCCAGGCTGCGCCAGGCCGGCATCGCCGTGGCGGCGCCGGTGGCCTGGGGCTACAGCCGGTCGTCCGCCGGGCCGCGCGCCCTCATCGCTTTCCGCGAGGTCGCGGGCCCGTCGCTCGCGTCGTGGCTGCGGCAGGCGGCCGCGGCGCCCGAGTCCGTGTCGCCCGCCCTCCGCCGCGCGGTCGCCGAGGCCCTCGGCCTGGCCATCCGCAGGCTGCACGACGCAGGCATCTCGTTCCCCGATCTTTACGCCAAGCACGTGTACCTGGAGGGCCTGGAGGCGGGCTGGCCGCGCGTGGTTCTCATCGACGCGGCGCGGCTGCGGCGGCTGACGGTGCGGCGGCGCTGGGAAGACCTCGCTGCGCTGCACGCGACGACGGCCGTGCCGGGCGTGCGCCCGGCGGACCGCCTGCGCGTCTTCCGCGCCTACTTCGGCGACACGTGGCGCCAGGCCATGCGCCGCATCGAGCAACTGGCCGCACGCATGCGCGGGCGCGGGCAGGACCCGCGCCTGAAGGCCGCGCGGCAGGCGGCTCGCACTGAAGGCGACCGCATCATCTCGCTCGACGGGGGCCGCCTGCTCGTGAGCGAGGCCTTTTGCCCTGCCCTTGAGGCGGCGGGCCTGGCGACCTTCGACGCCGTCATGAACCTAGCGGGCGGAAAGCCCTACCGCCGGGCGCCAGGCCGCTCCACCGTGCGCGTGGAACTGCCCGACCCTCGCGGCGGCGCGTGCGCACTGTACGTCAAGCGGTACACGCGGCCCGTGCGCGAGCCTTTCTGGCGGCGGCTGCTCTGCATGCACGGCCCGCACTCCGCGGCCGACCGCGAACTGCGGAACATATATCGCGTCATCGACGCGGGCGTCCCGACGCTGCGCTGGGCGGCCCTCGGCGAAGAGCGGCCCGGCGGAGGCGCGGCCCAGAAGAGTTTCCTCATCACGGAGGAAGTCGCCGGCGCCGTGCAGGCCGACGTGTACGCGGAGGCGGCCTTCGGGCACGACCGCTCGGCCGCGGCGGCCAGGCGGCGGCTCGTGCGGGCCGTCGCAAGGCTCGCGCGCCGGTTCCACCAGGCTGGCCTCGCGCACCGCGATTTCTACCTGTGCCATTTCCTGGTCCGGCCGCAGGAACGCGCCGACCCGGCGCTGCACCTGATTGACCTGGCGCGGGTGACGCACCATCGCGGGGGCGTGCCGCGGCGGCTGATAATCAAGGACCTGGGTGCGCTGCTTTTTTCGGCGCGGCCCTCCCCTGCGACGCACATCCGCTCGGCCGCCTTTACGCTGGCCGACGCGGTGCGCTTCGCGCGGGCGTACTTCCAGTCGCCGCGCCTGGGGCCGCCCGAGAAGCGCCTCATCCGCCGCGCGGCCGCCAGGGCCGGGCGGATTGCGCGGCACGAAGAGCGGCGCCGGCGGCGCGGGGAGGCCGCACGATGAAGATCGGCTTCCAGATTGAGAACCTGGAGCCCGCGCGCGGCGGGGCAGAAACGTATGTGTATCAGTTTACGCAGGAACTCCTGTCGGCGGGGCACGAGGTGCACCTCATCGCCGGGGCCTTCGGCGGCACGCCGCAGGGCGCTTACACCTGGCGCGTGATGCGGCGGGGCCTGACTCGCTGGAGCCGCGACCTGCGCTTCGCCCGGGCCGCCGAGCGCGCCGCCCGGCGCGCGGCCCTCGATTGCACGGTCGCCGTCGGCCGCACGTTCGGCGCAGACGTGCTTCAGCCGCACGGAGGGACGGTGCGCGGCAGCCGGCGGCAGAACCTGCTGATGATCCGCAACCCGGTGCTGCGCGCGCTGAAGGACGGGTTCGACTCGGTCAACCCGCGGGTGCGCATGCAAGTGTACATCGAGGCGGCGCAGCACCACGCCGACCCGCCGCCCGAAGTGGTCGCCATCAGCGGCATGGTTCGCCGGGACATGCAGGAGTTCCACCAGGTGCCCGACGAGCGCCTGCACCTGGTTTACAACGGGGTGGACCTTGAACGTTTCTCGCCGGCAACGTGCGACGCCAAGCGCGACGAAGCCCGCCGCGCGCTCGGCATGGCGGACGATGAGACGTGCTTCCTGATCATCGCGCACAACTTCCGCCTCAAGGGCGTGCGCGAACTCATTGAGGCCGCCGCACGCCTGCCGCGCGAGGCCCCCTGGCGCATAGTGGTCATCGGCAAGGCCGAAGCCAAACCGTACCTGGCCCTGGCCGAACGACTGGGCTGCGCGGACCGGCTCCTCTTCCCCGGGGCGGCGGCCGACGTTATGCCCGCCTACGGGGCCGCCGACGTATATGTTCAGCCCTCGTGGTATGACCCGTGCAGCCTGGTGGTGCTGGAAGCGCTGGCCTGCGGCCTGCCGGTCGTCACGACGCGCTTCAACGGCGCCAGCGAACTCATGCAGGACGGCCGCGAGGGGTACGTGCTGGATTCCCCCGGCCAGGCGGAGCACCTGGCGGCGTGCATGGAGCGCCTGCTGGAAGAGAGCCGCCGCCGGCCCATGCGCCAGGCCGCGCGGCTTGCGGTCAAGGAGCGGTCGCTTCAGCAGAACTTCCGCGAGATGATGGCCGTCTTCGAGAAAGTCAGGGCCCGCAAGGAGGCCGAGAAGACATGACCGCCGCCGCCATCATCGGCCTCTACGTAGTCGCGGCGTACCTGGCGGGCTCCGTGCCGTTCGGCTGGCTCATCGGCAAGGCGCGCGGCATGGACATCCGCGAGCACGGTTCAAAGAATATTGGCGCGACGAACTGTTGGCGCGTGTGCGGATGGCCGTACGGGCTGGCGGCGTTCGTGCTGGACGTAGCGAAGGGCTTCGTGCCCGGCGTTCTTCTGGTGCACTGGTGGCCCGCCTTCATCCCCGAGCCCTTCGGAGACTGCCCGTACTACTGGGAAGAGAACCCGCACTGGCTGTTCGTCGTGCCGGTGGCCGCTGCGCCCATCGTGGGGCACGTGTTTCCGGTGTGGCTGCGGCTGAAAGGCGGCAAGGCCGTGGCCACAAGTCTGGGCGTGCTGCTTGCGCTGCCGATGCTCCGCTGGCTGGCGGTGGCGGCGTTCGGCGCGTGGGTGGTTACCGTTCTCATTACGCGGTACGTTTCCGTGGCGTCGAGCGTGGCGGCGGCCGCCTTCGGCGCCGCATACCTGTACGTGGAACGCAAGAAGGCGTGGGAGGACGATTACCTTGCGGTGACCGTGTTCGTGCTGCTTCTGGTCGCCGTGGTCCTTGTGCGGCACAAGTCGAACTATGTCCGCCTGTGGAAGGGCACGGAGAACAAACTGTGGGGGAAGAAGTAGCCAGGCGTGAAGCGCTGCGCCTGGGCGGGGGGCGAAGCCGGCGCGGCTGAATGCAGGCCGGCGCGGTCACCCGCCGAGTTTGCGCAGGAGGATTTCGCGCACGAGTTGCGGGTTGGCCTTGCCGCCGGAGGCCTTCATGGCCTCGCCCATCAGGCGTCCCAGCGCGGCCTTCTTGCCGCCTTTGTAGTCCTCGACGGTCCTGGCGTTGGCTGCCAGGGCCTGGTCAACGAAGGCCTCGACGGCGCCGGCGTCGGCCACCTGGGCCAGGCCGTCCTGCCTGACGATTTCGCCGGCCGGTTTGCCGCTTGCGAGCATCTTGCCGAAGACCTCGGTCCCCTTATTACGGTTGATGGCGCCCTGCTTGACGAGCGAGACGAGTTCCGCGAGGGCCTCCGGCGTCATCCCGAGGTCGGCGATGCCGGCCTTGCGCTCGTTGAGGACCCGCATCACGTCCTGCATCATCCAGTTGGAGGCCGTCTTAGGGTCCTTGACGAGGCCGGCGACCTTCTCGAAGAAGTCCGCCACGCCGCGCTCCGCCGTCAGGACGCCCGCATCGTACTCCGGCAGGCCGTACTCGCTGATGAACCGGCGGCGGCGCCCCTGCGGCAGTTCCGGCACAGTGGCCCGCACCGCCTCGACCCACGCGCGGTCGGGCACGAAGGGAACGAGGTCCGGTTCGGGGAAGTAGCGGTAATCGTGCGCCTCTTCCTTTGATCGCTGGAGGAAGGAGACGCCCTCGTCGTCGCGCCAGCCGCGGGTCTCCTTGCCGAGGTTTTCGAGCGTGTACTCCGCCGGGTTTGCGACGTACTCCTGGCGGTGGCGTGCGAGTTCGAAGACCACGGCCCGCTCGACCGAGCGGAAGGAATTGAGATTCTTGATTTCCGATATGGGCGTGTAGCGCGGCTTGCCGTCGGGCCCCGTGCCGATGCGGAGGCTTACGTTCGGCTCAAAACGCATCTGGCCCAGTTGCAGGTGGCAGTCGCCGACGCCCAGGTACACGGCCAGTTGGCGCAGGGCCTCGGCGTAGGCGCGGGCGTCCTCGGCGCCGTGGATGTCGGGCTCGCTCACTATCTCCAGCAGGGGCGTGCCGGTGCGGTTGAGGTCCACCACGCTGAAGTTGCCGCCGCGCTCGTCGTGCATGAGTTTGCCGGCGTCCTCCTCAAGGTGGACGCGGGTGATGCCCACGCGCACCGCGCCCCGCGGCGTCTCGACGTCGAGGAAGCCTCCGATGCCCAGCGGTTGGTCATATTCCGATATCTGATAGTTCTTGGGCAGGTCGGGATAATAGTAGTGCTTGCGGTCCCACTTCGCCAGGTCGGGGATGGCGCAGCCCAGCGCCAGGGCCATGCGGACGGCCAGTTCCACGGCGCGGCCGTTCATGACCGGCAGAACGCCGGGCATGCCCAGGCACACGGGGCAGACGCAGGAGTTCGGCCGCGCGTCGTACCGGACCGGGCACCCGCAGAAAAGTTTCGTGCGGGTTTTAAGGTGCATGTGCACCTCCAGGCCGATGGTGGGCAGGAGGTCGGCGGCGGTCATGGGCGGGCCTCGCAGACGGGCGGCGAGCGGTCGGCCCATGCCGTCTCGCGCTCGTACATCCGCGCGATCCTCAGGAGCCGGTCCTCCGTGAACACGTCGGTGATGATCTGGAGGCCCACCGGCAGCCCCGCGCGCGTGAAACCGCAGGGCACGCTCACGCCCGCGATGGCCGCCAGGTTGCACGAGACGGTGTACACGTCCGACAGGTACATGGCCAGCGGGTCGGCGGTGCGTTCGCCTTGTCGGAAGGCGGCGGTGGGGCTGGTGGGGCCCATGATGCAATCGACCGTCTTGAATGCATCCTGGAAGTCTCGCCGGATGAGCCGCCTGACGCGCAGGGCCTTCTTGTAGTACGCCTCGTAGTACCCCGCGCTCAGGGCGTACGCGCCCAGCATGACGCGGCGCTTGACCTCGTCGCCGAAGCCCTGCACACGGCTGCGCATGTACATATCAATCATATCGGCGTGGTCCGACGAGCGGCGGCCGTAGTGGACGCCGTCGTACCGGGCCAGGTTCGAGGAGGCCTCGCTCGTGGCCACGATGTAGTACGCGGCGATGGCGTACTCGGCGGAATGCGGCAGGCTGACCTCCACCATCTGCGCGCCCAGGCGCTCGTACGCCGCCAGGGCGTCGCGCACCACGCGCCGGACTTCCGGGTCGAGGCCCGCTCCGAAAAACTCCTTCGGCAGGCCGATGCGCAGGGGCCGCACGGGCTCTTCCAGCGCCGCCAGGTAGTCCGGCACGGCCTCGGGAACGCTGGTCGAGTCGCGGGGGTCGTGGCCGGCGGTCGCTTGAAGCAGGAGCGCCGCATCGGCCACGGTGCGGCCGAAGGGGCCGATCTGGTCCAGGCTCGACGCGAACGCCACGAGTCCGTAACGGCTGACGCGGCCGTAGGTGGGTTTCAGGCCCACCACGCCGCACAGGGCCGCCGGCTGGCGGATTGAGCCGCCCGTGTCGGACCCGAGGGCCAGCGGGACCATGCGTGCGGCGACGGCGGCCGCGCTGCCGCCGCTGGAGCCGCCCGGCACGCGCTCCAGGTCCCAGGGGTTGCGCGTGGCGCCGAAGGCGGAGTTCTCGGTGGAGGACCCCATCGCGAACTCATCGAGATTCGTTTTGCCGACGACGACCGCGCCCTCGGCCGCCAGGCGCTCGACCACGTGCGCGTCGTAAGGCGCCCGCCAGCCTCCCAGGATGCGGCTGGCGCACGTGGTGGCCTGCCCGTCGGCGGTGCACATGTTGTCCTTGACGGCCACGGGGACGCCCGCGAGGAGGCCGGCGGGTTCGCCGGCGGCGAGGCGCTTGTCGATGCCGGCCGCGCGGCGGCGTGCGCCGTCGGCATCGACGGAAAGGAATGCCCTGACACGCCCGTCCAGCCGCGCGATGGCCGCAAGGGAGGCGTCGGCGGCCTCAAGAGCCGAGAACTCCCGCCGCCGCAGGGCCTCGCGCATCCGGCAGGCTGTCAGGTCGGTGATGGCCATGAAATGGTTGTCACAGGTTCAGCCGTCGCCGCAGCGGCGACGGCCGCGGGCATACCGCCCGCGGCCAAACACGGCGGCCACACCGGGCTGCCTGTACGTGGCCGCGGCTCGACGCAGCGCCCTTCAGGCGCTTACGCCCTCATCCAGGACGCGCGGCACGCGGAAGAAGTCGCCCGACGCCTCCGGCGCGCCGGCCAGCGCCTGCTCCGGGGCAAGGCCCGTGCGCGGCTCATCCGGGCGAAGGACGTTGTGAAGCGGGAGCGCGTGTGCCAGCGGCTCGACGCCGGAGGTGTCGAGTTCCCGGAGTTTGCCGACGTAGTCGAGGATGCTCGACAGTTGGGTCGTGAACCGCCCTACCTCCGCATCCGAGAGACCTATGCGGCTGAGCGTCCCGACCTTGAGGACTTCTTCGCGCGAGAGGGGCAAGATGCGCGCCTTTCGAGCCGCGGCCGTAAGGTCGCGGGCACTCCTGATCGCAACGTCCACCCGCAATCGTGCGCCCGCCTGCCGGCGAGGCAGGCCGCGGCTCGAAACTGCTCAAGCCGTCGGCCGCGGCTTTTCGCGCTTGACGCGTTTTGTCACAGCGCCGCTGCGCAGGCACTGCGTGCAGATGCGCACGCGCCGCCGCGTGCCGTCGGGCATCTGCACGCGCAGGCGCTGGAGGTTCACGCGGAACCGCCGGCGGGTGATGCCGGTGATCTTGCGGCCCACGCCGCCCAGGTACTTGGCCTTGCCTCGGCGCGTGATGCTGTTGCCGAACACGGACGTCTTGCCGCAAATCTGGCACTTCGCCGGCACGGGTATCCTCCTCGCGTGTCAGGTGCGTTCAAGAGACGGGATCGCGGCCTCTCGCACGGCGCCGGCCCGTATCGAAGCCCCATAGTATATCTGTGGATGGCCCCTCCTCAAGATTTTTCTTGCGGCTGGAAGCAATCGGGCCACGCTCTCGATATTTTCCGCTTGCCCCTTCGGGGGTTCAATCGTAGCATGAGGTGCTCATTGTACCGGGAGAGGCCGGCCGGGCGAATGCGGCCGCGCGGGGGGCACGAAAGGTTGTGGGATGAGACTTCGAGCGGGATGCAGCGGGTCCGGATGGGTTCGGTACTTCGTGAGCGCAGTCATGCTGGTCGCCCTGTGTCTGCTGGTTTCGCAGGTTTTGAGCCAGGAGCCGCGGGGGGAGGCGTCCGGGGTTGACGGCGCCGGGCGGCCTTTGCCGCTTGCCTGGTGGCTGGCGCCCGCCGGGTCGGCCGTCGCGCTGGTGATGGCGTTCATTTTCTACAAGAGCGTCATGAGGGAGGCGGCGGGGTCGGCGGAGATGCAGTCGATTGCGGCGGCAGTGGGCGAGGGCGCCTACGCATATCTGAAGCAGCAGTACAAGGTTGCGGTCATCGTGTTCATCGTCATAGCAGCGGTCCTGGCCGTGATGGCGTTCGTGCTGCATGTTCAGCATGCGCTGGTTCCGCTGGGCTTCCTGACGGGCGGGTTCTTCTCGCTGCTTTCGGGTTTCATCGGGATGAAGACGGCCACGCAGGCATCGGCACGGACGGCCAACGCGGCCAAGGCCAGCCTGAACCGCGGATTGACCGTGGCTTTCCGGGCCGGCGCCGTGATGGGGCTGACGGTCGTGGGGCTGGGCCTTCTGCTCATCTCGGGCTGGTTCTATTTTCTCCATCAGATTTGGGGGTACGTTTGGGCCGACGCAATCGGCTGGGAGCCGATGACGCTGGAGCAGATAACGGTTGTCATGCTGTGCTTCGGCATGGGTGCATCGACGCAGGCGTTGTTCGCCCGCGTGGGCGGCGGCATCTTCACCAAGGCGGCCGACGTCGGCGCCGACCTGGTGGGGAAAATCGAGGCCGGCATCCCGGAGGACGATCCCCGCAACCCGGCGACCATCGCCGACAACGTCGGCGACAACGTCGGCGACGTGGCCGGCATGGGCGCCGACTTGTTCGAGTCGTATTGCGCCTCGATCCTGGCGGCATCGGCCCTCGGGGTTGCGGCCGTCTTCGGCGTGTCCGCGGCAGAAGGCGAGGAGACGGTCCGGCTGAACATGCTCCTTGCGCCGCTGGTCCTGGCCGGGCTGGGCGTTATTGCATCCGTCCTGGGCGTGTTCGTCGTCCGGACGCGCGAGGACGCCGACATGAAGGCCCTGATGGCGGCGCTGAACCGCGGTATCTTCCTTGCCAGCGCCCTGGTTGTTCCAGCGACCGCGCTGGTCATCCACGCCTTCGGCCTGCCGTGGAGCCTGTTCGGCAGCGTCGTGGCGGGCCTGGCGTGCGGCGTCATTATCGGGAAGGCCACCGAGTGGTACACGTCCTCCTCCTTCAAGCCCACGCGGTGGCTGGCCGAGCAGGCGCTGACCGGACCCGGCACGGTCGTCATCGGCGGTCTTGCCACGGGCATGATCTCGACGTGGATTCCCGTACTTGCGGTATCCGCGGCGATGATCGTGGCGTTCGGCCTTCCCGGCGGATTCCACGACATCTCAATGGGCCTCTACGGCATCTCGCTCGCCGCCGTGGGCATGCTTTCGACCCTGGGCATCACCCTTGCAACCGACGCTTACGGCCCGATTGCCGATAATGCCGGCGGCAACGCCGAGATGACCCATCAGCCGCCGGAAGTCCGCAATCGCACCGACGCCCTCGACGCCCTCGGCAACACGACCGCCGCCACCGGAAAAGGCTTCGCCATCGGCAGCGCGGCCCTGACGGCCCTGGCGCTGCTGGCGGCCTTCGTTGAAGAGACCCGTATCGGCATGCACCGCGAGGCGGCGGCCGCCTACGTCTGCACGGCAGGGTCACAATCGAGCGTTCACGCGCTGGGCTTCGGCAAGTTCGCCCAGTACGTGTCCCCCGAGGCCGCCACGCGCCAGCAGAAGATGATGGCCACCGTCGCCTATATCCAGGCGCCGGGCAAGGCGGAAAACACCGTGACCCGCGAGGCGCCCCCGGGGGTCACCCACGCCGTGTTCAACGAAGACGGGAGGAACGTGGTGTACCTTGTGCCGGTGGCCGCGGGAGAACTCGCCAAGAATGAACTGGCCGACATCGGTACGCACCAGGCCGGCATGCTCGACTTCATGCGGCACTTCGGCGTTACGCCGATGAATCCGAACTACCTGGTGGGAGTCTTCGGCGGCATGATGCTCGTGTTTGTCTTTTGCGCGCTCACGATGAAGGCCGTCGGCCGCGCGGCCGGACGCATGATTGACGAGGTCCGCCGCCAGTTCCGCGCCATCCCCGGCATCATGGAAGGCACGGCCAAGCCCGATTATGCCCGATGCGTGGAGATCGCCACGCAGGGCGCCCAGCGGGCAATGGTCTTTCCGAGCCTCCTGGCGATTATCGCCCCCGTTGCCGTCGGCCTGCTGCTGGACGTCGGCGGCGTCCTGGGCCTGCTCGTGGGGGGCCTGACGGGCGGGTTCGCCGTGGCCGTCTTCATGGCCAACGCCGGCGGCGCGTGGGACAATGCCAAGAAGTACATCGAGCAGGGACATCACGGCGGCAAGCGGTCCGAACCGCACAAGGCCGCCGTCGTGGGCGACACGGTGGGCGACCCGTTCAAGGACACCTCCGGACCCTCGCTCAATATCCTCATCAAACTGATGAGCATGGTCGGCGTGGTCTTCGCCGGTCTCATTGTCAGGTTCGGCCCGCTCGTCGGCTCGTGGCTTCGCATCGGATGGGACCATCTGGCAAGGTAATGTCCAAGCGTAAACTTACCGCGCGTCGGTTGGCCGTGGCCATGGCGCGCGTGTGCGCCGAGAACCGCTGCCGCGACGTGGCCGTGATGGACCTCAGGAACCTCTCGCCCGTCACCGACTTCTTCGTTGTGGCCACGGGCACGTCGCCCAGGCAGATGCGCGCGGCGGCCGAGCGCGCCCTGGAGGCCGCCGCGGCCATCGGACAGCGGCCCTTCGGCGTCGAAGGCCTCCAGACCATGGAGGGCGACGAGGCCGCACGCTGGCTCCTTATCGACTACGTGGACGTCGTCGTCCACGTTTTCGCCGCCGAATCGCGCGCGTTCTACGACCTGGAACTCCTCTGGGGCGACGCCCCGCGCGTCAACTGGCAGCGCGGCTGGAGACCCCGGCCCGAAGAGCCGCCGCTGCCGCACCAACCGTAGCATTTGTGCCACCGTCAGCGCTGTTCGACATGCCAAACATCCAGCACATCTTGGACGACCGCGTCGCGGCCGCCATGCGGGCCGCCTTCCCCGATGCGGCTGAGGCCCCGGCCATCGTCGTCCCGGCGCAGGACCCGCGCTTCGGCGATTACCAGGCCAACGGCGCCATGTCCCTTGCGAAACAACTCAGGAAGAAGCCGCGCGACGTGGCCGCGGCCGTGGCGGCGCGGCTGGACGTGGCGGACCTTTGCGAGAAACCCGAAATCGCCGGCCCGGGTTTCATCAACCTGCGCCTTAAGCCTGCCTGGGTTGCCGAACAACTCGGGCTGATCAACCCTGACAAGCCGGAAGACCGCCTCGGCGCGCCGCGCGCAGTACGGCCGGAAACCGTGGTGGTTGACTACTCCGCCCCGAACCTCGCCAAGGAGATGCACGTCGGCCACCTGCGCTCGACCATCATCGGCGATGCGCTCGTGCGCACGCTGGATTTCGCCGGCCACACGGTCGTGCGCCAGAACCACGTGGGCGACTGGGGGACGCAGTTCGGAATGCTGGCTGCTTTCCTCCTGAACCGAAAGGCGGCTCTTTCCGCACAGAGCCCTGACGCAAAGTACGAACTTAAGGACCTCGAACATTTCTACCAGCAGGCAAAACTGTGGTTCGACAGCGGTCCCGGCTTCGCAATACTGTCGCGCCAGGAAGTCGTACGTCTGCAATCGGGCGACCCGGACGCGCACGAGCGCTGGCTGGAGTTCCGCCAGATTTCCCTCGACCATTGCCGCAGAGTATACGAGCGCCTCGGTGTCCTCCTTACCGATGCCGACATCCGCGGCGAGTCGGCATACAACGACGACTTGCCGCGCGTCCTTGCAGATTTGAAGGCCGCGGGCCTCCTGACCGAGTCCGAAGGCGCGCAGTGCGTCTTTCTCAAAGACAAGCAGGGCAAAGCGAAGTTCGTCGCCAAGGACGGCACTCCCCTGCCCCTCATTGTCCAGAAGAGCGACGAGGGGTACCTTTATGCGACGACCGACCTGGCGGCCCTGGCCTTCCGCACGGGCTACTTCCCGGAACTGGGCAATCCGAAATCCGAAATTCCAAGTCCGAAATCGCCCCGGGCCGACCGCATCCTCTACGTGGTGGATGCGCGGCAGTCGCTGCATTTTCAGATGGTCTTCGAGTGCGCCCGGCAGGCGGGCTTCGCGCCGCCGCACGTGCAACTCGTCCACGTGGCGTTCGGCACGATGATGGGGCCGGACGGCAAGCCGTTCAAGACCCGCGAGGGCGGCACGGTC
>VGYT01000023.1 GCA_016872895.1 Planctomycetota bacterium
TGTTCGACGTTGCGGATGTGCGGATAGGAGTTGAACGAGTCGCTCTTCGCCCCCAGCGCCGGCAGCCACTCGTCCGACGCCACCTGCCAGTTGCGCAAGAGCGCCGCGTACAGGCCCGGGTGCGCGGCCTGGAGTTGCTGGCGGAGCCTCTCGCTGGGGACTTCCATGGCCGTACCCCCCTGCGGCACGCCGCGCACCTGCGGCCGCAGTCACATGGTTTCTCGCGGACGACGGCTTCTACACACCTTCCTGTACACCACGGACCGGGCGCCGTCAACAGGAAACTCAGTCGCTCTTTCAGAGGCCGGCCGCCCGCAATACATCGTTATCGTTGTTCCCACGCGGCGGGCTTTGTGCTATTGTGAGCCTCGACCGCCGGGACCTCATCCCGGCCGATGGGCACCGGGGGCTGCCATGCGCCAGCCGCAAGACCAGCCGCGATTCTACGTCCCCGACCTGCCGGAGGCGGGCGAGGTCCGCTTGCCGCCGGCCGAGGCTCATCATGCCGCGCATGTGCTGCGAGTGCGGCCGGGCGCGGCCGCGGAACTCTTTGACGGCCGCGGGCGCGCGGCCCGAGCGCGCATCCTCGCCGTCCGGCGCGGCGAGGTCGTTGCCGCCGTCGAGGCCGCTGGCGGCCCGGCCGCGCAGCCGCAGCCCCGCGTGCGTCTCGCCTTTGCCGTGCCGAAAGGCAGCCGCCTGGACTGGCTCCTTGAGAAGGCGACGGAACTGGGCGTGGCCGCCCTTGCCCCCGTGCGGTTCGAGCGAAGCATCGCGGGGTGGGGCGAGTTCTCAGAGGCAAAGCGCGGCCGGTGGCTCGGCCGCTGCATCGCGGCCGCCAAGCAGGCGCGGCTCGACTGGCTGCCGGAGATCGAGGCCCCCCTGCCCCTGGCCGACTTCCTTGCCGCCGCCGGCGCGCATCCGGGCGTCTTCGGCGACCTGGGCGCCGACGCCCTGCCCATCGCGCGGGCCGTGATGCAACTTCTCCACGCTGGGTGCCATGCTTTCGCGCCGTTGCGAAAACATGGCCATCGCCAACCTGAGAGCGTGCTTTCGCAAGCGAAAGCATGGCACCCGGCGACGGCGCCGCCCCCGGTTGGCCTCACGGTGCTGATAGGGCCGGAAGGCGGCCTGACCGACGTCGAGCGCGCGGCCGCGCGCAGCGCGGGCCTCCTGCCCGTTCACCTCGGCCGCACGACGCTGCGCATCGAGACCGCCGCCGTGGCGCTCGTGGCCGCGGTCATCGCCGAAAGTCAAGGAGAATGTTGAATATTGAATACTCAATTTTCAATTATGAAGTGAACGGCGGCTGCGTCCGCCACTTCAATATTGATTATTGAACATTCAATGTTCAACATTCTCCTGGCCGTTTTGGTGCGCCGGCCGGCTCGCGCGGGCCCTTGGTCGCCAAGCGGCTCTGCCGGCGCTGCATCAGCACCTGGTCCACCATGACGCCGGCCAGGATGACCGCGCCCATCACGGCGAACTCAAGCGACGACGGTATGCCGAGCAGGTTCACCAAGTTCCTCAGCACCTGGAGCAGGGCCGTGCCGATGACGATACCGATGACCGACCCCTCGCCGCCCCTGAGGCTGCACCCTCCCAGGACCGCCGCCGCGATGCCGTAGAGTTCGTAGAACGTCCCGTGGCCGGAGGGCGAGATGGAGTTCGTGTAGAACGCGATGAGAATGCCGGAGATGCCCGCCAGCGCCGCCGCCACAACGTAGGCGCTCGCAATGATAAGGCGACTGTTGATGCCGGAGTACCTCGCGGCGTCCTCGTTGCGCCCCACGGCGAACAGGTACCGTCCGTACACCGAGCGGTGCAGCACCACCCACATCAGGACGGCAATCGCCACGAGGGCCACGAACGGCATCGGCACGCCCGCGATGCTGCCTGTGGCCAGTTCGCGCAGCATGCCGAAGCCCTCGGCACCGAAGCCCTTGGCCTCGTCGCTGGCGATGAACCGCGCCGCCCCCCGGTAAAAGAGCAGCCCGCACAGCGTCACGATGAACGGCTGAAGGCGGGCCACCGTGACCAGCGCCCCGTGGAGCGTCCCCAGGGCCATCGTGCCGCCGATGACGGCCGCAACCGCCAGCGGCCACGGCCAGTGCCACTCGCGCAGCATCATTGAAAGAAGAACGCCCTGGAGGGCAAAGATCGACCCCACCGACAAATCAATCCCCGCCGTAACGATGACCACCCCCATGCCGATGCTGAATACGCCGTACATGCCGATAAGCCGCGCCTGGTTCTGAAGGTTGGCCGCGCTCACGAATCGCGGGTCCATGATGGAGACCACCGCGCACAGCGCGAGCAGCAGGACGAATATGCCGACTTCCTTTTTCATGATGCCGACCTCAACGGGCACTGCCCGACGGCCAGGTGCATGATGGCCTCCTCGCTGCACTCTCGTCGCTCCAGGATGCCCGTCAGGGCGCCCTCGTGCATTACGGCTACGCGGTCGCTGACGCCCAGAATCTCGTCCAGTTCGCTGGAGATCATGAGGATGGCGACGCCGCGCTCCGCCAGGTCGCGCATGAGGCGGTATATCTCGGCCTTCGCGCCCACGTCTATGCCGCGCGTCGGCTCGTCGAAGATGAGCACCTTCGGCTCAAGCGCAAGCCACTTTGCCAGGACCACCTTCTGCTGGTTCCCGCCGCTCAGGTTCAGTACCTTCGCCTCAACGGAGGGCGTCTTGACCCGAAGGGCAGCGCACTGTGCGCCGGCCGCGGCGGTCTCCTTGGCGCCGCGAACGAGGCCCGCCACGGTGTACCGCCACAGGTCGGGCATCGTGATGTTCTCGCGGACGGTCATCTCGGTGACAAGGCCGGCCCTGCGCCGGTCCTCCGGCACAAGGTAGATGCGAGCGCGGATGGCGTCGCGCGCGCTCTGGATGCGTACGGTCTTGCCCTCCAGGCGCACCTCCCCGGCCAGGGGGGCATCGACGCCGAAGATCGCCTGTGCCACCTCCGACCGCCCCGCGCCCACCAGGCCCGCCAGGCCGAGCACCTCGCCGCGGCCCACGTCGAAACTAACCTCGCACGCCGGATGCGCTCGCGTCCGCAGCCCGCGCACCTCGAAGTACCGCGGCGCCTTCGCACCGGAACCGTGAACATACCAGTCCTGGAGGTCGCGGCCGACCATCAGGCGCACCATCGCCTGGTGGTTGATTTCGCCGCGGCCGAGTTCGCCGGCGTTCCGCCCGTCGCGCAGAACGACCACGCGGTCGGCGCACCGTCCCATCTCGCCCAGCCGGTGCGAGATGTAAATGATGCTCACCCCCTGGGCCCTGAGGTCGCGCACGGTGACCAGCAGGCGCTCCGTCTCCGAGAGCGTAAGCGCGCTGGTCGGCTCGTCCATGATGATGAGGCGCGCATCCTGCGAGAGGGCCTTGGCGATCTCGACCATCTGCTGATGCGCCAGCGACAGTTGCCCCAGGGGCGTGCTGCCGGGGATATCCAGGCCGAGGCGCTTGAGGAACTCTTCGGCGCGGGTGAACATCTCGCGGCGGCTGACCAGCCGCAGGGGGCCGCCCCACACAGGCTCGCGCCCCAGGAAAATGTTGCCCGCCACGTCGAGGTTGTCCAGGACGTTCAGTTCCTGGTGGATGAAGCCGATGCCCAAGGCGATGGCGTCGGAAACGGTGCGGATGGCTGCGGCCCGGCCGTCAAGTCGGATGCTGCCAGCGTCGGCCTGGATGACGCCGCCCAGGATGTTCATCAGCGTGGACTTGCCCGCCCCGTTCTCGCCGATCAGGCCGACGACCTCGCCGGCGCCCACAGCAAGGCTCACGTTGTCCAGCGCAAGAACGCCGGGGAACCGCTTCGTGATGCCCTGAACTTCCAGGAGCGCAGATGGCACTACAGAATCCTTCGGATCAGAACCTGTTTCTCGGCCGGGTGTGGCACGACCGCCTTGTCCGGCCGTGGGCGGTGCGCCGCGGCTTCCCCCACGGCCGGACAAGCCGGCCGTGCCACATGCGATACCAGGGGGCCGGCCCCAGGATGCCCGTCCCCGCCTTACCGTCCGCGCAGCACCTTCAGCCTGGCCGCAAACTCGTCCACCTTGTCCTTCGTAATCGCCAGCGTCGGGACGATGATCTGCTTGCTGGCAGGAATCAGCGACTTGTCGCCCCCGGCCACGCGGGCCATTATCTTGATGGCCTGGTACCCGAACTCGTACGGCTGCTGCACGACAGTGGCGAAGATGGCCCCGTCGCGGACGCCCTGGAGCGTCTCGTCTTCTTCGTCGAAGCACACGATCTTCACCTTGCCGACCTTGCCGGACTCCTTCACGGCGTTCAGGATGGCCGGGCCGTTGTAACTCCACAGGCCCACCAGGCAGGCCACGTCGGAGTACCTGACGATGGCGTCCAGGACGTTCGCCTTTGCGCGGACGCGGTCGGTGTCGTCGGTGCGGGCGTCGAGGATGTCAATCTTGGCGCCCTGAATGACTTCCTTGATGCCGGCGAAGCGGTCCTTGGCGTTCTGGGCGTCGAGCGAGCCGACGAAGACGACGATCTTGCCGCCGTCCGGCAGCGCCTGCTTGATGAGTTCGCCAGCCTGCCGACCGGCGGCCACGTTGTCGGTGCCGATGTAGCAGGCGCGGTCGCTGGTGGGGGCGTCGCTGTCCTGCGTAAGCAGGAGCGTCCGCTTTGCCACCTCGTTCAGAGTGAGCGTCTGGTTGGCCGGGTCAACAGGGCTGATGGCGATGCCGGCAGCGCCCTTCGTAAGCAGGTCGTCCATGATCCGCTTCTGGTCGGCCGCGGTTCCGTCGGGCAGACGGAACTCAAGTTGCACGTTCGGCAGTTCCGCGACGGCCTTGTTGCAGCCGGCCCGCGCGATGGTCCAGAAGTCCGACGTGTTGTTGGTGACGAACGCCAGGAGCATCTTTCCGCCGCCGGCCTTCTCGCCCTCGCCCTGGCCCTTGCAGCCGGCCGCCAGCACCGCGCCCGCCGCCGCGAAAACGCATATCCATCTTGCGATACGCATGGCCCGCCTCCTTTCCGCCCTCGATGACGGCAAGGTACCGGCGGAGCCGGCCGAAAACAACAGAAAAGACGCACGCCCCGAAATCTTGCTTCATTTTCCGTGCGGCAGGGGGTTACCATATGGGCGATGCAGGCCCGCCACAGGCGGGCCACGTGCGGCCCGCCGGGCGCGCAATGTAGCGCAGGGGCTTGTCCCCTGCGCAGTCGGCGCAGGGCACAAGGCCCCGCGCTACGGGCTGCGCGAAGCAGAACGGGAGGAATCGGCCATGCAACGCACGAACCTTGCCGCCGTCGCGGTCGGGCTGATTGCATTTCTTGCGGCCGGAGGCCGGCCGGCCCGCGCAGCCGAACCGGTCAACATTTTGCCGGGCGGCGGCTTCGAGGAGGGGCTTACCGGATGGACCGCCGACCCACAGCAGACGCTCCTGGCGGACCCCAGGCAGGCCCGCTCCGGCCAAGCCTGCCTGACGGCCGAACTGGCCGCGCCCGACCGCGCACTGAAGTTGATCCGCCGCATCCCCGTCAGGGCCGACCGCCGCTACGAGTTCGAGGTGTACGCCCGCGCCACCGGCGATGTGCGGCTGGCGCTATATTACTATCAGCCCAAATCCGACGTGCGCCAGCGGGCCATGGTGTGGGACAAGTTGACCCCCAGGTGGCAGCGCTACGCCGCCGAGGTGTCCGCCGGCGCCGACGGCACACTCACCCTGGAGATCATCGCCCCCTCCACCTTCGGCGGCGCCGCGGGCGGCCGCATTTGGATTGACGACCTGGCGCTCTACGAGACGGCCAAGCCGGCGGTCATCGACGTCTCGGCCGGCGCGGGCTTCAATGACGAGCCGGCCATGGCACGGGCCGACGACGGCTCCATCTATGTCGCCTGGGTCAGTTTCCGCGACGGGGCCGACACGCTCCAGGTGGCCCGATTCCGGCCGCAGGACAAGGGCCTGGCCCGCGAGGGCGCATGGCAGGTCGTCGGCGGCAAAGACACCTACGTCCTCGGCCCGGCCCTGGTGGCGGCGGGGCAGAAGGTCGTCCTTCTGTACGCGGCCGAGGTGAACCGCAACTGGGACATCTACGCCGTGGAGTGCGGCCCGCAGGGCCCCGGCCGCCCTGCGGCCGTAGGGGCGCACCCGGCCGCAGACATCAAGCCCGCCGGCGCGTGGCACGGCGGAACGCTCCACGTGGCGTGGGAATCCAGCCGCGGCGGCTCCCGACAGGTTTTCGCGGCACGCCTGGCCGGCGGCAAGGCGTCCGAGGCGGAGGTCCTCAGCCCCGCCGGCGTCTCGTCGTACGCGCCGTCCGTGGCGGCGCTCGCCTCCGGCGAGGTGGCCGTGGCGTGGCACTCATTCCGTGAACATAACTACGATATCTACCTCTGCCGCCGCGCGGCCGCAGGCACGTGGGGCCCGGAGACGCGCCTGACGAAGGCCCCCACCATCGACCGTCATGCGACGCTCCTTGCCCGCGGCGGCGAACTCTGGCTCGTCTATGAAAACGCACAGATAAACCAGTACCGCATCGGCGCGACCGTCGGGCGGCACTTGATGGTGGCGCAGGTGACGCCGGACGGGCTCCAGGCCCCCGTCCTCGCGCAGGCGAAGCCGCCGCTCCAGGACTGGAGCGAGGCACCCGCCGCCGCCTTCGACGCCGACGGGCGTCTGTGGCTCGCATACCTGGTCGGCCAGAACCGGGCGTGGGAGACACGGTTGATTTGCCTGGCCGGGGACCGCTGGCTCGCGCCGGTCACGGTGGGCGGCCCGCGGCGCCTGGACCGGCGGCCCGGACTGGTCCTGGACGGCGGCCGCGCGATAGTCTGCCACCAGGCCGACACGCTGACGACCTGGCCCGACGAGAAACAGGCGACTGAGCAGGCGGCGTGCAACGTTCTTCTTTCGGTCATGGACACAGGCTCGCCCCCGCCGCCGGCGCCGCTGAAACTTGCGCGCCTGGCCGAGTCGGCCGAGGCGTTCGAGGTCGCTGCCCTTCGCGCGGCCCGCGGCGAAGACTCGGCCCCAAGCAGCATCACCTACCAGGGCCGCACGCTGCGACTGTTCTACGGCGACCTTCACGAGCACACCGACGTCTCGCAGTGCAACCGCGCCGGCGACCAGACCATAGATGAAAGTTATCAGCATATGCGCGACATCGCCGTCCATGATTTCGCCTGCGCCACCGACCACGGCTACAACCAGTGCCCGTACCTGTGGAACTACACGGCCAAACTGGCCCGCACGAACGACGACCCCGGCCGCTTCCTCACCTTCCTGGCCGAGGAGTGGACCTCGACCTTCGAGGAATACAGCGAGAAGCACCCGTACGGGTTCTACGGCCACCGCAACCTGGTCTTCGCCGACCCGTACTTCCCCCGCTGGTGGAACGCCCGCAACCGCCAGACGCCCGCCCAGGTGTGGGAAGACCTGCGCAAGATGAACGCCAACTTCGTCCACATCCCCCACCAGTTGGCCGACACCGGCAACGTGCCCACAGACTGGGACTTCACGGACGAAAAGGCCCAGCCCGTGGCCGAAATCTTTCAGACCCGCGGCTCATACGAGTACAAGGGCACGCCCCGCGAGGCCAAGCGCACCGTGCCCCAGCCCGGCCACTTCCTCCAGGATGCCTGGGCTCGCGGCATAGTCATCGGCGTCATCGCCAGCCCCGACCACGGCGGCGGGTACGGAAAGGCGTGCGTGTTCGCACCGGAACTTAAGCGCGAGGCCATACTTGACGCCCTCCGCGCACGCCGGTGCTACGGCACGACGGCCGCCAAGATATTCCTCGACGTGCGCGTGGCCGGCCGCCTGATGGGCGAGAAGGTCGCAGCGCCCGCCCCCCGGCCCGTGCCCCTGGAAATCCGCGTCCGCTGCCCCGCCGACATCGACCGCATCGAGGTCTGCCGCAACAACCAGTTCATCCACTGCCACAAGCCCGAAGGCAAGGCGTGCGACCTGGCCTTCTCCGACCGCGACCCGCTCCCGGGCCGCAGTTACTACTACGTCCGCGTCGTCCAGAAGGACGAGGAAATCGCCTGGTCGAGCCCCGTGTGGTTCGGCGCGGAGTAGACTTGCCCCCCGCCTGCGGGAGACCTCGGTTTCGCGCGGCCCGCAGAAAAAACTCTAGCGTCGGCTCCCTCCGAAGGGTTAACTAGCCTGCGGGGCGCGGGCGGTGGCATGCTTTCGCGCCGTTGCGAAAGCATGGTGGTACGCCCCGGGGCACACGCTTTCGCAAGCGAAAGCATGGCATTCGGCTCTGCGCCCTTGCACGGTCCAGATATCTCAGGAGGCAATCCCATGAAACGTCCACGGTTGGTTTTGGCAGCAACGTGCATCGCCGCAGCCACGGTGCTGGGATGGCTGGCCGCCCAGGCCGTAACGGCCGGCGCTGCACGCGCCAAGGCGGCCAAGGCAGGCAAGGCCGCCCCCGCGGCGCAACCGTCAGATTCTCAAGGCCGGTTGCCCGACACGGTCACCACCGGCCCGCTTCCCGCCAACCGCGTGCTCTTGCGCGTGGACCTCAGGAGCAAGGGCCAGGCCGCCGCCAAGGAGGCCACGGAGTGGGACGGCAGCCTGAGCGTGGCCGGCGCGCGGCTGGCGGGGCTGCGGTCCTGGTCGGGCGACCCGCGCGACGTCATCGAGGGCACGTCGTGGAAGGTCACAACGCGCCGGGCCATCCCGTGGAACTCGGAGCAGCGCAAGCGCGGGCACGAGGCCATGCCCCTCCAGGACAGCGCCCTCTTGGTCGAACTGGCCGACGTTACGGAAGGGGCAGAACTCAAGTTTGACACGAAGCAGGGCGCGTTCAGCGTCCGCCTGGCCGACGTGCCCCCCGGCGCCGCCCTGCCCCGCCTGGGCGGCCTGGCCCGAGTGGTCCGGGTCGCGCCCTCATCCATCATCCTGTCGGCCCCCACGGAAGACGATTTCCCGGCGGCGGCACAGGCAGCCGACGGCACACTGTACGTGGCCTATGTCGCCTTCACGCACGGCAAGGACTTCCGCGCCGCGACAGGCGCGTTTGCGGAAGACCCCAAGGACATCTCGAACCTCAGCCAGCCCACCGGCGGCGACCAGGTCATGCTCCTTCGCCTGAAGGGCAACGAGTGGTCCGGCCCGATTGCCGTCACGCCCGCCGGCGGCGACGTCTTCCGACCCGCCGTCGCCGTCGACAAGTCCGGCGACGCCTGGGTCTTCTGGACCGCCAAGCGCGACGGCCAGTGGGACCTCTTCGCGCGCTCCTTCAAGGGCGACATCGCGTCCGACGAACTGCGCCTCACCAGGACGCCCGAGCCGGACGTCTTCGCCGCCGCCGCCACAGACCGCGACGGCCGCGCGTGGGTCGCCTGGCAGGCGTTCCGCGGCGGCAATTCCGACATCCTGGCCGCGCGGCAGGACGGGGCCAGGTTCAGCGACCCGATGATCGTCTCGGGCTCGCCAGGCAACCAGTGGACACCCGCCGTCGCCGCCTCGACCGACGGACAGGTGGCCGTCGCCTGGGACTCGTACCAGAACGGCAACTACGACGTGTACGCCCGCGTCTGGTCCGGCGGCAAGTGGGGCGAGCCGGTGGCGGTGGCAACCTCGCTTGGCCAGGAGGTCAGCCCGGCCGTAACATTCGACCCGTCCAACCGCTTGTGGATCGCCTACGAAAAGGGCCTCGAAAAATGGGGCAAGGACTGGGGGGCACTCGAAAAGAACGGCGCGGTGCTCTACAGCGCCCGCACGGTCGAGGTCCGCGTGCTTGAGCAGGGCCGCCTGCTGCGGCCGGCGGCGGAGCCTGACACCGCCTTTGCCCCGGCCGGGCCTCGCGGCGGGAAGCCCGCCGCCGTCAAACTCTCGCTGCCCCGCCTGGCCGCCGACTCGAAGGGCCGCATCTGGCTCGCCTGCCGCTCGTCGCGCGACCTCGTGCGCGTGAACATCGGCTCCGTCTGGCACGAGTTCGCCGCATACTACGAGGGCGACAAGTGGTCGGGCGAAATCCTCTGCTCGGGCACCGACAACACGCTCGACAGCCGGCCGGCGCTCGTGGCCCGGCCCGGCGGCGAGGTCCTCTTGATTGCCGCCGCCGACGGCCGCGCAAAGCAGGCCGCACAGTTGCCCCAGTGGTTCGTACAGGAACTGGCGAAGCAGGGGCAGACGGTCGAACAGGGCAAGGTCGAGAAACGCTGGCCCGACCTGGTGAACAGCGAACTGGCGGCCGTGGTTCTCGGTCCGCTCGCATCGGCCGCCGCCCCGGCGAAACTGGAGCCGGCCGCCGCCGAGGCGCCGCCGCCCATGCCCGCCGAACTGGCCGCGGAGGCCGCCGCCGTCGCCAGGGCACGGGCCGCCCGCGCCGAAGTGGGCGGAAAGACGCTCCGCCTCCTTCGCGGCGAGTTCCACCGCCACACCGAAATCTCCTCCGACGGGGCCGGCGACGGCATGCTTATGGATATGTGGCGGTACGGCCTGGATGCCGCGGCGCACGACTGGATCGGCAACGGCGACCACGACAACGGCGGCCGCGAGTACCCCTGGTGGATAACCCAGAAGACGACGGACCTCTTCGCCGTTCCGGGCGCCTTCGCCCCCATGTTCTCCTACGAGCGTTCGTGCAATTACCCTGACGGGCACCGCAACCCCATCTTCGCGGCGCGCGGCGTGCGCTGCCTGCCCAGGCTCAGGGCCGGGCAAGGCAGGGCCATGGACGACCTGGCGCCCGAAGCCGACCGCCCCAACTCCCCCGACTCGCTGCTCCTTTACCGCTACCTGGCCCAGTTCGACGGCATCTGCGCCAGCCACACCAGCGGCACAGACATGGGCACAGACTGGCGAGACTGGAGCCCCAAGGTCGAGCCCGTCGTCGAAATCTACCAGGGCTGCCGCCAGAACTACGAGATGCCGGGGGCGCCCCGCTCCAACACCGCGGAGAACTCCATCGGCGGCTGGCGTCCGTACGGCTTCGTCTCGCTGGCGCTCAAGCGCGGATACCGCCTGGGCTTCCAGTCGTCCAGCGACCACGTGTCGGTCCACATAAGTTACTGCAACGTGTGGGCCGAGGCGTTCACGCGCGAGGCCATCTTCGCGGCGCTGAAGGCCCGCCACGTGTACGGCGCCACGGACAACATCATCGCCGACGTCCGCTGCGGCGACCACTTCATGGGCGACGAGTTCACCCTGGCCTCCAAGCCCACTCTCGCCGTCAAACTCACCGGCACGGCGCCGCTGGCCAAGGTCCACATCATCAAGGACGGCAACTACGTGCACACCGCCGAACCGAACAAGGCCGAGGTCCAGTTCCAGTGGACCGACTTCGCCCCCGAGCCCGGCAAGACCAGTTACTACTACGTGCGCGGCGAACAGGCGGACGGCGAGTTGGTGTGGGCGTCGCCCATGTGGATCACCTACAAGCCGTGACGCAGCGCGGCGGGTCGGGAGACCCGCCGCGCCACGTCGAGTTGATCATGAGTCGCGGCGGATTCCGGGCCCCGGGCCCTTGACCCATGTGGCATGAACTCATCTACGACCCTCACCGGCGCCACCTGGCGCTGACGGTCCTGGTGGGCGCGGCGCTGGCGGCCTACCTGACGGGGTCGGTGACGGGCGTTTACGGCTTCGACCTGGCGCTGGTGGCGGCGCTGGCGGGCGGGTTCCCCATCTTCCTGGGGGCCGCCAGGACCCTTGCGCGCCGGCAGATCTCGGCCGACCTGGCGGTGGGCCTGGCGGCGCTTGCGGCGCTCTACATCGGCCAGTACGCGGTGGCGGCCGAGGTCGTATTTATCATGCTCATCGGCGAGGCGCTGGAGCACTTCGCCGTCGGGCGCACCCGGTCCGCCGTGGCGGCGCTGCTGGGCCTTCGGCCGCAGCAGGCCCGAGTCCGCCGCGACGGCCAAGAGCAGGTCGTTCCCGCCCGCGACGTGCGGCCGGGCGACATCGTCCTCGTCCGCCCCGGCGACCGCATCCCCGCCGACGGCCGCGTCCTGGCCGGCCATTCCTCCGTGGACCAGAGTTCGATGACCGGCGAGCCGGTCCCCGCCGACAAGGCCCCCGGCGACGAGGTCCTGGCCGGAACCATCAACGTGCACGGGGCGCTCGACATCGCCGCCGAGCGCGTCGGCGCCGATACGGCCCTGGAGCACATCATCCACCTGGTGGAAGAGGCCGAGGCCGCACGGGCGCCCACCCAGCGATTGGCCGACCGCTACGCCGCCTTCTTCGTGCCCGTCGTCCTGGCCGCCGCCGCCGCAACGTACTACTTCACGCGCGATGCGACGCGCGCCGTGGCCGTCCTGGTGGTGGCCTGCCCGTGCGCGCTGGTGCTGGCTACGCCGACGGCCATCGCGGCGGGCATCGGGGCGCTGGTACGCCGGGGCGTCCTCGTGAAGGGCGGCGCCGTGCTTGAGACGCTCGCCCGCCTGCGGAGCGTCGTGTTTGACAAGACCGGCACGCTTACGCTGGCGCGACTGCGCGTCGGGCAGGTGGCGCCCGCCCCCGGCCACAGTGCGGCCGAAGTCGTGCGCCTGGGGGCGGCCGTGGAGCAGCGCTCCGAGCACCCGCTCGGCCGCGTACTGGTGGAGCAGGCCCGCCGCGACGGCCTCGCGCTGCCCGAAGCGCTCGGCTTCAAGGCCAGCCCCGGCCTGGGCGCGGAGGCGGCGGTCGAAGGCGCGCTCATGCGAGTCGGCAACGTCCGATTCCTTCAGCAGTCCGGGGTCGGCCTGCCCGATGAGTTCCTCTCGCGCGCCGAGGGCCTCGGCCGCGCGGGCTGCACCGTGGTGCTGGTGGCTCGCGGCCAGGAGGTCATCGGGGCCGTGGGCGTGGAGGATACCGTGCGGCCCGAGTCGCGGCAGGCCCTGGAGCGCCTGCGCGGCCTGGGCGTCGCGCGGTTGGCGATGCTGACGGGCGACCATGCGGCGGCGGCACAGGCGGTTGCCAGGACGCTCGGCATAGACGACGCCCGCGGCGGCCTGCTGCCGGCGCAGAAGGTCGAGGCCGTGCGCGCCATACAGCGCGAGGCCGGCCCGGTTGCCATGGTCGGCGACGGCATAAACGATGCGCCGTCGCTGGCGGCGGCCGACGTCGGCATAGCCATGGCCGACATCGGCACAGACGTGGCCATCGCCTCCGCCGGCGTGGTCCTCGTGGGGAGCGACCTCGCGAAGGTGGCCGACGCCGTCGCCCTCGGCCGCAAGACTCTTCGCATCATCTGGCAGAACATCTTCGGCTTCGCGCTGGTCTTTAACGCACTGGCCGTGGCGGCGGCGTCGCTGGGCTACATCGGCCCGGTCGAGGGCGCCGTGCTGCACCAGGTAAGTTCGCTTACGGTGGTGCTGAACTCGATGCGCCTGCTGGTGGACCGCGAGCGCTGGCGGTCGCGCGCAGCGGGCGTCGGCCGGGCGGTTGCGCGGCGGCGACGCCCGATCCTGGCCGCCGCGGCCGCCGCGGCGGCCGTCCTCTACGCCCTCAGCGGCCTTCACATTGTGCGCGTCGGCGAGGTGGCCGTCGTCCAGCATTTCGGCCGCATCGTGGACGCCGCCGAACCGGCGGGCCTCCACTACCGGCTGCCGTATCCGTTCGGCCGGCATTACACGGTGCGGCCCGACGAGCGCCGCCGCGTGGAAATCGGATTCCGCACGATTCCGGGCGTCTTCGCCGAGCCGCCCACCTACGAGTGGAACGTGCAGCACCGCGGCGGCCGCTACGAGCGCCAGGCCGACGAGGCCACCGTCTGGACCGGCGACGAGGCCATGGCCGACTCGAACCTGGTCATTCATTACCGCGTGCGAGACCCCCTGGCGGCACTCTTCGTGGTGGGTCCCGCCCTGCCCGACGGGGCCGACAAGTGGGACGCCCTCGTCCGTGCCGAGGCGGAGGCGGCGCTGCGGGCCGAGATGTCCGGCCGGACGAGCGAAGACATCCTTTCCGCCCAGCGCACCGACATCGAGGAGGCCGTCAGCCGCCGCCTCGCCGACGCCCTGGCCCGCTGCGCCGCGGGCTTCCAGGTTGAGGCCGTGTGCCTGGGCGACGTTCACCCGCCGGTGGAGGTCGTGCCGGCCTTCCGCGACGTGGCCGCCGCCACGGAAGAAAAGGACGCCGCCATCAACACCGCCGAGGCATACCAGTACGAGACCGAGGCGCTGGCCCGCGGCCAGGGGCGCGGCCGCGTGCTGGCGGCCGAGGCGGCAGGCGAAGACCGCGTGGCCCGCGCCGAGGGCGGCGCCGCCCGCTTCGTCGCAACGGCGGCTGCGGCGCGCCTGGCTCCGGCGGCAACGCGCCTGCGGCTGTATCTGGCGACCATCGAGGAACTCCTGGCCGGCCGGCGCAAGGTCATCGTGGACCGCGCTCCGCCGGGGGCCCGGCGCATCCTGTGGCTGGGCCGCCAGGGAATTATAGACATGTCCGGCGGGGCGCCCGCCGCACCGACCGCTGCGGCCGAGCAGACGACCCCGGCCGAGCCGCCCGTATCGGCAGCGCCGGCTGCGCCGGCCGCGGCGCCTGCCGCCAGGGAAGGGGCTCCCTCGCCATGAAACGTCTGTTGATAATTCTACTCGTTGCCGCGGCCGCGCTGGTCGCCTGGCGCAGCCTGGTTTTCGTGGACGAGGCGGAGTTCGTCATCGTCACGCAGTTCGGCCGCCCCGTCAGCACGCTCCGCGAGGCGGGGCTTCACTTCAAGATGCCGTACCAGTCGGCGCTGCGCATCGACCGGCGGATTCAGATTTACGACCCGCGGCCCTCGGAGTTCCTGGCCAGGGAGAAGAAGAATATCGACCTTGATATGTTTGTATGCTGGCGCGTCGAGGAGCCGCAGAAGTTCATCGAGACGGTCGGCGACTTCGCCGGCGCCGAGGCCCGCCTCCACGACATCGTGTGGTCCGAACTGGCGGCCGAGGTCGGCCGCAACCCCGTCGAGGCCCTCGTCTCCACGCAGCCCCAGGTCCACCGCCTGGACGAGATCGTCGCCGCTGTGGCCGGGCGCTGCGCGCAGCGCTCCGCAGCAGCGTACGGCATCGGCATCGTTGACGTGCGGCTGAAGCGCGTAAGCCTGCCCGCCCAGGTCCGCGACAGCGTCTTTGCGCGGATGCGGGCTGAGCGCAGCCGCATCGCACGCCAGTACCGCGCCGAGGGAGAGGAGGAGGCCCTGAAGATCCGCGCCACGGCCGACCGCGAGCGCACCGTCACGCTCGCCAAGGCGTACGCCGAGGCCGAAAAAATCCGAGGCCAGGGCGACGCCGAGGCTACACGCATCTACGCCGAGGCATACCAGCAGGACCTCCCGTTCTACGAACTCGTCCGCACCCTGGAGGCATACCGCAAGTTCCTCGACGACAAAACGACGGTGGTGCTGTCGGCCGACTCGGACCTGCTGCGGTTCCTGACGCGCGAGGCCGCCCTCGGCGACGCCCCTGCGGCGCAGCCATCCGGCGCGCAGCCGCCCGGCCCGCCGCCAGCGGCAGCGCCCGGCTCGCCGCCACGCGCGCAGCCACCGGCGCCGTCCGCCCAGGCGCCAGCCGCGCCGCGGGCGAAAAAGCCAGCGCCCCCCGCCGTGCCGCCGCCCGCCCTAAGACCGGAGGCCGACGGTGTCCCGTAGCCACGACCATCTCCGTATGCCTCCTCGCGCGCCGCCCGCCGACCGCGCGCCGCCGGGCCGGCGCCGCGGCTGGCTCCTGATTGCCGCCGGCCTCGTCCTGGCCTGCGCGGCAACGGGCGTCTATACCGTCGAGCCGAACGAGCAGGCCGTCGTCCGGCGCTGCGGCCGCATGCTGCCCGACCTTCGCGGCCCAGGCCTGCACGTCGGCCTGCCCTACGGCCTGGATGAGGTAACCCGCGTGCGCACGGCGGAACTGAAGCGCGTCACGGCGGGCGCAGGAGCGCTTGACCGCTCCCTCGGCCGCGCGGCCGCGCCCCAGCAGGCCGAGAACCTTACCGGCGACCGGAACCTGCTGGTCGTGTCGGCCGTCGTCCAGTACCGCGTGGCCGACGCGCGGGCATACCTGTTCCAAGCCGCAGACGTGCCCGCCCTGGTCGAAGACCTGGCCGCGTCGGCGCTTGCATCCATCCTCACCGCGATGAAGGTGGACGACATCCTGACCGTGGAGCGCGTTGCCATCCAGAACGCAGTCCAGCAGGCTGCCCAGGCCGCGCTCGACCGCCACGGCGCGGGCGTCCAGGTGACCGCCGTGACGCTCCAGATCGCGGCCCCGCCGCCCGAGGTGGCCGAGGCCTTCCGCGACGTAACCATCGCCCGCGAAGACCGCCAGCGGGCCGTCAACGAGGCGCAGGGCTACGCCAACCGCCTTCTGCCGCAGGCACGCGGCGAGGCCCAGCGCATCCTCCTGGAAGCACAGGGCTACGCCGAAGAGACCGCCACCAAGGCCCGCGGCGACGCCGACCGCTTCCGCCATGTGGCCGCACGCCTGACCGCGGACCGCCAGGTCACCGCACGGCGGCTGGTGCTTGAAATGGCCGAGGAGGTCCTGCCGCGACTCGTCAAGATCATCCTGGACCCGCCTGCCCGGCCCGGCCTGGACCTGGGCATCATCGAGGGCAAACAGTGAAGCGGTACGTTCTTCCCCTGGCGGTGGCGGCGGCGCTGGTGGCGGCGGCGATTGCGCTGCGCGGGCGCCAGGTGCGGCCAGAGACGCCCGAGGCCGCCGTCAACGCCCTCTTCACGGCGGCCGAACGCGGTGACGACGGCGCGTACCTGGCGCTCGTGGGCGGACCGCTCCGGGCGTCGCTCCAGGAAAGCCGCGCTCAGTTGGGCGCCGAGAAGTTCCGCCGGAGCCTGCGCGCGTCCGTCGCGGGCGTCAAGACGCTCGCTATTACCGCCGCCACGGGCGCCCCGCCCGACCAGGCCGCCCTGGACGTGGAAGTCGGCTTCGCCGACCGCGTCGAGAGGCAGCGCATGGTCCTGGCCCGGCAGGGCGGCGGCTGGGTCATCATGGCCGCCGGCGCCGCCGCGGCAGGCAAGCCGGCCATCCCCTACGGAACGCCGGTCTTCGACGAGGCGAAGCGGGACGGACCCGCCGCGCCTCCGCCGCGGACTCCCGGCGACCTCGGCCTGTAGCACTCGAGCGCTGCGCGGTGGGTCTCCGTACGTGATTGGCGTCTTTGGCGTAAACCTCCGTGGCACGTGTGGCACGGCCGCGCAGAAGTGCGGAATGCGGAGTGAACCGTGCACAGCCGCTTGCCTTCATTCCGCACTCCGCACTCCCCACCGGGGCCAAGCCGCCTGGAAGCGCTGGCCACCTACGTCGGCGGCAGGAAGGTCTACGCCAGGGACCGGGCAATAGCCTGACCCCGTCCCGGCAGCGGCAGAGTAACTGCCCCCGTCCCGCCGAAACTTACTGGCGCGCCTGCCAGGACTCGAACCTGGAACCTACGGCTGGAAGGCCGTTGCTTCCCCGACGTAACCGCTGAAAAGACAGTTGCTTCCGCACAACCGCTGGAGCGTCTTGCCGCTTTACTTGGCGCTTTTGCCTCCGAAATCGGCCCCGCCGCCCCCGACCTGGCGGCGGGGTGCCATGCTTTCGCTTGCGAAAGCGTGCCCCCCGTGTCGCGCGACCACGCCTTCGCAACGGCGCGAGAACATGGCACCCAGCCGGGCCACGGCCGGCATCGTGGCGATGGTCAAGGCGGCCGACCAGGCACGGCCGCAGGTGGGCACATCAGAGCCGCGACCGTAAGGGAGCGGTGCCGTGGGGCTGCGTGCACAACTGCACCGCTCCCTTACGGTCGCGGCTCTGATTCCATCGGCCGCTGCCGCCGCAGGGGTGGGGTACGCTGGCGGCGACGCTCGAGGAGGTCGAACTGCCATCGCTGGATCCGGGCCTGGCGTGGGACGCCTCCGGCCTTCACGAGACGGGGCGGATCACGGCGGTCCCCCAGCCTTCGGCGCTGGCGGTCCTGGGACTCGGCCTGGCGGCAGCCCTGGTGCATTGTTGGCGTCAGGACCCAGCGAGAACACAGGAACCATGATCTGCCGCGCCGGGGCGGCTGCCTGGCCGCTGACGATCGCCTCAATCCTCTGGGCCGTCCGGTCGTCGTAAAACTGCTCGCCGCAGCCCGGGCAGACGCGGGCCGGAACATCCTCTACAACCACCCATCCCTGCGGCCCACAGAAAGCCGCCTTGACGGAATCCTGCCGGGTTTCAGCACCGCAGCAGGCGCAGGGGAACACCGGCCGGGCCTCGGGCGGCCCTTCTTCCGACGGTCCGGCCTGGTCTTCGGCTGCGGTCATGGCCGCCCACCTGGGGCATGAGGGGCCCCGTCCGGGGGTCAACCCTTGACCAGTTTCCTGGCTGCGGCCGCGATCCTGGCCGCATCCACCCGCATGTAACTGAGCATTTCCGGCGCGCCGGGCGCGGGGGCGTCGGGGAACGCCAGCCGCTTGATCCGGGTGCCGGGCAGGGCCTCGGCCACGCGGGCCACTATCTCGGTGCAGTTCGAGAAACTGTAGGACCCGTCGTCGGACGTCAGAAGCCTGCCTGTCTTGCTGACCGACTTCAGGATGGTCTGCATGACCCCATCAAGCGGGGCCAGGGTCCGGGGGTCGATGAACTCGGCAGTTATGCCTTCCTTCTTCAGTTCCGCGACGGCCTTGGCGATCTCGACCGTCTGGGGCGCGTAACCGACGATGGTCAGGTCGCCGCCCTCGGTGCGCACCGCGGCCTCGCCGATGGGCACGACGTAGGGTTCGTCCGGCACCGGCTGGCCGGAGGCCGGAACCGGGTATTGGCAGAAGATGACGGGGTCGACGTCGCGGATGGCGGCGATCAAGAGGCCCTTGGCGTCGTAGGGGTTGGACGGGATGACGACCTTCAGCCCCGCCAGACGGGCGTAGGAGGACTCCAGGCCTGCATCGGCATGCTGGGCGCCTTGCAGGGGGATCCTTCCGGCCATGTCCGCCCAGAGGACCATGGGGAAGGCGGCCTGGCCGCCGGTCATGTGGCGGAGTTTTCCCGCATGGTTGAACATCAGTTCATATGGTATGAAGGTGGTCATGCTGGGGATGTGGGCGATGGCGGGCACGCCGATCATCGACATGCCGAGGGCGCCGCCGACGATCCACTGCTCGTCGATGGCGCAGAAGCGGACCCGCCAGCGTCCGAACTCCGCCTCCAGGTTGATGGCGCCTTTTTCGCCGCCGGCGACGGGCTTCTGATACTCGTACAGAAGCGTCAGGAGTTTGTCGCGCCGCATCTCGCCCTGGATGGCTTCGAGGATCGCGTAGGTCATGCTCTTGGCCATGATTGGGCCTCCTTCAACCGGCACGAAGCGCTACCGCGCCCTGGGCGAAGACGTTCATCAGGCCGTCCTCGGGCTTGGGCAGCGGCTGGCCCTTGGCGAAGGCGGCCGCGTCCTCGACGGCCTGCCGCACCTCCGCGGCGATCTGGTCGGCCCGCTGTTCGGCGAGCACCTTCTCGGCCACCAAAAAGGCGCGGAACCGCGGGATGGGGTCCTTGGCCATCCAATCCCGAAGTTCCCGGTCCGAGCGGTAGCCGAGGCCGAAGGCCCCATCGGCGCCGATCTTCGCCCCGCCCGCGCCGTAGTGGTCGTACCACCGATAGGTCTTGCACTCGATGATCGTGGGGCCGCCCCCCGCGCGGGCCTTGGCGACGGCGTACCTCGCCACGTTGTGCACCGCCAGCACATCATTGCCGTCGACCACGCGCCCCTCGATGCCGTATCCTTGCGCCCGCTGGGCCAGGTCCACGATGCCGTACACGTCGGCGGCCCGCACCCAGATCTGGTAGCCGTTGTTCTCGATGACGCCGATCCAGGGCAGTTTCCACGCCGCGGCGCTGTTGGCGGCGCTGGAGAAAAAGTTCCCCTGGATCGAGCCGTCGCCGCCGAAACTGACGGCCACCTGGTCGGTCCCCTTGACCTTGATGCCGTAGGCCGCGCCCGCGGCGAACAGATGGCTGGCCCCGACGATCCCGTTCATGCCCAGGATGCCGAGGCTGACATCTGTGATGTGGAGCGATCCGCCGTAGCCCTTGCAGTACCCTGTGGCCTTGTGAGTGATCTCGGCGAGCATGCGGCCGAGGTCGCCGCCCTTGGCGATCAGGTGGCCGTGGCCGCGGTGCGTGCTGGCGATGTAGTCGTCTCGCCGCAGGGCGTGGCAGACGCCTACGGCAATCGCTTCCTCGCCGACGTACAGGTGCGCGACTCCGCGGAAGCCGCCGCCCAGGATCAGGTCCTTGATCTTCGTCTCCCACATGCGGATTTTCAACATATCTGTGTACATCGCGGTCAGTTGCTCCAGCGTCGGTCCGTCGGGGGCCGCGGCGCCGTACTGGGCCCTGGCCCGCTGGCAAATCGCCGTCGAGAAAACGGCGGCTCCCGCGCCGATCGCGCCCAGGCGTCGCAGGAACCCCCGGCGGGAAATGGCCCCCCCTGGTCCTGCCGCACCGCCGAGCCGCCCGCCGGCCGTCTGGCGGGTCTTGTCTTGTTCACTCATAGCCGTGCCTCCTTTGCTGAAACCGCCAGAATATACCTCGTGGGCCGGCACGAAGATAGAGCGCGCCCTGACCGGCGCCGTCAAAATGTCCGCGTGATTCCCTTGACGCATGGCAAAGACCAGGAAGGCAGCGACTACAGGGCTGCCGCAATCCTCCCCGGCACGCAGGGCCTTGCTGAAGGTCCTGGCAGGGGTGGACGATGATAAGAGCACGAGGAAGGGTGACAGTACCGCGACAACTACCGGGGGAGCCTCCACTTCGCCGTAGAGCGCACCTCCGGCGATCCCGACCTCGGCGCGCGCATGACCATCTTCATCGTGTCAAGACTTGTCCGCACCTGTCAATGGCGCGCCTGCCAGGACTCGAACCTGGAACCTACGGCTTAGAAGGCCGTTGCTCTCTCCGGTTGAGCTACAGGCGCCCGGGAATGCCGGCTTCCGACTATATCCCGCCGCGGGGGCCGCGGTCAAGAGCCGCGGGGCCGCCTTCACTTCGGCGCCTGGAAGGCGTACAGGTGCGTCTGCGAGGCGATGTATAGTACGCCGTTGGCCGCAATCGGCGTCGTATAGACCGGCACGCCGAAATACGCGGTGTGCAGCACCTTCTTCTCCTTCGCGGCCGCCAGGACGGTCACCTTGCCCTTCTCGTCGCCGATGTAGACCTTGCCGTCGGCCGCGAAGGTCGAACCCCACACGTGCGCCCCCAGGTCGTGCGTCCAGTGCACCCGGCCGGTATCGGCATCGAGGCAATGGACGATGCCCGCGTAGTCGGCCATGAAGATGAGGCCCTCGCGGGCCGAGACGGACGAGAACGATCGTTGGACGCCGAAGCACTGCCAGACTTTGCCCGACTCACTGATGTCGCCGGTCCCGGCGGCGTCGATGCACGAGAGACACCCCGGTCCGTTGCCGTGGCGGCTGTCCTGGCCCACGCCCACGTAGATGCGGCCGCGGTAGAAGACGGGCGTGGCGATGATCTCGCTCGGTCCCTCGCGGTTCTTGTTGTACGGCAGGGGCTGGCCGTTGCGGAACTTGTTGTGCGGGGCGTTGCAGTCGAATCGCCAGACGGTCTTGAGTTTGCCGGGCTTGCCGGCCTCGCCGGGGTCGGGCCGGGCATCGAAGGCGTAGCAGACGCCGTCGCCGCCGCCCCAGACGACAAGCGTCCGGCCGCCCACCGCGGCCAGCGCCGGCGACGACCACTCGCCGTGGAAGATGGCGTTCCCGATGGGCGGGTCGTTGACGGCCAGGAGTTTGCCCGTCTTCTTGTCGAGCACGATGAGGTCCGGGCAGTTCGGGGAGGGAATCTTCCGGTGCGACAGGTCCACGCCGTTGGATGTGCACGCGTACACAGCGTCGCCGTGGACGAGGACCGAGCAATCGACGGCGTCCTGCGGCCAGGAATCGAGTTCCACGAGGAAGTCGTAAATCCAGAGGATGTCGCCGTCGGCGGGGCCGACCTGGACGGGCGGCGGCGGCGCGGGGGCGTCCTTCGGGTCGAAGCGGCCCGGTTTCGAGGGCAGGTCGCCCGTGCCGGCCATGTACTGCCCCTCGTCGGCGAACGGCCCGCCGTTGCCGTCGGCCTGGCCGCGCACGTCCAGGCAGAGGACCTCGCCGCGGTTGCTCGTCACGTACACGCGGTCGCCGTCGACCGTGGGCGACGAGCAGACACCGAGGTTCATATTGTCATAATTGAATGATTTTTCCCTGGTCTTGAGGCGCGGCACGGGCAGTCGCCAGAGGACCTTGCCGGTGGCTTCCTCGAGGCAGAGGACCAGGCCGCCGCCCGTCTTCCTGATGCGCGGGTCCGCCAGGCCGGCGTCGTTGGTGCCGATGAAGACGCGGCCGGCGGAGACGGTGGGGTTCCCGTAGGTCTGGCTGCCGAGTTTGGCGGCCCACTTGAGGTTATCGGGCGCAGCGCGGACCTTCTGGTCGCCCTCGATCTTCTCGCCGCCGGGGGAGAACGTGGTCGGGAGGCCCTTCTCATCGGAGGCGAAGTTGCGTTCGTTGCGGCCGCCCCACTGCGGCCAGTCGGCCGCCAGGAGCGGCATCGAACACGCCAACAGGCAAACGGCGGCCGCCCGCCGCACCGCCCGCGCAGCCATCAGGCCTCCGGTCGTAACCCGCCGCACGCGGGCCGGGGCGCGCCCCGGCCAGACGATGCATGCCTCAGCAAGGTCCGCGGCGCGCCCCGGCCTACGTGACTGGAGTCGACGGAAAGTTGAACCCCCTCTCGCGGCAACGGTGGCGGGCGATTGCAGGCTCATGTGGCACGGCCGGCTTGAACGGCTGCGGGTGGCGTGCCCAAGGGCACCCGTTCCGCAAGCATGCATGTCCACGAACGACCGCGTGCGCACGCCACCCGGACAAGCCGGCCGTGCCACGTCGCGCACGCAATCGCGGACTCGTCCCGGCTGCACCTCGCCCCCCGCTCAGGGTCCGCGGATGACGGCCCCGGCAGGCACGTCGGCGGCCGTCTCGACCGCGCGGCCGGCGGCGCTTAAGTCGTTCGGCAGGAGCACGATGCGGCGGGTGGCCGCCCCTTCGATGCGAAGGAACAGCCCCTCCGGCGCCTGCGGCCGGCAGCCGGTCAGGAGAGCCGAGCGGGCATCCTTCAGCCGCACGAGCGCCGGCGCCCCCGGCCAGGCCGCCGCCTCCAGGCCGTCCAGGCGCAGGCCCTCGACGTCATCGCACACAATCGCCGGCCTCGCGTCGGCCTTCTCGGCCGCAAGTTCCACGCCGCTCAACTTAAGGCCCCGCACGTGCCGCGCGAAGAGGCCGTACGCGGGCAGCGCGCCGAACATCAGGGCCTCGGGATAATCGGCCTCCTTCTCCGGCACGTCGCGTGCGGCGTCCTCGCGTTTGCCGCCGCCCTCGAAGACCAGGCGCACGTCGGAGAGCGTCACGTCTTGAAGCGGATGACCGGGGATGCCGGCCAGCGCGCAGCCGACGGAGGCCGCCTCGGTCGCGATGACGTGGCTGATTCTGACGTTGCGGAACGTGCCGACGGGCGGCCGCGGGCCGTCCTTCGCAAACGGCCTCGCGCGGTTCCCCAGCCGCATGAAGAGCGGAACGGTCACGCCGCGAATGACGATGTTCGAGACGGCCACGCCGTCCAGCCGCCCGCCGTCCACGATCTCCAGGGCGATGCCCGATATGCCGCGCGCCTTGCCGTACATCGGCTGCGACAGCCGCGGCGCAAGAATGACGCAGTTTGATATGGTGATGTCCTGGAAGCCCCCGTTGCTCTCGGTGCCCATCTTCAGGGCGTTGCAGTGGCTGGAGAGGAGGCAGTTGGCGATGCGCACCGCGCGGCAGGGGCGGTCCAGCGTGCTCTTCAGGCACAGGGCGTCGTCGTCGGAATCGATCCGGCAGTCAGAGATGCTTACATCCGTGCACCCGTCGATGTCCAGCCCGTCGTTGTTATACGAGACGTGGTTCGAGACGGTGATGCCCCGGATCGTGACGTGCTCGCACGCCAGGTAATGCTGCATCCACATGGGCGAGTCGCGCAAGGTGACGCCCTCCACCAGCACGCCGCGGCAGCCGACGAGGCGGATGACGTACGGCCGCGCAAGGTACTCCTTGCGCCTGAAGGCCGCGCCGCTGCCGTCGATGCACCCCGGCCCGCGTATGGCCACGCCCTCCAGGCCCTCGCCCGCAATCAGGCTCTGCGTCACGTAATTGTCCGTGTACGACCGGACGGCCGGACGCTGCTCCGGGTAGTCCTTCAGGTCCGTGCTGCCCACGAGTGTGCACCCGGCTTCCAGCAGGAGCGTCACGCGGCTCCTCAGGCGCACCGTGCCGGAGAGCCAGCGGCCCGGCGGCAGGACCACCGTGCCGCCGCCGGCGGCCGCGGCCTCGTCCACCGCCCTCTGAATCGCAGCGGTCGAGAGCGCCTTGCCGCCCTCGACGGCACCGAAGCGGCGGACGTCGAAGTCCGCTTCGGCGGCCATCGCCGCGGCGGACGCAAGCGTCAAGGCCGCCGAGACGACCATCACCACGCGAGTCAGTCGCAGCAGAATCATCGCGTACCCTCCCTGTGTCGCCCGCTGGCCGCTGGCTCGCGGCTACACGCGGCGGCGGCGCGCCCTGGCCAGCGAGTACACCGCGCCCGCGGCGCAGGTCAGAATGACGGGCGCAACGCCGGCCGCCATCCCCGAGACGGGGCCGCCGACGGCCGGGGCGATCGCCCCGCCCGCCAGCCCCGCGAGCGGCCCGATCGCAAAGCCCGCCCCGATGAGTCCCTCGTGCGCTCCGCCCGCCTCCACGGCCGCGTTCTTGACGACCATCGCGTAATACAGCGCCGCGTAGTACGTCATACCGGCCGCCAACCCGAAGATCACCTCGCCGGCCAGCACGGTCGCCACGTCCGGCCCGTAGAGCGACACGAAGAACCCTGCCGGCAGCCCGAAGATGACGATCACGAGCGGCCACCGCCGCCAGTGCCAGCCGCGCCAGAGGCCCAGCACGAGGAACGCCATCGTCCGAAAAACGTCGAGCAGGCTGGAGAGCGCCGTTGCCCGCCGAACTTCGACCCCGAGGTCCGCGAACACTCGCGGCAGAAGCGCGGCAAGAATCCACATAAGCGCATAACTTGCCAACATTGACCAGCGGGCGGAGGCAAGCAGGCCCCGAAAGCGGGCAAGCGCCTCCGGCGCGGGACGCTCCGGGTGGTCCGCCGGCAGGTGGGCCGGCCGGCGCGGCAGCGGCCAGGCAAGGGCCAGACCGCCAAGGTTCAGCGCCCCCGCCAGCGCGAACAGGCTCGGCGACCACCAGCCGATGAGCGGCCCGGCCGCCGCCAGCCCCGCTACGACGGCCGGCGCCCAGGAAATGTTAAACCGCCAGACCGTCCCGGCCTGTGCGGCGGGCGTCCGCCCGGCGTTCACGTAACTCTCGATGACCGGCCACTTCAGCCCGTTCAGCCCCCCGATGATCGCGTTGACCACCACCAGGACGTACGAGCCGGCCCAGACAAAAAGGACGGCGTGCGCGGCAAACTGGGCAAGGAGCATCGCCACGAGCAGCCGTTTCTCCGACCACCGCGCCGCCGCCGAGTGGCTAGCCAGCGCCCCGGCCACGTACGCGGCGCCGAACCCCAGCGCCAGGCCCAGGTTCTCCGCGTCGGTGAATCCCAGCCGGCTGTGGCTGTAGAAGTAGATGCCGCGCTCGATGAGCGTCGTGGCCAGGCTCTCGACAAACGTGATGACCAACAGGCGGGCGAGCATTAACGGACCGTCATTCGTCCTTGGTCATTTGTCACTTGCCACTTGTCACTTGCCACTTGTCGCGTGGTGACGGCCGCGGCCGGCGGGGCTGGTCGGGAAACCCCTCCCGCCATGTCATGGCACGCCACGCAAAACATACGGGGCGCGCGGGCGGAATGCAAGAACGTTGCCTGCCGCGGGGCCGGGCGGTACAATCGGCCCCCATGAACACGCGATTCCCGCACGCGTACGTGCTGAACGTGATGTCCGACGACCATCCGGGCATCGTCTCGGCCGTCTCGACGGCCATCCGCGACCTGGGCGGCAACATCGACGCCGCCAGCCAGACCGTTCTGGGCGGCTACTTTACGCTCATCATGGTCATCAGTTTGCCGCAGGCGCTTGAGCCGCGAGACCTGGCGGCGCGGGTGCGCGGGCCGGAGGCGGCGGGCCTCCAGGTGGTGGCCCGGCCGTTCCGCGCGGCAGACGTGGAAAAGCCCCGCAGCGGCGCCGAGCGGTTCGTCCTGACGGCCTTCGGCCGCGACAAGCCCGGCATCATCGCGCGCTTCAGCCAGTGCCTGGCGGGCAAGGACATCAACATCACGGACCTCTCCTGGACGCGCACGAACGACGATTTCGTGATGATCAGCGAAGTCGAGATACCGGCCGGCATAGAGTTCGCCATGCTCCAGGCCGACCTGGAGCAACTCGGCCGCGAGGAAGGCTTCACCGTCAAACTTCAGCACGAAAACGTTTTCGTGGCGACGAATCAGTTGAGACTGACGACGGCGGGAACAGGGCACAGGGAACGGGGAACAGGCTGAGAGACCTGGGGGCCGAACATGGCGCCTTGCGCAGGTCCGCGACGCACGCGCCGGCGGGGAGTGTTGAGGCAGCCATATCGGAACTCCGTCGCTGATTCGCCGTTCCCTGTTCCCTGTTGCCTGTTCCCGCAGTTGTTGTGAGGTTCCCATGTTCCGCACCGAGGAAATCCTTTCGACCATCCAGATGCTCCACGCGGAGCACCTCGACGTGCGCA
>VGYT01000024.1 GCA_016872895.1 Planctomycetota bacterium
CACCAGGCGGCCGACGTCGAGCGCAGCCGCCCCGCCGGAAAACGCAGAGACCACGGGCACGCCCCCCTCAATGAACCGCAGCCGCGCGCGGCCGAAATACCGCCGATACGCCGCCGCACGGTACGCCGCCCGCTCCGCCTGCCGGCGCACTCGCGCCAGCGGATGGGGCTCCGCCAAAACAACCTGCGACCCGGCCGCGCGAAACAGCCGCAAGACGGGCGCCATGCCGGCGCCTCCGCGCCTTGCGCGGCGGGTCCGCCGGCCCGCCGCGCGGCCGCAGCGCCGGCCGGCCGCAAGTCCGCCGGGGCCGCCGCGCCGGTCAATGGCCACGACAAGCGGCGGCCGCAGCGTCGCGGCCACGAGGCCCCACAGCGTCTCCGCCAGCCGACCGCAAACCAGGCCGGGCGTGTCCACGACGACACGGTTCCCCGCCGGAACGCCCTCCCGCACCAGCCGCGCAAGGGCCGCAGCCGTCTGCGCCGGGCACGGCGCGGGCGACGTAGACCCCAGGAATATCATGCGCTCGGGCGCCAGTTGCGACCGCCGCAGCCGCGGCCGCACCAGCCGCACCCGCGCAACGGCCGCAGGCGGACCGATCCACGCCTGCCCGGGGTCGCCCGCGACGAGCCAGATTGGCGCGTCGGCCGCCAGGACCGCCGCCAGTTGCCGCACAAGCGTCGTCTTGCCGCAGTCCACGGCGCCGAGGACGATGGCCGGTCCCGGCCGCGCAGCACGCACGGCCGCCAGCAGCCGCCCGAAGTCCTGATGCGCCTGAGGCATACACCGGCAAGTTTACCGGCGAGCAAGCGCCGCGCCAGCACAAAACCGTATCAGCCGCGCAAACCGCCGTCGGCGATGCAGCATGCTGCGCTTGCAGCCGCCGGGCGCAGCGGCTATCATGTCGCCGCGCGCCGGCAGCGCAGGAGGCTTCTTATGGCAAGGGCGAAGGCGGGCGGCAAGGCAAGCAAGGTGGTTATCCTCCTGGGCAGCCCCCGCCGCAACGGCAACTCGGCGGCCCTGGCCGAGCGAATCGCCGCCGGGGCGCGCGCAGCCGGGGCACGCGTACAATCGTTTTATCTTCATGGCATGAAAATAGCCCCCTGCCGGGCCTGCGAGTCCTGCCGCAAGCCGGGCGCCAAGGGCTGCGTCATCCGGGACGACATGCAGAAGGCGTACCCGCACCTGCGCGCGGCCGACGCCGTCGTGTACGCCTCGCCCATCTACCAGTTCAACGTGTCGGCGCAACTGAAACTTGCGATGGACCGCTGCCACGCGCTGGGCGGCGAGGCCGGCAACGCCCTGGCCGGCAAACGCATCGGCCTGGCGTTCAGTTACGGCGGCGAGGACCCGTTTGATTCCGGATGCACGAACGCCATCCGTGCCTTTCAGGACCTTTTCGCCTACATAGGCGCGCCGATCGTGGGCATGGTGTACGCGAGCGCCGGCGCCGCGGGCGAGGTCCGCTCAAACAGGAAGGCCATGCGCGAGGCCGGGGAACTGGGCCGGAAACTCGCCGGCGCATAGCGACTCACGAGCAGCGACCGTAAGGTCGCGGATGTGCTCCAGCAACAGTGAACGCCGCGATGCACACGGATGCAGCCGCGACCCGACGCTCGCGGTCCGATCAAGGAAAGGCGTTACCCGATGAACGTGCTCCTGCTGTGTGCCGCTCTCGCCACCGCGGCCGCCGCGGCGGCCGCCCCTGCCGGCGCTGCCGCCCCCGCCGCCGGCCCCACGCTCAAGGCCCTCTTCAAGGAACCCCGCCAGACGGAGGACGCCGGCCGCGAACAGGTCGCAGCCTTCGCCAGGACTTACTCCGACAAGGCAGGGTGGGAGGCCCGCGCAAGGAACATCCGCGCGTGCCTGCTCAAGGAGGCGCACCTCGACCCCCTGCCCGCCAGGTGCGACTTAAAACCCATCATCCGCGGCCGACAGGAGCGGCGGGGCTATAGCGTCGAGAACGCCGCATTCGAGAGCCTGCCCGGCTTCTTCGTCACCGGCAACCTGTACCGCCCAGCCGACGGGCAGGCCAAGAAGCCGATGGCGGCCGTCCTCTGCCCACACGGACACGCCAAGGACGGGCGCCTGAAGGCCTACACGCAGACGCGCTGCGCCGGCCTGGCCCGCATGGGCGCAATCGTCTTCGCGTACGACATGATCGGCTTCGGCGAATCGACGCAACTGGCGCACAACGACCCCAACGTCCTGACGCTGCAAACCTGGGACAGCATCCGCGCGGTGGACTTCCTATTGTCGCTGCCCGAAGTTGACCCGAAGCGCATCGGCTGCACGGGCGAATCGGGCGGCGGCACGCAGACGTTCCTCCTGGGCGCGGCCGACGACCGCGTGGCGGTGCTCGTGCCGTGCGTCCAGGTCTCGGCCCACTTCTTCGGCGGGTGCCAGTGCGAAAGCGGCCTCGCTATTCACAAGAGCGCCGCCCACGACACCAGCAACGTGGAGTTCGCCGCCCTGGCCGCCCCCCGGCCGCAACTGCTCATCTCCGACGGCAAGGACTGGACCAAGAACACGCCCGGCGTGGAGTTCCCCTACATCTGGAACGTGTACCGCCTGTACGGGGCACAGGACAAGGTCGAGAACGCCCACTTCGCCGACGAGGGGCACGACTACGGCCCGATGAAACGATTAGCCATGTATAAGTTCATGGCCAGGTACCTGCACCTGAACCTCAAGGCGGTTGTGGCCGACAGCGGGGCGGTGGACGAATCGGACGCGGCCATCGAGCCGCCAGACTCGCTGCGGGTCTTCACGGCCGAGCATCCCCGCCCGCCGCACGCCCTCCCCGACAGCGCCGCCGTTGACGCCGCCCTCAAGAAGGCCCAGGCAGAGGCGGGGCGGAAGTAGGCCGTCGGGCCACGCAGGCCGGGATGCACCCCACCGCATGCGGGCGAAATCCCGACGCACCGCCCCTCGGTCGGCCGCCGGCACACAACCCGGCACAACGCCGGGATTTCATCACGGCCTACATGCTGCCATAGCCGCCGCGGCACGGCATTGCCGGGATTTCATCCCGCCCTACTTGTTGCAGCGCGGCGAACGAAGGGCAATAACTCCAACCACCAAGCATATGGCGGTCAGCCCACCGCCGAAGGCTGCCTCGGCGATTGCTTCGGTGCTCAGCCCTCGTCCGGTCTCCTGCATGACCACCGCCGCCGTGGTCGCCAGGTACAAGAGGCCCACGACGAGGAAAAAGATGCCCACCATCGTCCGCCGTAGGGGGCGCCGGGGCGCGGGTTGCTCCGTTTCGCCCGCGGTCTGCGGCGGCTGCATTTCCGCCGCAGTCTCGGCCTGCGGTTCCTCTGCCTCTTCGGGAGCTGGCGCGTGCCCCTCGTGCTCGGCGATCAGTTTTCGCGCATCCGCCAGGCGGCCGAGCGGTACAAGGACGCCGTACTCCGTCACTGGCGCGGCCGCTGCCAGGGTTGAAAGGGGCGACTTCACCCACGCGGGGATGTCCTCGCCCCGCAGGAGCGCCACCAGCGTTTCTGCCTCGCTCATGTTGGTGAACAAGGCGGCCTCGGCCAGCCCGCCGTCGCGGTACGCCTCCGGGTCGGTCGGCAGGCCGAGTGCCTCGGCCCGCTTCTGGAGGTAACGTTCAAAGTCCGGGTCCGACGGCATGGCTGCCCCCCTCGAACTACCGGCACGGGCGATTGCCCGCGCCCACGGTTGCCGTTATTCTAGTCGTTCGTCCGCACCGATGCAACGCGGCGTCGGCGGGCCGGTCGGCGGACGAAGCACCATCCAGCGAAGGGGCAACGCATGCTCAAGATGATCGAAGTCGTCGGCACATCCGACCAGAGTTGGGCGGCGGCAGCCAAGGCGGCCGTAGAACGCCTCGTGGCCGCCGGAGAGAAGGTCCACTTCTTCGTCCTCCTGGAGGATCGCGGCACGGTCAAGGCCGGCAAGGTCGAGTTCCAGGCCATCGTCAAGGTGGCGGTGGAAACGTAACGGGGCGGGCGGCCATTTACCTTGCCGCGCGCGCAGCACGAACCTAGAATGCCGCGCCCTTAAGGCCCCCGAGCGCGGCTGCGCGACCCGACGGCGCCAGCGCGACCTGACGCGCGGCAGCGCAGGCGCGCAGGGCATGAAAGGACGGCGCCCGACCATGCAGACGAAGAGCGACCGGCTGAAGGCACTCCCGCCGTACCTGTTTGCCGAGATCGACCGCAAGAAGAAGGCGGCCGTCGCGGCCGGGCGGCCGGTCATACACCTGGGCATAGGCGACCCCGATACTCCCACGCCGGACTTCATCATCAAGGCCGCGCAGGCGGCCGTGGCCGACCCGGCCACGCACCAGTACGCCCTCGACCGCGGCGACGCGGCGTTCCGCAAGACCATTGCCGCGTGGCACCGCAAGCGCTTCGGCGTGGCGCTTGACCCGGAGACCGAGATACTGCCCGCCCAGGGGTCCAAGGAAACGCTCTCGCACCTTCCCCTGGCCGTCATGAACCCGGGCGACGCGGGCCTCGTGCCCGACCCCGGCTACCCCGTTTACGCATCAAGCATCGCGTTTGCGGGGGGCGAGGTCGTGCGCTTCCCCATCACGGCCGACCGCGGCTACCTGCCGGACCTGCGGGCCCTGAAGGCGAAGGACCTCAGGAAGGTGAAACTGATATATCTCAATTATCCGAACAATCCGACGGCGGCCTCGGCCACGCCCGCGTTCTACGAAGAGGCCGTGGCGTGGGCCCGCGCCCGCCGCATCGTCGTGGCCCAGGACGCCGCCTACAGCGAGGTGTACTTCGAGGAGCCGCCGCCGAGCATTCTTCAAGCGCCAGGCGCAAAGGACGTAGCCGTAGAGTTCTACTCGTGCTCGAAGACCTTCAACATGACCGGCTGGCGCGTGGGGTGGGTGGCGGGCAACGCGGCCGTCATAGAGAGCCTCGTGCAACTGAAGAGCAACATGGATAACGGCGTCTTCACGGCCATGCAGCGGGCCGGCGCGGCGGCGCTGGAAGGCTACGACCGGCCGGAAGTCCACGCGCTTCGGGCCATGTATCGCCGCAGGCGCGACTGCCTGGTGGAAGCGCTGACGGCAGCCGGTCTTGAGGTCAACCGCCCCCAGGCCACCTTCTACGTGTGGATACGGTGCCCCGGCGGCCTCGACAGCCGCACGTTCGCCGACCGCCTCCTGGCGGAGGCCGACATCGTGGCCACGCCCGGCATCGGCTACGGCCCGCACGGCGAAGGGTACATACGCATGGCCCTCACGGTACCGGAGGCGAAACTCCAGGAGGCCGCCGCACGCATCAAGCGGCTGAGGTTCTGAGAGCATCGGCCATGGCAACCGTCTATCTCGGCCTGGGGGCGAACCTCGGCGACCGCCGCGCGAATCTGGACGCGGCCCTGGCGGCGCTGCGGGCGCATCCGCGCATCCGCGTACTGGCCGTGAGTTCCTTCATCGACACGGCGCCGGCGGGCGGTCCGCCCGGCCAGCCCGCGTACCTGAACGGCGCAGCGTGCATCGAGACGGACCTTGAGCCGCAGACGCTGCTGGAGGAGTGCAAGCGCATCGAGCGTGCGCTCGGCCGGACGGGCGGCGGGCCGCGCTGGGGCCCGCGACCCGCAGACCTTGACATCCTGCTTTACGACCAGCGCATCGTGGACGAGCCGGACCTGGTCATCCCGCACCTGGGCCTGCGGGAGCGGCGGTTCGTGCTCGTGCCCCTCGCCCAGATCGCCCCCGACGCCCGCGACCCCGTCACCGGCCTGAGCATCCGGGAACTCGCTGCGGGGGTTGAAGAAAGCGGTTGACGCCGCCCGCAATTGTTACAGAACGGATGCGGTCTGCTGCACCCGCCCGCAGATGCCGCTTCCCGGGCCTGATAGCACGGTGCCCGGGGGCAGGTGACATACAGCCGTCGGGTCCCTGGTCGGTGCTACTGCGGCGGACGCCGGCCCTCGGCCTCGGCGCGAGGGGTTGCGGCGCGGGGCTGCGATGGTTCCGAGCGCGACGGTTCCGGGGGCGCCAGGTTCGGCGACCACTTGCCCCCTGCCGCCAGCAGGGCCTTCAGCATGGCCTCGGCCACGGCCGGCCTGAAGCCGGCGGGGCCGGGACCGTTGTGGTAGGCAATTCTGCCGTCAAGGTCGATGATGGCGATGCGGTCGGGCCAGCCGCCGTATGCCTTCTCGGCCGTGCCCTCCATGTCATCGACGATGATCGGGATCGAGAGTTTCAGGCTCTGCATGCACGCCGTGGCCGCGATGACCCGCTCGTCGATGGTGCGGGGCTGCTTGACGTCGGGGTCGCCGCGCGCGGGGTTGCCGGGGCGGCCCTCCACGCCCGGGCGGGCGTCGGTGGGATGGGCCTCGCGGATGTACACCAGGAAGAACTCAACCTTGTCCTTGTTGGACTGGTAGATGCTTTCGACGGTCGCCGCGACCGCCCTGAAAGGCGGTCAGGTGTAACTCGTGAAGATAAGACAGACGGGTTTCCTGCCGGCGAAGGACGAGAGTTTGACCTTTTCGCGGCTCAGTTTGCCGAGGGACTGCCCGTCCTGGCCCTTCTCGACGACCAGGCGCGGCAGTTCGACGTCGGGGGCAGGCTGGCCCGGCTGGAGCATTTTCATGCGCGAGGCCCGCACGTCGCCCGCCGTCGCGGCAGCCGCATCCGGCCGCGCGACACCGGGCGCAGCCGCGCCGCCCGGGCGCTCCGCAGCCGGCGCGGACACCTCAAACGCCGCCAGGATGCCGATAACCCCGACCGCCGCAAGGCGCGCCAGAACGCGTCTCATGGTCAGCCTCCTTCTCGCTTCCGGACGTGCCGGCAAAGCCTCGCCAGTCTGAACGCCCCCCGTGCGGGCCGTATTGCACGCGGCCGCGGGCGCCAGGGGATGCTTGTCAACCCGTGCTCTCATGCTGCGGGGCGGCCGCTACGGCCGCCACAGAGTCTCGTTCCCGGGCATCATCGGGTCCAGTGCCGAGGGGCCGGCGGAGCGGACCGACCCGTCGGAGAACAGGACGTTCAGTTGCCCGCCGTGGCGGGCGCTCCGTCCGAGTTGCCGGGCGAAGTCCGCCCGCTCCGGGTCCGCCACACGCCGGCAGAAGTCCATGACGACGGGCTTGCCCTGGCCGGTGCGGAACTTGCCGCCGTCGCGCGCCATGCCGTAGTCGGAGGTCATCCCGGTGATGAACTGCATGGCTTCCTGTACGCCTCCGGAGGCGTTCAGGTCGCCCGCCGTCTCGGCCGCCTCGTCCCTGGTCTCGCGGTACGCCCGGGCGACTTCAACCTCCAGGCCGTTCTTCGTCGCGCCGGGGCCCATGTGGCCGTAACCGCGGTCGGCCGGGTTCCTGACGTATGGGGGGTCCGAAGGCGAGACGAACAGCGGTTCGCCCCGGTAGAGAACGCAGTTCAACTCTGCGCACCAGTACTTCACAAGGGTGGCGGTGATCCGACCGTCGTCGTATTCCTGGACGAGGATGATGCCATCGTTCCCGCCGCGCTCGAAGTACGCGTCGTCAACAGGAGAACAGTCCTTCGTGCCGACCTCGACGTACTTGCCCCGCTCGTTGCGCCCCCGGCGGGTGCCCAGGTTCATGTGGCCGAGGCCCTGGTGCGCAGGGTCGGCGAAGCAAATCTCAAAGCCGCGCACCCGGTGCACGTACCTCAGGTCTCCGAGCACCTCCTCGAGTCTTGAGAAGTCGTCGTCGGAAGGCCGCGGCGTGGTCCCGCCTCCCCTTCCGCCCGAACCGCCTGAACCGCCGGAATCCGCTCGCCCGGCATCGCCGGAATCCAGCGGCTCGTCCTCCGGCTCGCGCGGCAGAGCATCGGCCTGCGGACAGCGGAAAACCCTGGCGTCTTCGCATACGACGTACGGAATCGCCGGCCAGAACTCCACACGCGGGTAGAACTGCGATTCGCCCATCGCCTGCCCGGCCGCGCCGCTTGCAGCAAAGACGCCGAACGCCTGGAAAATGCGGTTCAGGTTCGTCTTGCACTGCGTGTCGCGCGCCACGTCCCAGGCGCTCTGAAGGCCCGGAATGAGCAGCGCCAGCAGGATGCCGACGATGAGGACGACCACCAGGAGTTCCAGGAGCGTCATGCCCGGGGCCCGTCTGAGCATTGTCCAGGCCTCCTCACCTTCACGCACCGCACCGCGGCCGCCGCCGGCCCCCGCATTCATCACCGGCCCTGACGCCTCAAATCGGGCTCACCCAGCGGCGGCACGTAATATCGCGGGTTGAACTCCAGCGTGCGGCCATACTGCTCGAAGGCCTTCCGCACGGTAACGTTGTCCTTGAGGCCCTCGATGACCGACAACAAATTGGCCCTGGCGTCGTCGGGCGCCTGAGTTGCGCCTATGTAGCGCATTCCGAGCCTCTCATAAATCTTCGCGACCACGTGGGCCAGGACCTCGGCCGACGGTTCCTGCTCGCCGGCCTCCATCAGCCACACCAGCGCCTTGGCGGACCGATGCCTCGCAAGGCCGGTGGCCGCACCCTTGCGGACCCGTGCTTCGGGATCCCTCCTGACCATGGCGCCGAGGCGGTCGGCCGCGGCCTCGTCAGGGTACGCTCCGAGCGCGGCCGCAGCGGCGGCCCGGACCTCGGGCGCCCCGTCGCGCGTCGCCTTCTCCACGCAATCGCGGCACTCGGGCGGGGCCAAGCGGCCGAGGGCCACGAGCGCCGCCTGCCGGACCAACGGCGAAGGATCGGCGAGCGCCGCGTCGGCCAGCGCGTCGGCGGCCTTCGCGCCCTCCCTGTCCGCCGCCCGGCAGACGGACCGGACGCGGTCCTCGGGCGCGCCGCCCCCCACATCCGCACGCCACGGCCTGGCCGCGAGCACAATCGCGGCCGCGGCTGCGGCCGCGCCGATGCCAACCACCGCGGCTACGCGACTGCGGGTTGACCCAGGCCTCCTGCTCGCCGTCATACGGTGCCCTCTTGAGGTGCCACATCGAACAGGCGTACGGTCAGACATGCCCGGACCCCCACGTTATTCTAACATATTTTCAGGCGGCTGCACGCCTGAATCCGCCGCAGCCGGCTTCTTCGTACTTGAGGAACGCACGGGGCAGGCGCCATGCTTTCGCAACCGCAGCATCCGCACAGGCACACCTTCACCCCACCGGTTGGGGCGCCGCGCGTTCGGGCCCCGTCGGGGGTAGATACTGCTGCCAGGCGCCGCCGTTGCGCCTGCCGCCCGGCAGTCGGCCGCTGCCGTTCATGCGGTTGACGGGTGCGGCGGCGGGCTGGCTGCGCGGCCGGTCGTCGAGGTACCCATGTGCCAGGCAGGCCTTGACGATGTCGCGTGCGATGGGAGCGGCGGCCGTGCCGCCGTGACCGCCCTGCTCCAGGATGACGACGAAGGCGATGCGGGGATTCTCGGCCGGGGCGAAGCCGGCAAACCAGGCGTGCGGCTCGCCGTGGCCCGTCTGAGCGGTGCCCGTCTTGCCGGCGATGCGGACGGCCGGCAGGTATGCGTTCGCGTAGCCCGTGCCGCCGGGCTCGTTCACCACGGCCGCGAAGGCGTCGCGCAGGACCGCCATGTGCCGCGGGTTCAGGCCGAGCGGCGGGCGCGGCCCGGCCGGCGGCCGCTCTCGCACCAGGCTGAGGGTCGGCATCCGCCCGTCGGTCGCCACCAGCGCGTACAGTTGCGCCACCTGGAGAGGCGTCACCAGGAGTTCCCCCTGGCCGACGGCCATGTTGCGCGGGTCGCGCACGAGAATTGCGCCGGCGGGTTCGCCCGGCAGGCCGATGCCGGTCGGGCGGCCCAGGCCGAGCCGCTCGGCCCACAGCATCAGCCGCTCGCGCGCCAGCCGCAGGTCGGTCTTTCCGTTCTCGCGGCCGAGCAGTTCCGCTGCCTGGTAGAAGTATAGATTGCACGATTTCTGGATGGCAGTCCGCAGCGCGACCGCGCCGTGCACCGCCCCGTGCGAGACGTAGATGTCGCAGCGGAAACGGTTCGGCTGCGCCGGGTCGAGCATGCCCTCGCACACCAGGGTGGTCTGCGGCGTGACGGCCCCCTCGTGCAGGGCCGCCGCGGCCGTCACGGCCTTGAAGACCGACCCCAGCGGGTAAAGGCCGCACACGGCGCGGTTCACCAGCGGCCGCGCGGGGTCCTTCAGCAAATCCTCAAAATCTGCGCCGTAGTAGCGCTGGTCGTACCGCGGGGCGGTCGCCAGGACCAGGGCCTCGCCGGTGCGGCAGTCGAGGACGACGGCAGCGGCGGCGCGGCGGCCGCCGCCCTCCCCCGGCGGGTGGTCCAGGATGTCCTCCACGTCGCTCTGAAGGGCAACGTCGAGCGTCAGGTGCACGTCCCGGCCGGGCACCGGCTCGATGTCCTCCAGGAAGTTCCCCTCGATGCCCTTCCGGTAAAGGCCGCGCGCGCCGCGCAGCAGGTCCTCGCAGGCGCCCTCGACGCCGCCGCGGCCCACCCAGTCGCCCGGCCAGTAACGCTTCAGGTGCCCCGGCGGGTAGGCGGCGTTCAGGTTCCCGGCGAGTTCCTCGGCAGCGGCCTCGCCCAGCCGTCCGACGATGTGCGGCGCGACCGCCGGGAGCGCGTACTCGCGCTTGCGCGCCGATTCAATCGCCAGGCCCGGAAAGTCGTCGGGCCGGCTCGAAATGGCCCCGACCGCCGCCAGGTCCACGTCGTGCACGATCGCGTGGCCCACGCTGGAAGGCTCGCCCCACGTCTCCTCGCGGACGCGGATGCGCCGGCCGTGCAGGTCCAGGACGCTCTGCCGGATGATCTCGACGCGGGCGCGGATGGTCGCCTCGCGCCGCGCAAGTTCCTCGCGCGGCACGCCCGTCAGGCGCGCCAGTTCCGACCACATCCGTTCGATGCGCGCCCGGGCCTCGTCCGGCTCAACCTCCCACTTCCCGGCCACCCGCGCCACAAAGGCATCGGTCATCTCGATGAACGGGAAGTACACGGCCACGTCGAACGCGCCGGTGTCCTGGGCCAGGATGATCCCGCTGCGGTCATAGATGGCCCCGCGGATGGTCGGATGGTACCCCGGCGGCCGGCGCAGGCGGCTGGCGGCCTCGGCGCGGAACCGCGCGCCATGGAAGACCTGGAGGTGCAGCAGGCTGCCCGCCAAGACGACCACTCCCAGCCCCAGCACAAGGATGACCGCCTTCAAGCGGGTGGCATACACTTGAACGCTCACTCCCGGCCCGACCCGACGGCGATCCGCAGCGGCACGCGAATCGCCAGCAGGCCCCAGAACAAGTACGGCGCCAGCACGGCCGTGTAAAAGGCGTCGAGGAACGATTCCTCGGCCGACCGCCCCAGCCACAGCCCCGCCCCACCCACCAGGCGCGTCGTCACGTACCACGCAAGGTGCACCGCGAAGACCACGACCAGCGCCGTAGCAAAGTGGCCCCAGATGCGGGTGCGCGGCAGGTCCGTCCGGATAAGGCTGACGGCCGCCAGGACCGCCGAGAACAGGAGGGCCTTCAGGCCCAGCCGCCCGGCCACGCTCACCAGGTCCGACGCCAGGCCCAGACACCAACCGGCCACGAAAACCTCGGCCGGCTCGAAAAAAAACGCCACGAACAGGCCCACGGCCAGCACAAGGTCCGGCCGCGCCCAGTGCCCGTCAACCTCGATGGCCAGGGCCCCCGGCCGGAACGCAGCCGTCTCAACCACCAGGCACACGTACGAGATGGCGGCCACCAGGAGCCAGCGCATGACGAGTCTTGCCCCGCGATTCGCCAGTGGCCGCCCCCACGAGGCGACCCACGGCACCCGGCGGCGAATCTACGCCCCGCGCACGCGCGAATCAAGCCCATTCCGCGCCGTGCCCCCGTCACGGAGTGAATGCGGCCCGCCGGCAAGGAAGCGGCACCGTATCAGAGCCGCGACCGCAAGGGAGCGGGGCAGCTGTCGGCCCCCACTGCTCCGCTCCCTTGCGGTCGCGGCTCCGATAAGGAACAACTCACTTGTTGCCGCCAAACGGGCCGGGTTATGATGAACTGGCGGAAACCGAACGCCCGGGACGGAAAGGAGGCCGACCATGCAAGTCGTCGAGTTCCTGAAGGCAAACAAGGTGAAGTTCCAGTTGCGTCACCACCCGGCCATGTTCACGGCGCAGGAGGTGGCGGCGGCGGAGCACATCACAGGCGAAGAGGTCGCCAAGGTCGTCATCGTGCGGGCCGACGGCCGCTTCGCCATGTTCGTCCTGCCCGCCACGTGCGTCCTGGACTTCAAAGATGCCGCGAGACTGCTCGCCGCCAGGGACGTGCGCCTGGCCACAGAGGCGGAGATGGAAAAACTCTTTCCCGACTGCCAGGTGGGGGCCCAGCCGCCCTTCGGCACAGAGTACGGCGTGGAGACGTATGTAGAAAAGCGCCTGGCGTCCGACCCGGAAATCCTCATCCCCGCCGGCACGCACGAAGACTCCGTCCTCCTGGCGTGGCCGGACTACGAGCGCCTGGCCAAGCCCAAGGTGGCCGCCTTCGCCACGCACACGGCGTAGGCAACGGCCGGCGAGCGAGGCTCGAAACGGCGTTTCCGCCCCCCGCGATCCTTATTTCCCCGGCGCGCGGCCGGTTACGCGATATGTGGCGAAGCGGTCGCGGGCGGTGCGGACCACGATGAGGCTCTCGCGCACGCCGGTCGTGTAGTCGCGCACCAGGTCCAGGCGGTATCGCAGGCGGTAATCCTTGCGGACGGGGCCGAACCAGGCTCCCTTGGCCTCAAGATCCCCCGGGGCGGCCTGCCAGAACTTCAGGATGGCCGGGGCGATCTCGTCCTCGTGCCGATTGCCGGCGAAGTCGCGGCCCGCCGGCGGCCCCTGGCCCGCCTCGGGACGCCATCCCTCGACGCGCTGAAGCAGGTGGCCGGTCGCCGCGGGCAGTTCGTCGAGAACCGCCTTGAACTGCGCCTCGCCCTTCAGATTCGTCGCGATGACCACGCCCTCGACGTACGGCAGGTCGCGGTGCCGGTCGCACAGGCAGAACGTGGCCGCGCGCGCGGGCTTGCCGGCAGCATCGACCCACCGGCTGCCGACGTGCCACGGACCGGGCGAATCGACCGACCCGCACGCCAGGCACACTTCCTGCGCAATGGGTTCATCGTTCTCGATGACCTGCGGCGCAAGCAGGCGCAGGCGCTCGGTGAACTCCCGGTCGTACGCCTCCAGGCAGCCGTCGCAGACGCGGACCTCGATCCACGGCCAGAAGCCGGTCATCATCCGGTACTCCGGAATGTCGAGCCGCCGGTTCAGCCGCCGGAAGAGGAACCGCTTCTCGCACACGTCGCAGACGGCCATCACACTCCCCTACGGTTCCGAGACGAACAGCCAGATGCCGATCCCAACGAACCCCGCGGCCGCCACGTAATGAAGCACTTTCTCGGGAATGACCGCCTTGCCGAAGTAACCCAGGGCCGCCGCGATGACCGTCGTCAGCACCAGCGCCAGGCACGCGCCCAGGCAAACGTCCCACGGGAACCCCTCCTTGCCGCCCTTGGAGGCAAAGAGAAGAACGCTCAGTTGCGTCTTGTCGCCGAGTTCGGCAAGGAAGATGATCGTGAACGTGGCCAGAACCGTCTTGAGGTCCATCGTGCCGCTCCTTGGAGTTCCGCTCAGTCGCGGCAGGATACTGGCCGCCGGAAGGCGCCTCAATGAAAAAGCCCGCCGGGCGGTTGACGCCGCGGGGCCGGCGCGATACAAGGTGGCCGCCACGGGCGGGCCGCAGCCTCCGCCACGCAAGGAGCCATGCGCATGAAGCCGCACTTTACCCGTCGCGACCTGATGAAAGTCCTGAGCGCCGCCGGCTTCGGCACGCTCATCTCCAGCACGGTGCGTGCCGACGCCCCCACGGGCGCGGCCGCTGCCGGCCCGGCCCCCGCTGCCGCGGGCGCATCCGCTCCGGCCGCAGGGTCAGCAACGTTCTGCGGGCAGGTCATCGCACCGACCGTCCCGCCGCATGCGCCGGCGGCGCTGGTGGGCGGCCAGGTGGTTCAGCCGCAGCGTACCCTGCCCGTGCTGCACCAGGCGGACGTGCTGGTCGTTGGCGGCGGGTCGGCCGGCGTCATGGCCGCCATCGCCGCCAGGCGGGCGGGCGCAAAGACCGCCATCATCGAGCGCTACGGCTACTTCGGCGGATTGTGGACGGGGGGCATGGTGCTCCTGGTAATCGGCACTCACGTCAAGGACGGCGCCGGGAAGAAGAAGGTCGTCCGCGGCCTCGGCGACGAACTCCTGGAGCGCCTCAAGAAAATCGACGGCGCCATCATCAACCAGGACCCCGGCGCGCACAACCCCACCGCGGACCCCGAGGCCACCAAGTTCATCATGGACGAGATGGTCCGCGAGGCCGGCGTCGACGTCTTCTTCCACTGCTGGGGCGCCGACGCCGTCATGGACGGCAAGACTATCCGAGGGGTGGTTTTCGAGAGCAAAGCCGGACGCCAGGCCATCCTCGCCAAGGTGGTCGTCGACGCCACCGGCGACGGCGACATCTTCGCCGCCGCGGGCGCGGAGTACGTCCAGCGCACCTACGCCATCGGCACGGTCCACCGCCACGGCAACATGGACCGCATCGAGAAGGGCAAGGCCCCCGCGGGCACGAAACTGCCGCCCCTGGGCGGCGTCACGCCCCTGCCGAGCCTCACCTGGGTGAACACGCGCGGCCCGAAGGAGAACGGGCTGGACGTGGCCGCGCTCTCGCGCCTCGAAATGGATCACCGGCGCGACATCTGGAACCGCCTCCGCCAAATCAAGCAGACGCCCGGATATGAGAGTATCTTCATTGCCGACACGGCGCCGCAACTGGGCGTCCGCATCACCCGCGTTCTGGTGGGCACATGCACGCTCACCTATCAGGAGATGCGCGCGGGCAAGAAGTTCCCCGACGTGGTGGCGGTGGGCGGGGCGCAGGGGGCAAACCACGCCGGGTGGCCGATCCCGTACGGCGTCCTCGTGCCGAAGGAGATCGACAACCTGCTTACCGCCGGCCGCAGCGTCTCGGCCGACGAGAAACTGCTGGACGACACGCGGCTCATCGCGGCGTGCCTGACGACCGGCCACGCCGCCGGCGCCGCCGCCGCCGTCGCCGCCCAGTCCGGTTGCCGACCCCGAGACGTAGACATCGCGAAGGTCCAGGAACTTCTCACCGAGCAGGGGGCGTACCTGGGGTAGCCGCAGGCCGCACATGGAAGCCGCAGCGCAAGGAAACCGACCGCGGCGCTGGCTGCGGGCGCTCGCGCGGGCCGCGGCGCTCGCGGCCGCCGTCTTGCTCGCCCTGCCGCTCCTTCCCTGGCCGTGGGCCGCCATGCTTGTGCCCGCGGCAAGCCCGTACGTGGCCGTAGGGGCCGCGCTGGCTGCCCGCGCGGCGAGCCTGGCGACGCTGGTCGGACTTCCGCTGTCGGTCCTTGCGCTGGCGGTCCCGCGCTGGTTCTGCCGATACGGCTGCCCGGTGGGCCTTCTGGAGGAGCCGCTCGGCCGGCTGAGGCGGTCGGCGGCCACGCGCTTCACGCGGTGGCCGGCGGTCGGCCAGTGGCTGGTGCTGCTGACGCTCGGCGGCGCGGCCGCCGGATACCCGCTTTTTCTTTGGCTGGACCCGCTGGCGATGCTGTCGGCCCTGGCGGGCGCATGGCGCCACCCGCCCGGCTGGGCGGCGGTGGCGGCGGGCATGGGGCTGCCGCTCGTCCTTATCTTCAGCGTGCTCTTTCCGAACGCCTGGTGCATGCGGGTCTGTCCCCTGGGGGCGATGCAGGACCTGCTGACCTGGCCGCGAAGGCGGCTGAGGCGGCTCGCGGCCGCGGCCGAGCCGTCGGCGGGGAATACACGGCAGGGCCTTGCGCGGCGGGCGATTCTTGGGGCGGCGGCGGGCGCCGCATGCGGGCTGGCCACGCGGGCCGTCCGCGGCGCCAGCGCATCACCCATCCGGCCGCCGGGGGCTATCAACGAGGTGCGGTTCACCGGACTGTGCATCCGCTGCGGCAACTGCGCCGGGGCGTGCCCGTCGCGCATCATCCGGCCCGACCTGGGCGCCGGCGGCCTGGCAGGCTTGCTCGCCCCGGTCGTCTCGTTCAATGAGAACTACTGCCTGGAAGACTGCAACCGGTGCCAGGAGGTCTGCCCGAGCGGGGCCATCCGGCGGCTCTCGCTGGATGAGAAGCGCCGCTGCGTGATGGGCGAGGCCCGCCTGGATGAGCGGCTCTGCCTCATGACGGCCGGCCAGGAATGCAGCATCTGCGTCCGCGTCTGCCCGTACGAGGCCATCCTGGCCGAGCCGGGCGCCGACGGCTTCTCCCTGCGCCCGGGCATCGACCTGGCCAGGTGCACCGGCTGCGGCGCATGCCAGGCGGCGTGCCCGACCGCGCCCGCGAAGGCCATCCGCGTAGAGGCCGCTCCGTCGAAGCGCTAGCGCGCCGGCAGCCGCACAGTCGAAGGAGACTCTATGACACGCATCCGGGCGCCCCGCCACTTGGCGGGCTCCTTGCCATGGGCGAGTGCCGCCCTTGTGCCGTCTGCGATTGCGGCACTTATGCTGGCGGCGCTTCCGGCCTGCGCCGACGGCGCGGCCGCGCCGCCCAGGCCGGACCTCGCCGCCTGGGACGCCGAGGCCCGCAAAGGCCCCATGACCGCCGGCGAGACGAAGGACTTCATGAAGCGCCTCGCCCGGTACGTCTTCGACCATCACCTGAAGAAGACGGAAGGCTCGAAGCAGCGCGGCATGGTCTATGAGTATCTCGATACGACACGCATAGGGCACTTCGACCAGTTTGTCCAGGGCGAGGCGCTCGACACGATGCACGACGGCGCATGGCTGGCCGCCGCCCTGGTCAACGCTTACCGCGCCACCGCCGACCCGTTCTACAAGGACTTCCTCGTGAAGTGGCAGTTGCCCTTCTACTGCCTGATGCTGAACCACAGCGACACGCTCTTCTCGGCCGGGCGCAACGATGCCGCGCCGGGGGCGCATGAGTTCGGCAAGGAGCACCGCCTCATCGACGGCGAAAAGGGCTTCGCGCCCTACTGGTGGGACGACGGCGCAAGCGTCAGCCTGGAGCGGCGCCTCAAGAAGCAGGCCCTGGGCGCCTTCGCCTGCGTGGACAACCTCGCCGGCAAGCCGAACCCGCAGTATCTGCTCGACGGCTACTCGCTGGGCTGCTCGAACCACATGGCGCAGGACCTGGCCGTGATGCTCCAGGCGGCGTGGCTCTTGCTGAAGGACAGCGCGTCGGAGGACGATAAGCGCCTGGCTTCAGAGGTGGCCGAGGCCGCGAAGAACCTTTACGAGTCGCGCCTGCTCCATCACGGCCCCATCCCGGCGGTTACGGCCGCCGCGGCGCTCCCGGCCGGCGACGCCCGCCGCCTCGCCTCCGCCGCTGGCGACGCCGCCGACTTCCCCACCGCCAACCACTACACGGCCGCGCTGTACGACTTCACACCCGGCCAGAAGCGTGCCCTGCCCGCCTTCGCCGACGACCAGCAGTACCGCTACTGCGCGGCCGTGGCGCGGTTCGCCGGCCGCCTGCCGCCGGGCGTGGCCTTCCGCACGATTTACGACGCCTACACCGAGCCGATGCTGTGGCGATACTTCTGCGACGCCTCGGAAGTGCTGCCGGGCCTCAATCGCGGCGAGTACGGCCACGAGATGGCGGGCGGCACGTTCGACTACTACGAGTCCGACAAGAAGGGCGTGCGGTTCCTCGGCTCGCGCATGGGGCCGCAGAACATGGTTACCAGTGCCATCGCGCTGCAACTCCTTAAGGCGCATCCGGGCGCGTGGGCTGCGCGATACGAGCGGAAGTTTCCGGCTGACTGGCGCGTCTTCATTATTGACCCCGCGCCGGGTGCAGCGGCGGAGCCGCCCAGAAACGAGGTCCAGACGCTTGGGCCGGTCACCCTCAGCCTGACCGGCACGCGCTACGGCCTGATGCTCTGCGGAACAGCGACCGGCGACCAGGCGGCGCTGCGCATCTACAGCCGGCCCGACGCCAAGGGCACACACGCCACGATCACCCTGAAGAAAGGCGGCCCCATCGCGGCAGTCAACGACAAGGGCGAAACGCTGCTGGTCGTGGGCAAATGCGAGGCCCACGCGGAACGCCTGCCCTTCGACGTCTTCATCCCCTACACCGTGGCGAAAGGCCAGAAACCCTGGGCCAACGGCATTGAGCACGGCCGCTGCTCCATCCAGGCGGGCGACGCCACGCGGAACTTCTACCTCATCAGCCCGCCAGGACAGGTCAAAGCCTGGCTGGAGCGCGAGGTGGGCCAGGGCCTGCGCGTCTGGGACGCCGTCTTCCGCCAGTACGGCTACGTCCCCACGCACATGGGGCGCAACGCTTTCTGGGACGGCCTCTCCGACTGCGGCGGCTACGCCCATCTCATAAGCGCCGGGGCCGAGTGGCTGCTATACCTGGAGGGCAAGGAAGACTGGGAAGTGCACCGCGCGGCGTTGAGCCCGATTGAGTAATCCGTAAGCCCCGCGCGCCGCGCGGGGATGAACCAGCATCAGCATCCCCCGGCCATGCCGGGGGCTTGTCGCCCCCTCATGCTTCGGCGGCGCTGAACGCCGCCGCCGCGATGCCCGCCAGGCGACCGCTGGAAAACGCCCACTGAAGGTTGAACCCGCCGCTGGGGCCGTCAAGGTCGAGGACTTCGCCCGCAAAGAAGAGGCCCGCAAGGCGGCGGCTGGCCAGCGTCCGCGGGTCAACTTCCTTCAGGCTCACCCCGCCGCGAGTCACCATGGCGTGGTCCCAGCCTTCCGTCGCCACGATCTCCAGCGGCAAGCACGTCAGGAGTGTTGCGAGGCGACCGAGCGAGCGAGCGCCGGCCTGCGTCGGCCGCACGGTCGGGCCGATGCCCGCCAGTCCGGCCACCGCCGCCGCAACCGATCGCGGCAGGTGCCGGTCCAGAAGAGTGACGACCGCCCTGCGCGGCTCGGCCACGCGCCATGCCTGGAACCGCCCCCGCCACTCCTCCGCCGCCGTCCCAGGCGCCAGGTTCAGCCTGAGCGGCACCGACGCCTGCCGCCCCAGGAGCACCGCCACGTCGCCCGACAGGTCCAGGATGGCCGGGCCGGATACGCCCCTGTGCGTAAAGAGCACGTCGCCCGTCACGCCTGCCGCGGCCCGGCCGGGGATCGCTATCCACGCGCGGGCAGGCGCAACGGCCGCTCCCGCGCACGAGCGCACCCACCCGTCGCGCGCCACCAGGGGCACGAGCGCGGGCGTCGGCTCGACAATCGTGTGTCCGGCCTGTCGCGCCAGGTGGTAGCCGCTCGTCCCGCCGCCGAGGGACGGATACCCCCGGCCGCCCGCCGCCACGACGACTCGCTCGGCCGCCACCTCGCCGGCGGTGGTCCGCAGGCCGCGCAGCCGTCCGCCTTCAAGCCACAGGCCGGTGGCGCGCACGCCCAGGCGAACCTGGGCGCCCTGCGCCCGCGCCCGGCGCCACAGCGCCGCCTGCACAGTCACGGCCGCGTCGGAAACGGGATACACGCGCAGCCCGTCAGGGGCGTGGGTGGCCACGCCGAGCCGGTCCAGCATCCGCCGCAGGCCCGCTGCATCGAGGGCCGCCAGCGCCGGCTGCATGAAACGGCCCTGGCGGCCGAAACCGGCCATGAAATCTTCGGGCGGAAGGGTGTTGGTCAGGTTGCATCGCCCGCCGCCGGAGGCCAGGAGTTTCGCCCCCGGCCGCTGGAGTTGCTCAAGGACCACCGCCCGCCGGCCGCGCTCCCCCGCCGCGATGGCCGCCGTCAAGCCCGCCGGCCCGGCGCCGACGATGAGCGCGTCGGCCGCTTCGAGTTGGGGTTCGCGCGCTTTCATCGCGCGGCATGGTAGCGGGGCGAAGGCGGCGTGTCGAGGCGCGAACGGCCGGGCCGCGATGCCCCCCGTGTATTCACGCGGGGCCGAACAAGGTACGAAGACATCTACCCGGCGCGGCCGAGCGCCTCGCGCGCGGCCCGCAGCCGCCTGACGCGGGCCAGCAGGTCGTTCATCGGGAACATCCGCCCCGGGCACCGCGTGTCGCCCACGGTCCCGTGGCCGATGATGTGCGCATCGAGAATCTTGTAGCGGTGCGAGAGGTAATCCACGAGGCGCGCCAGGGCCGCCATCTGCGCCTCGCCGGGGCGGCGGTTGTCGAAGTTGCCCACCAGGCAGATGCCGATGCCGAAATAATTATATTCTTCATTATCTCCTACGCGGCAGTGGGCGCCCCACTTCTGCTTCGGCCAGCGGCTGCCCACCTCCACGTGGCCGTCGGCCGAACCGCCGCCGTTGCCGATGACGAAGTGGTACCCCAGTTCGTCCCACTGCCGGGCGCCGCGGTGGAAGGCGTCGAATGCGGCGGCGGAGCCCGTGTCGGTGGCGCTGTGGTGGATGACGATCCATCGCCACGGCCGCTCGTCGGCCTCCGGCGCCCAGCCCGCCTCGGCGGGCGGGGCGGGCGGCTCCAGGCGCGTCCGCGGAATCTCCAACGCCAGCGGCGGCGACGCCTCGATGCGCGCCGGCCTCGGCCTCGGCGCCTCCAGCGGCTTATAGACGAACGCATCGCGCCGCGGCGCGGGCGGAGCGCACGTGACCATGCCCGGCGGCGTGCATCCCGCCGCCATCGCCACCGCCAGAAGCACCACCGATGCCGCCCACCGGCCGCTCACTTGCCTTCTCCCGGGCGTCCCGCGCCCGCGCGATAACCGGAAACCTGCCCCAGGGCTTCAATCAAGCCAGCCGCCGGCCACGCCGCCCCGACCGCCTCGTACGCAGGGGAGGGTGGCATGCCCAGCGATGTTTGCTGGGCATGCTCTGTCGGTGCGCCGCGAGCATGCCCACGCATCGGCGGCGTGGGCATGCCACCCGGCCACGCATCGGCGCGCGGCACGCGAAACACCTTCACCTTCAATTTGGCGGCGGCGTCCGCCAGGGGCTGCGAACTGACGATGGCCGCGTCCACGTTCGGCACCGCCTGCACCAGGGCCGCCAGACGCTGCGCCTCGCCGCCCGCCTTGACCCAGATGGCCGGTCCGGGCGGCGCTTCTCCTTGCCGGAGCCGCAATCGCACCGCCGCGTACTCCGCGGCCGGCGCGGCGACAAGGTACACCGCCTGGCGGCCGATCGCAAGCGCCTTGGCCGCATCGATGGCCGCCCGCATCGGCCCGACCGACGCCGCATCGCCCGCCGCGTCGCCGGCCGAGGCCGGGCCGGCCGCGGCACCTCCGGCCGCTGCCAGGCCGGTCACCGCCCGCGCGGCAGACGGCCGACCCGCGCCGGGCCCGCCGTCAATCGCCGCCGCGTCGATCCACACGACTCGCGCCGCGGGCGCCAACACCCACACCGAGCCCTCGGCCCGCACGTCCAGCCTCGCGTGCGTCTCCGGAAACGACACCGTGAAGGGGCTGCGGCCGATGGCGAGCCCTCCGCGCCTGGGCGCGCGGCCCACGCCGGTCGTGTCGGTCCACGCGCCGCGGCTCCAGCCATCCGGCAGCCGGAAGACCAGCCATGCGCTGGGCACGGGGCGGCCCCGGTCGGCATCCTCCAGCATGGCCGCCAGGCGGACCGCTCCGGCCTGCGCGCCGGCCACGTCGTCGAAGGCCGCCAGGCGCACCGCCCCCCCTACCTCAAGCCGCTCGGCCAGGCCGCCGAACAGGAAGATCGCGGCGTTTGCGGCCAGGGCGAACGCCGCAAGGACGATCAGCAGGTACCCGACGTACCGAAGCACGGGCGGACTCCGACGCGCTCGCGGCCCCTTCCCACAGTTCTTTCGGACAGAAGGCGGGTCAACCTTCGATGTTTCCGATGGACCGCAGGCGGCGGACACGTTCCTCGACGGGCGGATGGGAGGACCACACGCTGGCGCCGTCGGCGCCCACCCGCCGCCCGCTGGCCATCATCGGCGGAACGATAAACAGGTGGGCCGTCGCGCGGCTGGCCTCGTGCATCGGCTGGGTGTCTGCGCCCAGGGCCTCCAGGGCGCGGGCAAGGCCCTCCGGGTAGCGCGTCATGCGCGCGGCGGAGGCGTCGGCCAGGTACTCGCGCTGGCGCGACACGGCCAACTGGATGAGTTTCGCGAAGATGGGCGCCAGGATGGCAAGGATGAGGGCGACGACGATGAGGACGAGTTGCACCGGCCCGCCGCCGCCGCCCCGCCCGCGGCTCCGCCCGCGCCCGCCGTAGAATATCGCCCGCGTGCCGATGTCGGCAATCAGAACCACCGTGCCCACCAGCACCGCCATGAGGGTCATGAACCGGATGTCGAAGTTCTGGACGTGCGCAAGTTCGTGGGCGAGGACGCCCTGGAGTTCGTCGCGCGAGAGGCGCCCGCGCAGCCCCGCCGTCACGGCCACGTGGGCGTGCCGCGGGTCGCGCCCCGTGGCAAAGGCGTTCATGGCGGGCGTGTCGATGACGTAGAGTTGCGGCATCGGCAGCCCCGACGCCAGGCACAGTTCCTCCACGATGTTCCACAGTTGCGGATCGTCCTGCTTGGCTACCCGCCGCGCGCCGCTCAGGGCCAGCACGGCGCTCGGGCCGGCGTAGTAGCCGATGAGGGCCGCGACGCACGAGACCGCCAGCGCAAGGATGATGCTCGGGACGGCCGCGTACGGGTCGCCGAAGACGGCCCACCCCAGGACGGCCCCCAGAACGCAGATGAACAGGATAAAGAGGACCACCAGCAACGCGCTTGCGCGCTTGTTGGAGGCGATGAGTTGCTCGAACTGGGCCATGGTCCAACCTCACTCCAGGCAGCACCGCCGCTCCGCCGCCCCCCGCATTATAACCGGCCGTTCCGGTAGATCGTATCGTACATCGCCAGAACGTTGGCGGTGGGCGAAACGGGCTGGATATTGTGGCAGGGGGCGCATATCCACCGGGCCGGCCAGGCGAAGATGCGGATGTTGTCGAGCACCTCCTGCCGCACATCCTCCACCGTGCCGAACGCCAGCGTCTGCTGATTATCGACCGCCCCGTGAAAGACCACCTGCTTGCCGAAATCGCGCACGAGGCCCTCGCGGTCCATCCCCGGGCACCGCCACTGGATGGGGTTCAGTATCTCGATGCCGGTCACGTTGATGAGGTCCGGGATGACCGCGCGGGCCGCGCCGTCGGTGTGATAGAAAACGTGGATGCCGTAACTGCGGGCCAGGTCGGCCATGCGTTTCTGGTTGGGCAGAAAGAAGCGGCGGATGGTCTCCAGGCCCATCAGGAGGCCCGTCTGGCCGCCCAGGTCCTCGGCCACGTACGTAAGGTCTATCCGGCCGCGGCCAATCTCGAACATCCGCTCGTTCAGCCGCCAGTGGTAGTCGAAGATGTGCCCGAGGATGGCCTGGGCGATCTCGGGCTCCGCCGCCAGGTCCACGTACGCCTGCTCCATGCCGCGCATGGCGCAGTAAGTGAGGAACGGCTCGTAGTGGCCGCATCGGACCGGGCGGTCGGCGGGGGTGCGGAGGACCTCGTCGCGGAAGGCCTCCCAGTCGTGGTCGTCGGGGCTGGGCCACCGGAAGGCGTGGACGTCCTCGACGGTCCCGGCGGCGGCGAGCGGATGGCCGGCCGTCTCGCTGTACATCCCGCCGCCGTAATCAACCTCGCGATGGCGGACGCCCCAGATGTCGGCCTGCGGGTCGTCGGGATGGTGGTCCACGGTTCGCCGCGGGCCGACGTGGCAAGGCCCGTCGATGTGCAACTTGCGGTACAGCGCATCGGCATCGGCGCACTTGAGGTCCCGCATGAGGCGGGCGGTGACCTCGGCGGTGGCCCAGTAATCGGTCGGGATGCGGTCGGGCCGCTCGCCCGCGAGGAGGGCGAGCCATCGTTCGCGCGGGGTCATGGGCGCTAGAACTTCACCTTCGGCGCCTCGCGCTGGGTGGTTTCCTCGATCTCGAAGAACTCCGCCGGCTGGAAGCCCAGCATCGAGGCCACCAGGTTCGCCGGGAACATCTCCTGGCGCGTGTTGAAGGCCTGGACGGCGTCGTTGTAGTACTGCCGGGCGAAGCCGATCTTGTTCTCGGTCGAGGCCAGTTCCTCCTGGAGGCGCAGGAAGTTCTCGTTCGCCTTCAGGTTCGGGTACGCCTCCGACAGGGCGAACAGTTGCCTCAAGGCCCCGGTGATCATGTTTTCGGCCGCCGCCTGGTCCTTGACGGTCGAGGCGGCGATGCCCGCCTGGCGGGCCTTGATGACCCGCTCGAACGCCTCCTTCTCGTGGGCCGCGTACCCCTTGACCGTCTCCACCAGGTTCGGAATGAGGTCGTACCGGCGCTTCAGTTGGACGTCGATCTGGCTCCAGGCGTTCTTGACCTGGTTCCTCAACTGCACCAGGCCGTTGTACGTCAGGACGAACCAGCCCCCGACCAGGACGACCAGGCCGCCCAGCACCGCGAGCACGATGCACGCCGCACCGCCCAGGCTCAGCAGTCCCATGTGTGGCCTCCTTTTACGTGGCGGCGGCGCACAGCCAGGAGGCGCTCGCGCACGCCCGCCGCGCAGGGCCGATTATACTCCTTCGCGCCGCCGCCGCAAGCATGTAGGCCGACGAGAGTAGGCCGACGAGAGCGCAGCGCCGCCCCGGCGCCGCCGCGCGCGCTATTTCACTGCGGCGGGTCGGGAGACCCGCCGCGCAAGCCGGCCGTGCCACATGGCGCACGATTCGACTTGCATGGCCCGTCGCGGCGGCGCATGATGTAAGAGAGCGAAGGAGATGGCACATGGCCCCCCTGCCCGCGCGTGTTCCGCTGCCGGCCCTGCTTGCGTCGATGCTTGCGGCTGCGATTGCGGCGCCGTCCGGCTGCGAGAAAGCCGCCACCGAATCGGAGGAACCCGTCATGACCTTCCCGCTTACGAGCCCCGCCTTCGGCCACAACCAGCGCATCCCCGTGAAGCACACCGGCGAGGGGGCGGACACTTCACCGCCCCTTGAGTGGGGCGACCCGCCGGCGGGCGCCGCCGCCTTCGCCCTCGTGTGCGACGACCCCGACGCGCCGGCCGGCACCTGGGACCACTGGCTCATCTGGAACATACCCGCCGCCGCTCGCCGGCTGCCGGAAGGCGTGTCCAAGACCGACGGGCCGCCGGAGGTCGCCGGCGCAATCCAGGGCAACAACAGTTGGCCAAAGATCGGCTATTACGGCCCCATGCCGCCGCGCGGCCACGGAACGCATCATTATAATTTCACGCTTTACGCCCTCAGCAGGCCCCTGGACCTGCCCGCAGGCTCGGACAAGAAGGCCCTCCTGGCGGCCATGAAGGGGGCGGTCGTCGGCAAGGCGACGCTCACGGGGACATACTCGCGTTAGCGCCTATCCCAAAAAACCGCGGGTCAGGCATACCACGGGGAAATCGGACGGGGCGTTACAGCACCCCGAGGAACTTCTTCAACTCGTACTCATGCACCTGAGTACGATATTCGTTCCACTCGATGCGCTTGTTCTCGACGAACTTCTCGAAGATATGGTCCCCGAGGGCGCGGCGCACCAGGTCGCTCTTCTCCATCTCCTCGATGGCCTCGTTCAGGCTGCCCGGAAGGCTGCGGATGCCCAGGCGCCCGCGCTCGGCCTCCGACATCCCGTACAGGTCGCGCTCCACCGGGTCGGGCAGCGGGTAGCCCTTCTCGATGCCCTCCAGGCCCGCGTGCAGCATCACGGCCAGCGCCAGGTACGGGTTGCACGCCGGGTCGGGGGCCCGGAACTCGATGCGCGTGGCCTTCTCCTTGCCGGGCTTGTACATCGGCACGCGGATCATGGTCGAGCGGTTCCGCCGCGCCCAGCAGATGTAAACGGGCGCCTCGTAGCCGGGCACGAGGCGCTTGTACGAGTTCACCCACTGTGCGCAGACGCCGATGATCTCCCGCGCGTGATGCAGGATGCCCGCCACGTACCCGCGGGCCACGGGCGACAGGTACATCGGGTCCTTCCGGTCGTAGAACGCGTTGCGGTTCCCCGCGAAGAGGCTCTGATGGACGTGCATGCCGCTGCCGTTCTGGCCGAAGAGGGGCTTCGGCATGAACGTGGCGTGGACGCCCTCGGCCAGGGCCACCTCCTTGACGACCAGCCGGTAGGTCATCAGCCGGTCGGCCATCGTCAGCGCATCGGCATATCTTAAATCAATCTCGTGCTGGCTCGGAGCCACCTCGTGGTGGCTGTATTCGACCGGGATGCCCATGGCCTCCAGCGTCTCGACCGTCTTGGACCGGAGGTCGTGGGCCACGTCGACGGCCGTCAGGTCGAAGTACCCCGCCTGGTCGAGCGTCTCCGTGCCGCGAGAGTTCCTGAAGTAGAAGTACTCGGCCTCCGGCCCCACGTTCATCGTGTAGCCCGCGCCGGCCGCGCGGGCCGCCGCCCGCTTCAGCACGTAGCGCGGGTCGCCCGGATACGGCGCGCCGCCCGGCTCAAGGATGTCGCAGAACATGCGCGCGACCCGCGGCTGGCCGGGCTGCTGCGGCAGGAGGCAGAAGGTCGCCGGGTCCGGCCGCGCAAGCATGTCGCTCTCATCTATGCGCGCAAAACCGTGGATGGACGACCCGTCGAAGCCCATCCCCTCGTCCAGCGCCCCGTCCAGTTCGTCGGGCGTGATGGCGAAACTCTTGAGGTTCCCCAGGAGGTCCGTAAACCACAGTCGCACGAACCGCACCTTCTCTTCCTGCGCCCGGCGCAGGACCTCGGCCTTGAGCGCCCCCAGGCGGGGCCCAGAAGCATCGGCCGGCGCGGCTGCGCGGGCCTTCCGTGGCTTGGCCATGAGAGAGAATCCTTTC
>VGYT01000025.1 GCA_016872895.1 Planctomycetota bacterium
CGAGCGGACGCGGGCGAGCCGGACACGACCGCGGCCGTACCGGCCGCGGCTGAACGCAGATCCGCGCGCGGTCACCCCAACGTCACCTACGCCATGGCGCGGACCGGCCAAGGGCACCGCACGCATGCACCTGGGCCTCTACGAGGAGCCGGTTCACACCGACGGCCGCACTTTCGACACGTACGGTCCGTACGCGCGGCTGGTGCTGGCGCTGGCCCGGCACTTCGACCGGGTGACCGTCTTCGCCCCGGCGACCCGCGAGGCGACGTACTTCAGCGGCGTGCCGCTCGATGCTCCGAACGTGCGCGTCGCGCCCCTGCCCTTCTTCACAACGCACGTCGGTGCGATGCGTCGCGCGCGGCGGATCATCTGCACGTTCCGCCGCGAGGCGCCGGGGCTGGACGTAATCATCGCGCGGAGCACGGCCCCGCTGGCGCACATTCTATGGCGGCTGACGCGCCGCCGGGGCGCAGCCTTCATCTACCACTTCGCGGCCGACCCGCTGGAGGCCATCGCGCGCAGCCCGAAATACTGGGGCCCGTACCGCTGGTTCGCGCGGACGGCCTACGGCTTGGAGTTCGCCATACAGAAGCGGATCATGCGGAAGGGGTTCTCGTTCGTCAGCGGCCAGGCGCTTTTTGAGCGCCTCAGGAGCATTACGCCGCGGATGCAGGCCTTCCTGGAATCGACGCTCGCCGACGAGGACTACTACCAGCGCCAGGACTCCTGCGCGGGCGCCGAGGTCAGGCTCCTCTACGTCGGCCGCCTCCACGACGGCAAGGGCCTGCCGGAACTCCTGGCCGCCACGGCGCTGCTGCGCCGGCGCGGCCTGACCGTGGTCCTGGACCTCGTGGGCGACGGGGCGCTGCGCGCCCGGCTCCAGGAGGAGGCGGCCGGCCTCGGCATCGGCGACGTTGTCCGCTTCCGCGGTCCCGCCGTCATGGGCCCCGACCTGAACGCTTACTACAACGCGGCCGACGTGTTCGTCCTGCCCAGCGTCAGCGAGGGATCGCCGCGAGTCATTGTCGAGGCCATGGGCCACAGCCTGCCGGTGGTGGCCACGGCCGTGGGGAACATCCCCGGCATGCTTGGCGGCGGCGAGCGCGGCACGCTCGTGCCGCCGGGCGACCCGGCCGCCCTGGCCGACGCCGTCGAGCGGGTCATCGGCGACCGCGCCCTGCGATGCCGATGCATCCGGGAAGGCTACCGCTTCGCACGCGAGCACTCGCTGGAGGCGATGGTCGCCGCCATGGCCGAAAAGGCCAAGGCGCTGCTCGCGGAACGCCGGGGGACCCCCGCCCAGCCATGAACGTCTGGATAGTCAACCCGTTCGACCCACTGCCCGGCGACCCGGAACAGGAGGGCCGCTACGCCGCCCTGGCGCGGCAACTGGCGGCTCGCGGCCACGGCGTTACGTGGTGGACGAGCGCGTTCAGCCATCGGTTCAAGCGTCCGGTGGACCAGGGGGCCATCGTGGCGGCGTGCCGGCCGCTCGGGGTGGAGGTCCGCTTCCTGGCCGGCCCGCCGTATGAGCGGAACGTGAGCCTGGCGCGGCTGATGAACCACCGTCGCCTGGTGCGCGAGTTTGCCGCGCGGACACCGCGGGAGTCCCGGCCGCCCGACGTAGCGGTGGCCAGCGCCCCGCCGCCGGCCCTTGCCCGCGAGGCGGTGCGGCTGGCCCACGCGCGCGGCGGGAAGGCCGTCGTCGACGTACAGGACCTGTGGCCGGAGACGTTCCGGCGAGTCCTGCCCCTGCCGGGGCCGCTTGCGGATGCTGCGCTTCGGCCCTGGCGGCGGGCCGCACGCCAGGCGTACGCCGAGGCCGACGCCCTGGTCGGGGTGGCCGATGCGTACGTCGCGCGGGCAGTCGAACTCGGCGGCGCGAAGCCTGCGGCCGAGACGATTCCGCTGGGCGTCGACGTGGAAGCGTTCGACCGCGCCGCCGCCGCAGGCCGCTGCGACCGCTTCGCCAAGCCGACAGGCGAGTTCTGGCTCGCCTACAGCGGCAGCCTGACGCGCAGTTACGACTGCCTGACCGTGCTTGAAGCGGCGGCGCTGCTTCGGCAGCGCGCCGGCCGGCCGTGGCGGCTGCTGGTGACGGGCCGCGGCGAACTTGAGCCGCTCGCTGCGCGGTTCATCCGCGAGCGCGGCCTAGCCGGCGCGGAGTTGGCCGGGTTCCTTCCGCGCGAGTCTTACGCATACCTTCTGTCGCAGTGCGACGCGGCGATAAACTCCGCTGCGCCGGAAGCGCTTATTTATCTGCCTAACAAGATATTCCACTACATGGCGGCCGGGGCCGCCGTCCTGAACGGCATCGCGGGCCAGGCGAGCCGCATCGTCCGCGAGGCCGGCTGCGGCATCGACTTCGAGGCGGGCCGGCCCGACTCCCTCGCCGCCGCCGCCGCACGCCTGATGGACGACCCCGGCGCCTGCCGGGCCATGGGCCGGGCCGCAAGGCGCCTGGCCGAGACGCAGTTCGACCGCCGCATCCTCTACCGCCGCTTCGTGGAAATCATCGAGCGCCTGGGCGCGGGCCGCTGACGCAGGGAGAGCCGCCGCATGCTTCATGCCATCACCGTGGACGTGGAAGACTGGTACCAATCGACGATTGACGCGCGGGCCGGCCTGTCGGACCGGTTCCGCACCTCGACGCGGCTGGTGCTGGAGGCGATGGCGGCGAGAAACGTCAAGGGCACGTTCTTCGTGCTGGGCCTGGCGGCCGAGAAGGCGCCCGACGCCGTCCGCGACATCGCCGCCGCCGGACACGAGGTGCAGAGCCACGGGTACGGACACCTGGAGGTCTTCAACCTCTCCGAGGAGGAGTTCCGCCAGGACGTCCTGCGCGCGAAGGGCCTGCTGGAGGACTTGCTGGGCGCACCCGTCTGCGGTTTCCGCGCCCCGTCGTTCTCTATCGACGAGCGGACGCCCTGGGCGCTCGACGCGCTGGCCGAGACGGGGCACCGCTACGATTCTTCAATCTTTCCCATCAAGATGGCGCGATACGGCATCGGCGGCTACCCGCCCGAGCCGCGCGTCGTTACGACGGCGCGCGGGCGGCGCATCGTCGAGGCGCCCATCGCGTGCTTCGACTGTCTGGGCGGCCGGCGGCCGGTCGGCGGCGGCGGATACTTCCGCCTGTGGCCGTACGCCGTCATACGCAGGGCCTTCCGCCAGATGGACCGCGACGGGCGGCCGGGAGTCATCTACTTTCACCCATACGAGTACGACGCGGCCGAGATGGCCGTCTACCGCGGCAAGGTCCCGCTCGCCATGCGCCTGCACCAGGGCCTCGGGCGGCGCGGGTTCGCACGCAAGGTGAACCGGCTGATGACCGACTTCCAGGTCGGCCCGCTGCGCGACGTCCTGGCCGACCTGCTGCGCCAGGTGGATCAGCAAACGCCGTAAGAAATCATCCGTGCGGGGCGCCATGCTTTCGCGCCGTTGCGCGTCAGAGCCGCGACCCGCCTGCGGGCCGTAGCCCCTACGGCGGGGCGAAGGCCCGCAAGGGAGCCGTGCCGTCGGCCTGCCTGGCGCAACTACACCGCTCCCTCACGGTCGCGGCTCCGATTCGGCGCCGTTGCGAAAGCACGGCACCCAGAGGAGCACTCCAATCGCACATCACGGCAGCCCGCGGCTGATGCGCGGGCCGAGCCAGTCGGCCACGGCGGGCGGCAGGCGCTTCCACATCCGCACCTTCCACTGGTACTTCGGGCTGTCGGGCGAGGCCACCGACAGTTCCGTCCCCGGCCGGACCCAGTACTGGTAATTCAGTTGCACCTGCTGGGCGCCCCACTGTTTCTTGAACTGGTGGGTGCCGCCGCCGACCGTCGAGCGCCCGAAATCGAACCAGCGTGCGCCGGCCCCGCAGTAGTGCCGGATGGCCTCCCAGTAGAGCAGGTTGTTCGGGCACAGGCTGTTATATTCAATCAGCGTAGATGCGTAGAGCATCTCCGCGAAGCGGCCGAGGAAGGTCGTGATGCCGCCGCCGATGGTCATGCCTTCGCGGCGGACGACGAAGATGCGGCTGCTCTCCGGGAACGTCTCCAGGATGCCCTGCATCAGCCGCCGCGAATAGCACGGCGTGCCCAACTGCCTCATGCGGGCCGTATAAACGCGGTAGAACTCCTCCACCAACTCCGCGCCGCCGCCGGCGGCCGCCAGGCCGGATTTCTCGGCCTTCCGCACCTGGTTGCGGACCTTCGCGTCGAAACCTCTCCACAGCGCCTCGGGGTCGCCCGCCAGCGGAAACCACATGCTGGCCTTGTCGGTGCGGCACACCAGGTCGTAGGGCATGGGCTGGATGTTGCGGAACTCGATGTCCTGGCAGCCCTCGCGGCCGGCCAGTTCGACGGCGCGGGCAAACAGCGCGTCGCGCGCGGCATCCGTCTCGGCCAGCGGGCCGCCGTAATCCACGAACGCCTGCGACACCATGTGGCTGCCAAAGAGAAGCGTCCGCACGTGAATCAGCGGCAGCACGCCCCGCACCGCCCCGCCATCCCTCGCCACGAGGTAGAACGACTCGTGCCCGAACTCGCGCTCGACCATCGCGCTCCAGCCCGGCAGAAAGCACAGCCGGCCATCGGGCCGACCCCTCACGAACTCATCGCACGCTGGGTCAGGCGCGGCCAGTATCTCGACTTGCATGCGCGTTTGTTCGACCTCCGCTAAATCTCGGCAAAACGGGCGCAGGCAGCCAGGAACCGCACGGCCGCCCCGGCGCGCCTGGCCGACACGCTCGGCCCGGTCATAAGATGGACCTCGCGCTGCATGAGCCGCTCGGCCCGCGGACACTGGCCGGGCCGGTAATCGTACCGCGCCGCCGTGCCCGCCGCCACGTGCGCCTGGGGAACATCGAACCAGGTGGCGACAGGCAGCCCCTGGCTCGCGGCTTGCCGCAGAATCTCATCCTTGTTCTCGACCTGTACCGGCACGGCCCACATCGCGTCCCCCGGCCGCATCCCCCCAGGCGCGGCGGCGCCGACCTCGGCCAGCACGCGCAGGTACAGGGCGGTCAGTTGCCGCCGGTGCTCAACGTTGGCCTGCCATCGCGCAAGTTCCGGCATGCCGAGCGCGGCCTGAACGTTCAGGCCGCGAGCAAGGTAATCCTGCGGCATGTTCCGGCCGTATTCATCGGCCGTCGTCGTGCCGCGCACCAGCCTCACGCGCTGCGCCCAGCGGTACGCACCCGCCACGACGGCGTGCGTCCAGGGGCGGACCATCAGCGCGTGCAGAAAGACCTGGAGCGCAAGGCTGCGCGCCCGGCGCCGGTCGCCCTCGCGCGGAAAGGCGTCGCGTATGCTGCGCGCGGCCTCGTACAGCGCCCGGTCGCGGAAAACCGCCACGCCGCCCAGGCCGGTCGAGAAAGGTTTGCTCCACTGCGTGCTGAAGAATGCGGCGGCGCCCGTGCGTCCCGGCCCGCCGGCGCCTGGGGCCGGCGCAACGAGTTGGCAGCAATCCTCGATGAGCATCGCGCCGGACTTCTCCGCCGCGGCCGCGGCCTCGGCCATCGGCAGCGGCACGCCGTACGTATGCTGGCACAGGATAACCCGCGTGCGCGGCGAGACGGCGGCGGCGATCGTCTCCGGCGTCGCGTTGAAGTCGCCCGCCCCGGCCTCGGCGTAGGCGCACCGCGCACCGGCGAACTTGACGGCCATCGGCACGCTCTCGCAGGTGAAGGCGGGCAGAACCACTTCGTCGCCATCGCCCAGGCCCGCTGCGCGAAGGATCGCCCACAGCGCCACCCGGCCGCGCCAGAACGCCAGCGCAGGGAGCGACGCATCGCCCGGCACCGCCGCGGCAAACGCCTTCTCGTACGCCGGCACCAGGTCCGTGCCCGCCGCCCGCGCGGGGCGCAAGAGAAGACCCAGGGCCGCCATGCCTTGCCCCATCAACAACTCCCCGACGGCGGGCGCGGACGCAGGCCGAACTTCAGCGGCGCGGTCAGAAGACCCCACAGCGATCCCGCACCGTACGAAACATGTAACTGGATGAAACTGAGCCAGATGAGCAACGCCGACGCCCCGGCCTTTCTCGCCGCCGCGACCGCCATCGCAAGGCCGGCGGCAAGATAGCCGAGAAGTTCGGCCGCGAGCAACGCCCACGCCGGCCGCCAGAAAACGCCCAGGACGCCCAGCCCGAGAATCGAGAGCACCAGCGCCAGCGGCGCGAGGTGCCGCGGACGCAGGCCCCCGCCCGCGAGCCACAGCGTGTACGGCCCCCAGCGGCCGTTCTCGAACGCCTGCTCCCGCATGCCCGTGAACGTGTGGCGGCAGAAATACGTCGCCTGGATTTCCGGCGATATGATGATGCGCCCGCCGCGATTGCGTATGCGGCAGAAGAACTCCATGTCCTGGTTGCGCGTCAGCCGCTCGTCGAACCAGCCGATGCGGTCGAAGAGGTCCCGCCGCCAGCACCCGAAGGTGGCCTCGTCGGCCTCCTGCTCCCGCCCGCCGCCCACGCGGCTGCGCGTGCCGCCCACGCCGAAGGAACTCGAAAGCGCCGCCGCGATGGCCCGGCCCACGGCGGTGGGCGCACCGGGCTCGGTCTTCAGATACCCGCCCACGCACTCCGCGCCGGTGCGGTCAAGAAGTTCGACATTTTTCCATACATATCCCGGCGCGCACTCGGCGTGGGCGTCCATGCGCAGGACGACCCTGCCGCGGGCATGGCGGATGCCCAGGTTCAGGGCGCACGGCGGCGTCAGTCCCGGGTTGTCTATGAGGCGCACCCGCGGGTCCCTGGCCGCGTACTCGACAACGATTTCGCGCGTGCCGTCGGTGCTCAGGCCGTCCACGCAGAGGACCTCGGCGTCCTGGCGGGAACCCAACTGGGCCCGGATGGACTCGAGGCATCGGCCGACGAACTCCTGCTCGTTGCGCGTGGGGATGATCACGGAGACGAGCACGGGGCATCGGCCTCCTTGGCTCCGCCGCCGGACAGGTCGCGGGCCGGAACGCCGCCCACCACCGCGCCGTCGGGCACGTCCCGCGTGACCACAGACCCGGCGGCACAGGCGGCGCCGGAGCCGACCGTAACGCCCGCCGTGATGACCGCGTGGGCGCCGGTCCAAGCCCCCTTCTTCAGGACGATGGGGGCGGTGCGCCCGCCGCCGAAGCGGTAACTGCCGCCCTTCACCCGGTGGTCGGAGGAGGCGAGCACCGTGTACGGGCCCAGCATGACTTCGTCCTCGAGGGTCACGCTCCCCACCCCCTGAATCCAGCAGCCGTACGCGATAAACACGTTGTGCCCGATGGATACGTTCGCCGAGTACACGATCATCGCCCCCGAACACACCTGAAAGTTCGGCCCGCAGGACTTCAGGCACGGCCGCAGCAGGAACCCGCGCAGGCGCATGATGGGCGTCAGGTCGGGCAGCAGGCCCGTCAACCATTTCATGACGAAGATGAACCAGCAGTACTTCAGGATGCGCAGCATGGCTTCCCTGCCCCCGCTACAATTGTTGCACGACGGCTTCCACGAAGCGGTCCAGCGTCATGTGTCGGGCCGTCTGAAGGCCGCTGGCAATCAGTGACTGCCGCAGCCGGCCGTCCTCGATGATGCGGCCGACGGCCCGGGCCAGCGCGGCCGGGTCCTTCGGCGGCACAAGCAGGCCATCGGCGCCGTCGGTCACAGAAGTTGGAACGCCGCCCACGCGCGTCGCCACCACCGGCAGGCTATTGGCCCGAGCCTCCAGCAGGATGCGCGGCGTGCCCTCCGAGACGCTCGGCAGCACCAGCACATCCGACTCGTGCAGCCAACGGAACATCTGGGGCCCGTAGGGCACGTATCCCGTCCACCGGATGCGGTGGCCCACGCCCAGGCGCCTCGCAATGCCGTCCAAGCCGGCGACGTAGTCGGGATACTGGTCGCGGGGGCCGACAAGAACGAGTTCCCACGGCCGGCCCGCTGGCAGAAGGGCGACGGCCTCTATCAGGTACTCCAGACCCTTTTCCGGCCGGATGAACCCGACGAACAGGATACGGACAGCGGGGCTTTGGCAGGTGTCGGCCCGCACAAAGAACTCCTCTTCGGTCAGCGTGCTGGAAACAGCGGCGACCGTCCGCGGCGACCGATAGATACTCGCCAGCGCTTCGCCGTTGCAGACGAAGGCGCCGCCCGTCAGACGCCGCCCCAGCCGCGCCAGCAGCCGCTCCTGCCAGGCGTACAGTAGGAACAGATGATCCTTGAGCCAGCCGGCACGGCGGTGGCTCCGCAAGGAGCCGACGGGGTCGCCCACGATCCAGTGACAAACGCGGCAGCCGCACATCCACGCCAAGAGATAGAAGACACCAACGAAAGGAAGCATCCCGCGGACGAAGATGTGCTCGGCAGCGCGGCAGGTACGGCCGTAGGCGCCCGCGATGCCCGCCAGGTGCCACAGGGCCTGGAAGGAACTGCGGTAAAAGGGCTGCGGCACGAGGCGGACGTTGGCCGCCTGGAGGCGGTAGTCGCGTGTTGCGTCGGGCGCGGCGTCTTGGACGGGCAAGCAGAGCACCGCCTGCTCGGCCCGCGTCGCCAGCCGGTCAATCACCCGCCCGATCGAGGCATGACAATACAAGGAGCCGAGATGGCGTGCCCCGTACATTTCCACGATAATGCCAAGTTTCTTCAAGCGGCCCCTCTCATGCGCCGAGGCTGCGCATCCGGCCGCCCAGGCGGCCTCCGCCGCCACCTGCGCCTTCGCGCGGCGGCTCTCCGCAGCCGCCGCGCAATGCAGCCCCGCACCTTCACGCGGCGGGTACGGAGAGCCGCCGCGCAAAAGGCCAAGTGACGTTGTACTACTGGGCGACCACGGGCGGTCTTGCCGACTCCTCATGCCCCGGCAGCGCCGGCAAGGGCGTCCGCCGGAAGAAGGCCCTCGGGCAGCGCTGCCTCAGGCGCGGCCTGAACCTGGGCCAGCCGCCTCTCGACAAAGACCATGGCGGCAAACATCAGCTGCACCGCGGTGGCCTGCTGAAACAGTTCGGCCACCATGCCGAAGACCAGCATCGCCACTATGAACATGCCGAGGTAAGCGCTCAGGGCCCCGCTGAGGGGGTCAACATGGGGGCGCAATCGCCGCCAGAGCGTCCAGGCGCGGGCGATCATGGCTGCCATGAGCGCCACCCCGAAGATGCCGCCGTAAACGAACGCCCCCAGATATGAATTGTGGGCCGTCCCCTTCGCGAGGCGAAATACGGTGGTCATTCCCATGCCGGTGAACAGGTACACGGGCGAGAAGTTCTGAACGAACATCTCCCATATCTTGAGCCGGTTGAGCAGCCCTTGCCAGAACGGCGCCAGGCCCGCCCCTGGACCACCGGCGACGCGAAGCACAACGCGTTCCCACAATTCGCTCTGGAACACAAGCAGCCCCAAGCCGATCAGCGAGACCGCCACGAGGGTCCACCGCCGGCGCGTAAAGATCATGCCCCACAGCAGGGCGCCGATCAGGCCGCCGATGGCCCCCCGCGTGGCGGTGTAGCCCAGGGCCACCAGGCAGACGCCCGCGATGAGGCCAAAGTACGTGCGTCCCTTGCCTCGCGGCTGGTTCAGCATCATGCACAGGGCCAACAGGGCGGCGCTCAGCGAGATGACCGCCAGCGACGTCGTGCCGACGGCCCCCTGGGCCCGCCGCGCGACTATTTCCCCAGCCTCGACCATCTCCAAGGCGGTCACAACCTGGAAGCCGATGACCCGGGCGCCCGGAATCAGGAACATGCTCAGGGCCGTGGGAAAGTAAACCATTGCGATGCCCAGAACGCCCGCCGCCGCCGCCGCCAGACCCATCGCCTTCATGTAATCCACCAAGTCCTTCTCCGTCTGGACGAAAACGCTTATGACGTACGCCGTCATGGGCACGTACAGCGTCTTCAGGGCGCTCTTGACGATCTGCTGCCACGCAAAGCCCCCGCTGATGAAGAAACCCGCGAAGTTCCCAAGAATCATCGAAAAGGCCCACGCGACGGCCAACCAGAACAGGGTGCTCGTGCCGCCACGGCCGCCCGCATACAAGATCGCCAGCACGAACATGAAGACCAGCCAGAGGTCGTCAAACCGGATGTTCAACGGAAGCGTGCCGTAAAGGGCCGAGTTCGGATAAAGCCAGACGGCCGGCCAGATGAGCATGGCCCCCCACTTCGGGCGCAGCATCGCCGCCACGGCCGCGACGAACCACGCAACGATGGCCAGCGTGATGAACATTCGCCTCTTCCGGAACTCCCGTCAGAGACCCGCCCTCATGGTTCTTCTTCGGCACAGCATCGGGCGTCCCTTGAGTCGGAGACGCACCGCCCGGCCGCCACGTGCGCGCCGGCAGAGCGCCCGCCCACCGCCGCGTACACCTGCTCCATCTGCCGCACCATCCGGGAGACGTCAAAACGGTCGAGCACCCTGCGGCGTGCGGCCTCTCCCATGGCCTTGCGGCGGTCGGAATCGCGCAGCAGAGACTCGACCGCCCGGGCAAGCGCCGGCGTGTCTTGCGGCGGAACCAGCAGACCGGTCACGCCGTCTTCAATCAGTTCGGGCGTCGCGCCGCAGTTTGTGCCGACCACGGGCACGCCCGCGGCAGCGGCCTCAGCCGTCACAAGGCCGAACCCCTCGCCCAAACAGCCATCCCGCGGGTAGGTCGTTACGCAGACCACGTCGCAATCGCCCACGAGCAGGTCGGCGTCTTCGACCTCCCCCAGGAACGCCACGCGGTCGGCGATGCCCAGTTGGGCGGCCAAGGCGCGCAAACTGCGCTCGCGACCGAAACGATGCCGGAGAACTTCGTTCTCGCCGCCCACCACAACGAACCTGACGTCGTAACCCTTCCCAAGCATGGCCGCGGCGGCATGAAGAAAGTTCTCGTGCCCCTTGTAAGGCGTCAAGGAACCGAAGATGCCCACAAGCAACTCACCCGGCCTCGCGCCGGCGAGGCTGCGCAGTTTGCCGCGCCGCTGCCCGCTCCCGATGCCCTGCACGTCCACGCCATTATATACCACGACCGCCTTGCCGCGGGCAACGCGCGGCAGTGTCTCGAAGACGTGCCGGCTGATGCACACCACCCGGTCCGCCAGGAACCGGAAGCCCAACCGGGCCGCCAGGCCCGACGCACCTCGCTTCCCGAACGAACCGTGCCAGTGCCAGATGCACGGCACGCGCGCCAGCCAGCAGGCCAGCCCCGCTATCAGGTGCAGCGGGAAGGCGTGGACGTGCAACACTTCCAGGCGCAGACGGCGGATCGCGCGGCCTGCCGCCACAATCGACCGCACGAGCATCCACCCCTTGCGCACCAAGTTCGGCAGGTACCACTTGGAGTGCCCCGCCTGCGACAGCGGAAGCACGCAGCCGCAACCAAGGTCGCACAACTCATCGCACAACGGGCCGAGAACATCCCGCTCCGGTCCCGTGCCGAGGAACAAGCCGACAGGCTGAACAAGCGCGCGGTCCAGAGTGCGCAGCAGAGACCGCGTAACAACGAAAACGCCGTACCCCAGTCCGCCTCCGTCGAACAGGAGGCCGACGCGCAGCGCCGGCCCCACTGCGGCCTGAGACAACGATGACGCTGCCATACGTGGCACCTGTGCGGCGAATCTCAAGGGCCCCCGGCCCAGCGCCTTTCACCCCGTCCTCCGCGAGGCCCACCGCTTGGCCCGCTGGCCCCACTTGCCCTGCCCGATGATCGCCTTCGCTGCCCATGCGCGAAGAGGCTTGAGCACCACGGTTACGAATCGCCAGTTATCCACTAGCACAGGCCGGAATCCGGCCTTGAAAGTGCGTAGGCCACCCGTCCCCGGGCCAGCGAGGCTGTAATACGGTATTCCCCGCTCCATGGCAAGGCACATGGCACGATAATGCACCAGGTGATGCGCGTTGCCCCGGCTCATCTGCGGGTCGAAGGCCCCCGCGATATAAACCGAACCGCTTCCATAGAAGATGGCATAAACGAACGCCGCCAACCGCCCCCGCTCGCGGCAGCCGAGCACATGTCCCATCCCGCGTTCGGCAGAGGCCCGAACCAGTGCGCGGAAACTCTCCAACGACCGCGGAACATACCCGCGTTCTTCGGCGCTTCGGACCCAGAGAGCATGGACGGCCGCCAGATCCTCGTCATCGGTCACCGTCGAGACGTCCGCCCCCTCTTTCTGGGCCTTGCGGACGCATTGGCGGGTCGTCTGGCGGAAACTCATCAGGAGCGACTCCGGGTCCTTCCCTCTCAGGTCCACCCGCAGTTCGCGCCACGTGGTGGGGTGGTAGAGTTTCCAAAGCGCCTCGTCGCGCAACTCCAGCCCCTTGAGGCTCTCGCGAAGAACATCCCGCATCTCGGCCTCAAAAGCCTCAAACTGAAGAAGCATCGCGCGCTTCTCCCGAGCCCGTGCAACTATGGCTTGGATAAGTTCCTCCAAGAGTCCCTCGGCGCCTTCGAGCGCCACGGGCCCAGAGGGCACCTGGCAGACGGCGCCCCCCGCTGGCAACCGATACGTGTACAGCACCGCCCCAGCCACCGCCTGGCCCTCGCGCTCCTGGTAGGCGATTTCGACCTCAACGCGCGGCAGGCGCTGCTGCGCCAGATACCAACTAAGAAGGTACGCGCTGCCCGCCGGATGCGTGGCCATCAGGCGGTCCCACGCCGCGGCCTGCTCAGGCGTTCGCACCCACGTCACAGGCATACCCAGCCCTTCACAGCCGTCAGGCCGGCCCTCTGGCCTGTCTGCCTGACGGCGGTAGGCAGGCCGCAAGCCGGTGAATTATCGCACGCTCCCGCTATCGGAGTAAAGGACGGCGGCGGTGCAGCAAATCTCACGGCTGCCGAGGCCGCAACGAATGCACGATGTACGAAACGTCCTGCGGCAGCAGCAGGAAGCACCGCTGCAACTTCACGCCGTACAGCCGGACGCACACAGCCATCCCCGCCGCGCCCGCAAAGCCGTTCCCGCAGAGTGTCGCCAGCGCCGCGCCGCGGATGCCCATCGCCGGAACGGCCAGACACGTAACGGCGGACACAATGACCACCGTGCCCGCCAGGATGCAGGCGGTCGTCCTGGCGCGCCCGTCGGAATTCAGAAGATTCGTGCACACCCCCGTTATCGGAGTGAAGAACAGCGCGGGCGCCAGAAACACCAGCGCCGCCTCCGCCGGAATGAACTTGGCCCCGTACAGGAGCCAGATAACGTACCGGCCGAACAGGATGATGCCCGCAGCCGTCACCACGCCGTACCCCACGTTCAGCCGCAGCGCCATCTCCACCTGCCGCGTCCGAGCCTCTCCGCCAAGGCCCGACCACCTGGCATACAGCAGCGGCGCAATGGCCACCGGAACCAGCGTCACCAGGCCGCAGATTGCCACGGCCCGCGTGTAAAGCCCGACCTCCTCAAACCGTTCCAACACCAGATACCGCAGAAGCACCACCGTCACGCTCATCGAAAGGACGTTCAGAACGTTCCCCGCCGCCAGTTGCACGCCGTACTTCAGCAACTGCCACAGCAACCGCCAGTCAAACGGCCGCGCCAGGTCCACGTGAGGCCAGAGGAACCGCAGAAGCAGCCCGGCAGAGGCCATGCTGCCCACCGCGCCGGCCACCAAGGCGCCCCCGGGGCTCAACAACCCGGCTACGGCCAGGGCGCTGCCGACAGCCAAGGTCGTGGCCGGGGGCGTCAAGTCCACCGCCACCATCCTGTTGGCGGCCAGTTGGGCCACCAGCGTCTGGCGCCACAGACCCATGGCCAGCACCGCCGCTGTGCCCAACGAGAAAACCACGGCCACGGCCGCCGGCACCGCGCCGAAGTAGTGGGGCATCAGCAGGATGGCCGCAGTCATGCCCGTCGCCACAATCGGCCCCAGCACGCTGATTACCCACGCGCTGTTCGACACGATTGCCGTCACGGGAACTCGCCGGTTATTCAGAAAGTAAACGATCGCCGGCCCAAGCCCCATCGCTACAACAGTAACCGTCACGGTCGCCACGTAACGCAACAGTTCAATCTGCCCCATCCCGTCCGGGCCGAGCGTCCGCGCAAAAAGAATCCCCGCCACCATGTTAAGGGCGACGGCAAGCACCTGCCCCCCAGAAACCAGGATGCCTTTCCTCAGCAGGCTCATGCCCCTGCACTCCCCGCACGCGCGGCATTTCCGCGCGCAACCCGCCTACAACGCGGGCACTGCCGTCAACCGGACCCGTTCCCCGCGGGAAGAACTACCTGCTTGATATAGCAGCCGCGCGATTCATCCTGCTCCAGCAGCGGCGGCGCCTCGCCCTGCGAGACGCGCGCCAGCAGGTTGTGCAGCAGGTCAACGCCCGCAGCAAACGTTCGCAGATAAGCGCACGTCGCGGACTCGTCTTCCAGCAGCGAGACCGCCGCCTGCTCGAAAATCGGCCCCGTATCCATGCCGCCGTCAACCCGATGCAGCGTGATGCCGTTCAGGTGGCCGAACTTGTAGGCACGCAGTATCTCGACGACCGGCCCGGCCCCGCGGAACATCGGCAGAAGCGTGTTGTGCAGGTTAAAGGTGCCGATGCGCGGGCGGTCGAACACGGCGGGCTCCAGGATCGCCCCGCCCATGACCAGCAGGACATCAACCTCCGCCAGCAGGCGCTGCGATTCGGCGTCGCCGTTGACGTTCTCAATCACGCGGACGACCGTGTCCGGCGAGGTCTCCGCCAGACGCAGGGCCCGAAGCCGCGCCGGAAAGCCCGTGTAAAAATCGCACGCTTCTCGCCACGGGGTCCCGGCGAGTTCGCGCCGCACGGTCCGGAAGTATAGAAACTCGCCCACGCTGCCGTACCCCCGCGGCGCCAGCAACGCGCTGATGCGCTGGCGCCAGCCGCGGCGGCCCTGCCGCCCCGACCGCTGGATAAGAAGATACTGCGGACGCCACCCTCTCTGCACCAGTGCGCGGAGCACGTAACCGTTGATCGGCGAAAGGTTCGTCGTCACGGCGAACCTAAACACGCCCGAGCCTCCTTCGGATGGGGCGCAGCACCCGGAAATACGCGACCGTCTCGCGAACCCTCTGCCCGAACAGTCCGCCCGCGCGATTCCGCCAACTCCTCGCCTCTCTCCACGCCGCCGGCGCCGCCTCGCGCGGGTCCATGTACGGATCACCCGTCCCGGGGGCGTCCAGCCCCCACAAGAGTTCCTCCCGCCCGGGCGACGGAGAACACTCCAACGCCGCGCGGCCCTCGCAGGTCTGGAACGTGCCATCCGTCCACCATATCTCGAAGGCCGGACGCGGTTCAGGAATGCTCCCTTCCACCGATACGCTCACCCGGCGCACGAGGGCATCCCAGCACGCCGAGACGCGCAGATCGCGAACCTCAATCAACCACTGCAAGTATCGGCCGTACGTGACCGGCCAGAATCGGCCGTCGTTCAGGAACATCTCCAGGATCGCCCGGAACACCTTCGGATGCTCCCCCAGCCTGTTCTCCGGGTGACAATATATGAAGGCAGGCTCCCGCAACTGCGCGCGGTGCGTCTTGAGCGCCCCGTAGTAGGCCGGCACCCCAGGGTCCGTCGGCGACATCCCCGACGCGGTGAATCGCCCCACGCAGATGGGGTGCGTCGGAAACTGCCAGACCCACGGCGGCCCGACCGTGTCGAACATCCGATACGGCAAGCCGTCGTAGTCGAACCGCAGGTCGGCCGAGAACCGCAGGCCGCGCTGCGACAGGAACGCCGACGTTACGCGGCTGTATATGCCCGCCGGCGAACTGTAGCCCGCCAACTGGCCGAAACGAGACAGGAAGTCGTGCGCGATCGCCAGGTTCTCCCGCTGCACGAACGGCACGCAAAACACCGCGTGCAACGTGCCGTGGCTCCCAACCTCCATCCCCGCGTCGAACGCCGCCTTGATAGACTCGCCGTGCAGCAGGTAGTCGCGCACGTTAACGAACCAGTTGACGCAGTGGGAGGCGTCACGACAATGCGCGAGCAGCGCGTCAAAATGGCCCGGAACGTCCCCCTTGCGACCGGCCGAACCGTCGCAATCGAAACGGAAGTTGAACGCCGACCTGCGCCCGAAGGGCGCGTGGCCGGCCTTGACCACGGGCACCCCGGCGGCCGCCGAACCCTCGAACAAAAGCCGGCGCAGAAACCGCATCAGAACGTTCTTGCCCGTGCGGGCAAGCCGCTCCCAGACAACCGTCCGGCCGTCGGGCGTCGGACGCGGTATCCGGAAACTCACCGGCTCCGCCTGGTCGTCCGCCAGAAGCCCGCCGATGCCGTCCGGATAAGTCAGCACGCGCCCCGCCCCGTGCCGGTAAACCGGAAGCGTCGGCGCAGGATGTCTGTGCCCCCCGTGGAACCGCCATCTCGTGTCTATGTGCCCCAGCACATTCAGCCGCATGCCCGACCCCGGCTCCACCCTCGTAACCGCCGCCCGCAGCGGTGCGATCAGCGAGCGGCCTTCCCAAACGCACTGAAGGAGTTCCGGCGTCGGCGGCACGCCCTCAGCCAGGACGGCCACCCTGGCGGCCGACCGCCGAAGCGTCTGCTCGTCCACAATCCGCAGGAGGAACCCTTCCGACCGGAGCCGCTCGTACAACAGGTCGGTGCTCGCCCCCAGGTAGCCGATCCACAAGTCAGCCGCGGGGCGCCCGCCGGCCATCATCGCAGCGCTTTGCATTGCTTGCCTTCCTGGCGGGGGTCATGCTGGCGTCCGGCCGACCAGGACTTTCTCTACCTCGGCCACTTCCATCTGCATGCGCTCCTGCCACGTAAGAAGTTCGCAGCCGCGGCACCGGGCGCCCTCGGCCAGGCGGGCGCGCTCGCCGGGGTCCCGGAGCACCCGCAGCAGGCCCGCGGCGATCCGGTCCGGGTCGTCGTGCTCGGGCACCACCACCGCGTTCGCGCCGTCGGTTACCAGGTCGCCCGTTCCGCCCACCGCGGTCGTCACGATGCACTTGCCGCAGACGCACGACTCGATGAGCGAATTGGAGAGGTTCGACAGGTCGTAGAATGAAATGTAGATATCGCACGCATTAAGGTAATCCATGACCTGGCCGTGCGGCATGGCGCCGAGGAACCGGACGCGGTCGTCCAGGCCCAGCGACGTGCACAAGGCAAGGACGGCCTCCCGCTCCGGCCCGTCGCCGATGAAGACCGCGCGGAACCCCTCGAACTGCCGCCGCACCCGCGCCAGAACCTCCAGGTGCCGGTCGATCCGCTTCCAGTGAAACAGCCGCCCGGTGTGCAGGATGAAAACCTCGCCGGGGTCGATGCCCAGGCTGCGGCGGACGGCCCCGGCATCCACCTGCGGGCGGAAAACGTCCTGCTTGTCCACGCCGTTCATCCAGAAACGGACTTTCTCGCGCGGAACGCCCAGGGCGTCCAGCACCCGGTCGCCCTGCGTGCCGTCGTTGGCCATGATTACCAGGTCGGCGGGCGTGCGGGTGGCCCCGGCCTTCACGGAATCGGCCAGCAGCGCAGCCGGGTCGCCCAGCCAGCGGCACAGTTCGGTCCCCTGGAACCGCGTAACGAGCGGAACGCCCAGCGCATCGGCCACTGCACGGCCGGCCGCCGCCCCGAAAAACTCGTACCCGTAAACCAGGTCGACCGGCCCCAGCCGCCGCGCCAGCGCCACCCCCCGACGCGACATCGCCCACCGGAACACTTTCATGTACCGGGCCATGCCCGGGGCCGGCCTGTGCGGCCGCACGCTCCTCGCAGCGCCGCCCTCGCCCAGCAACGACCGCAGCCACCGCTTGACCGCCTGCTGCGCGTCCAGCAGCCTGATGGGCTTCCGGTGGCAGAAAACGCTATCGTGAATCTTGGGGAGGCCCCGGACGGCGCGGCTGTCCGTCAGCAGGTGCACCTCCCAGCCGTTCCGCGCGTACCCCAGGACGGTGTTGTACATGTCCTGGTTGCCGGTGCCCGGCCGGACGTTGCTGGACGTCAGGAGCCAGACGTCCAGGTTCGATATCATAATCATGCGTCTCAACGTGCAACCCCCCAGAGAGGCCGTCCTTTGATGTTGCGGGGCCGGCCGAAGCGGCGGCTGCCGCCCGCAAGGCCCGCGCTGTTCCGGCGTCGTGCGGCCCGGCGCGCGCCGTGCGCGACTCACGACGACGCCCGCAGCCGCGCACGAGCCTCGTCAAGCACCAGCCGGATGCCGTCCTCCAACGTGTACTTCGGCTCGTACCCCAGAAGCACCCGGGCCTTCGTCAGGTCCGGAATCCGGCGGACGATATCCTTGTACCGTCCGAAAACCTGCTCAAAAGTCACGAACTTCAGCCGGAGTTCCTTGCCCGTGCCGGCCATGCGGTGGATGAGCCGCGCAGCCTCGATGACGCTCATCTCCTCGGGATTGCCCAGGTTGATGACCTCGCCGACGGCGCGGTCGCTCTCCATCGCCAGGATGGTGCCGCGAACAAGGTCGTCCACGTAGGCCATGGATCGCGTCTGCGTGCCGTCGCCGTGGATGATGACCTCCTGGTCCCGCAGGATGGCGTGGATGAAGATCGGGATGTGCCCGCCGCTCCAGGTGAAACTCGAACGGGCGCTGAACCCGCCGAAGTATCGCAAGATGACCATCGGCACGCCGCAGTCCTTGTGGTACGCCAACGCCAGGTGCTCGCCGTACAGTTTGGAGACGGCGTAACTCCATCGCTTGACCAGGCTCGGACCGATGAGCACGTCGCCGTCCTCGCGGAACGGCAGGTCGGGCGACATCCCGTAGACGTCCGACGTGGATGCGAAGACGACCTTGCACCGCCACATCCGCGCCACCTCGAAGATGTTATCTGTGCCCTTGGTGTTCACCTGGAGCGTCGCCAGCCCCTGCTGCGCCTCGCCGATCTTCTTGACGGCCGCCAGGTGGACGATGACGTCCGCGTCCTTGGCCAGTATCCGCAGCGTGTCCAGGTCCAGGATGTCCACGTTGTAGAACGAGAAAGCCGGGTTATCGAGGTTGTGCCGTACGTTCTCCACCTTGCCGAAAGAGAGGTTGTCGATGCCCGTTACGCGGCAGCCCCCTGCCAGAAGGGCGTCGAGCAGGTGCGACCCGATCATCCCGGCGACGCCCGTAATCAGCACGCTCTTCATGCCCTCCCCCTTTCGGCAACCCGTCCCGCCCCGCCCGGCCGGGGCCTTGCCGCGCCGGCGCCGCGATTGAGGAACTTCCGACGCGTCAAGTGCGGCATGGGCCGTCTCCTTTAAGCGATGGGGAACGTTCTTTTCACCGCAGAGAGCGCAAAGAACGCGAAGAAAGATTACTTATTACTTTATTCGCTGATATCAGACTCCGGCCGTTCTTTGCGGTTGAACCCGCCTGCCGAACGGCCTTCGAGCGCCGCCGCGGCCAGCACTTTCTCCACTTCCTGGATTTCCATCCGCATCCGCTCCTGCCACGTCTTGAGTTCCTCGCTGCGCCGACGGGCGCCCTCGGCCAGGCGGAGCCGCTCGGCCGGGTCCTTCAGCACCCGCAGCAGCCCGCGGGCGATGGCCTCCACGTCGTCATGCGCGGCGACCACGACGCCGTTCACCCCGTCCGTCAGGAGGTCCGTCGTCCCGCCCACGGCCGTCGTCACGACGCACTTGCCGCATACGCACGACTCAATCAGCGAGTTCGACAGGTTCGACAGGTCGTAGAATGAAACATAAATGTCGCACGCGTTCAAGTAATTCATGACCTCGCCGTGCGGGAGTGCGCCCAGGAACAGGACCCGCCCCTCCAGCCCCAGCCGCCCGGCCAGGGCCTTGCATGCGGGCAGTTCCGGCCCGTCGCCGATGAAGACCGCCTTGAATCGCGGGAACTCCTGCGCCGCCCGCGCAAGCACCTCCAGATGGCGGTCGATGCGCTTCCAGTGGAACATGCGGCCGGTATGAAGGATAAAGACCTCGCCCTCGCCGATGCCCAGCCCGCGCCGCACGCCCCCGGCGTCAACGCCGGGGCGATACACGTCGTCCTTCACCACGCCGTTCATCCAGAAACGGACCCTCTCTCGCGGCACGCCCAGCGCATCGAGCACCTTGTCGCCCTGCGTGCCGTCGTTGGCCATGATTACCAGGTCGGCGGGGGTCCGCAGGGCCTCCACCCGCATCCGGTAAGAAAGCATCCGCGCACGGTCGCCCAGGAACCGGCTGAGTTCCGTCCCCTGGAACCGCGTCACCAGGGACACGCCGAGCGCCTCCGCCGCCCTGCGCGCCGCCAGGGCGCCCAGGATCTCGTAGCCGTACAACAGGTCCACCGGGCCGATGCGCCGCGCCAGCGCAATCGCCCGCCGCCCCATGACGCGCCGGAAAATGCGCGCGTAGCGCCCGAACCCCTTCGAGGGCGGACCGGGCTCGGCCTGCATCTCCAGCGTCATGTCCGTCGCCGGCCCGAGGAGCAACCGCGCCAGGCCCCGAGCCCACGACTTGGCCCGCAAGTACGCCTCCACCCAGCGGACCGGCCGGCGATGGATGAAAACCCGCTCGTGCACCGGCGGCATGCCCTCGCATGTGCGGCTGGTCGTCAGGAGGTGCACTTCCCACCCCGCCCCCGCGTACCCCAGGAGCGTGTTGTAGAGCGACTGGTTCCCCGTGCCGGCCTTCCTGATCTTCTCCGTCAGGAGCCAGACGTCGAGGTTGGTGACCATGACCATCTTACGCGGCATGGCCGGGCGCTCCTTCGGCGAGGATGGCCGCGATGCGGTCGGCGCTGCGGCCGTCGCCGTAGAGGTCCCCCGGGCGGGAGGCAGGCAGAGCAGCCCCGTCAGACTCGAACGCGTCGATGGCCGCCAGGATCGCCTCCGCCTCGGCCCCCGCCAAGCGGTTGCACCCTGCGGCCACCAGTTCAACCCACTCCGTCTCGCCGCGCAGCGTGACGCACGGCACGCCGAACCAGTACGCCTCCTTCTGAACGCCGCCCGAATCCGTAAGAATCAGCCGCGCGTGGCGCTCCAGCATCAGCATGTCCAGGTACGGCGCGGGGTCGATAATCCGGACCTGGCCGCCGAGGGCGGCGGCGTCGGCCCCCAGCGTCTTGCGCGTCCGCGGATGCAGCGGCAGGACAATCGGCCGCCGCGCCTCCCGGAACGCCCCCAGGATGCCCGCCAGCCGCACGGCGTGGTCCGTGTTCTCCGCACGATGCACCGTGGCCAGGTAGTACGATTTCGGCTCCAGGCCCAGCCGGCCCAGGATGCGGCTGGACTGCTCGGCCAAGGCCGCGTTGAACAGGACCGAGTCGTACATGACGTCGCCCACGCGGCAGACGCCGCGGGTGATGCCCTCGCGGGCAAGGTTCTCGACCGCCGCCGCCGTCGGGCAGAAAAGCAGCGACGACAGGACGTCGGCCACAACGCGGTTGATTTCTTCCGGCATGCGGCGGTTGTAACTGCGCAGGCCGGCCTCAACGTGGGCCACCGGAACGTGCAGTTTCGCCGCCGCAAGCGCACCCGCCAGCGTCGAGTTCGTGTCGCCGTAGATGAGCAGCCACGCGGGCCGATGCGCAGCCAGGTCCGCCTCGATGCGCTCCAGCATGCGGCCGGTCTGCTCGCCGTGCGGGCCCGACCCGACCCCCAGGTTGGCCGCCGGCTCGGGTATCCTGAGTTCGTCGAAGAACACCTTCGACATGTTCTCGTCGTAGTGCTGCCCGGTGTGAATGGTGCGCTCCTGGAGCCGCACCGGCCCGCCCGAGGCGTTGAAACGGGCCATGGCGCGGCTGACGGCCGCAGCCTTGATGAACTGCGGCCGCGCGCCCACCACGGTCGTGACCGGGATCACCTTCACGGTAACCGGCTCTTCCTGCCAGGAAGGGGCCGGGAACCGCCGACAAGACGGTCCCTGACCCCCTCTATGCCGACCCCACCCGCCGGCTGTTGCGCAGCGCAGATTTCAGCGCCCAGGTATATATCGGTTATCGGCGGGGCGACAAGTTGGACAACAACCAAAAGGCGCGGCCTACAGCGCCAGCGTGTCGCCCGTCTGTTTCTGCCACTCGCGAAGGCGGGCGTCGAGGGCGGCCAACTGCCTGGCGTATGCCGCGTCGGCGGAGAGGTCTTTCATTTCCCACGGGTCGGCCGACAAATCAAAGAGTTGCACGTGCTTTTCGCCCTTGACGGAGTAGCGGATGAGTTTACAGCGCTCGTCGCGCACTGCACGATGCAGGTCGCGGTAGGCGGTAAAGACCGAGTCGCGCAGCCGCGCAGACTTGTCCTTGAGGACTGGCGACAGGCTCTTGCCTTCCACCGTGTCGGGCACGGCGACGCCGGCAGCCTCCAGGATGGTCGGACACAGGTCGAAGACATAGACGAACGCGTCGCGCCGCTCGCCCGCGGGCACGCCCGGCCCGCGAAGAATGAGCGGCACGTGCACCGAGTGCTCATAGACGTTCTGCTTTCCGAAGAGGCCGTGCTGGCCCACGGCCAGGCCGTTGTCGCCCGCGAAGATTACGAGCGTGTCGGCCGCGCGGCCGGTTTCGTCGAGGGCGGCCAGGATGCGGCCGACCTCGCCGTCCAGGTGCGATATCATGCCGTAGTACTCGGCAAGATGTTTCCGTACGACCTCGGGCGGCCGCGGGTGCGGCGCCAGGTTCTCATCGCGGCCCTTCATGTCGCCGTTGTCGAACGGATGCTCGGGCATGAAGTTCCTGGGCAGCGGCATCTTTTCGGGCGGATACATGGCGGCGAACTTCTCCGGCGGCATGCGCGGGTCGTGCGGCGCCGTGAAGGCCACGTAGAGGGCGAAGGGCGCGCCGCCCTTGTACTCGCGCAGGAAGCGGACGGCCGCGTCGGCGAAAAGTTCGCTCGAAAACTTCTCGGCCACGCGCTGCGCCGCCTTCGGGTACTTCCCTTCCGGATCGAAATCGTGGACGGGGACCTTCAGGTGGTCCGACATGCCGCCGAAAAATATCTCCGCGCCGCCGGAGAAGCACCGGGCGTAGGCGGGCGGGCCGTTGTGCCACTTGCCGATGCCGAAGGTGGCGTAGCCGGCCTTGCGCAGGACCTCCGGCCACAGCGGCTCCCCGGCCAGGCCGGCCACGGCGCGCCACAGCGTGCGGCCGGAGAGCATCATCGCCCGGCGGGGGCCGCAGACGGCCCCCTGGTTGCCTCCCATGATATAAGCATGCGTAAATGCCGTGCCGGCGGCGGCCAGGCGGTCGAGGTTCGGCGTCCGGACGATCTCGTTTCCCAGGGCGCCGATGGTGTCGAACCGCTGGTCGTCGGAGAACAGGAAGAGGATATTCGGGCGTTTCACGGCGGCTTTCTCCCGGGCTTCGGCGGCGGGGGCGCGGCGCGCGGCGGACACGAGGGCGGCGGCCGCGCTGGCGGCGGTCGTTTCAAGAAACCGGCGACGATTCATGGCATCTCCTTTCACGGGCGCCTGAACGTGCCTCGGCGCGGCGCCAAGAGTAGCACGCTCGCGCCCCGGCCGCAAGAAATCGCCCCGCGCGCGCACGCTTGCATTCCTCCGGCAAGCCGCTACAAAGGAACACGCACTCACTCTCCGGACCGGGGCAATGAAAGGCCGCCCATGAAAAGGACCGATTCAGGGACGAGTCGCGCGATGACCCGCCGGGGCCTGCTCGGGCTGGCGGCGGGCGGAGCGGCGGCGCTGGCGGCCGGCAGGCGGGCGCCCGCGGTCCAGGCGCCGGCAAAGCGGCAGCCGAACATCCTCCTGGTGATGGCCGACCAGCACCGCGGCGACTGCATCGGCGCCGCCGGCCATCCGTGCGTGCGCACGCCGCACCTCGACAGAATCGCCGCCGAGGGCGTGCGCTTCCGCTGCGCCTACACCTCGGTGCCCTCGTGCACCCCCGCCAGGGCGTCGCTCCTTACCGGCCTGTCGCCCTGGCGGCACGGGATGCTCGGCTACGGCCGCGTGGCCGAGACATATGAGAATGAGTTGCCGCGCATGCTGCGCGAGGCCGGCTGCTACGGCCTGGGCATCGGCAAGATGCACTGGTCCCCGCAGCGGGCCCTGCACGGGTTCCACGAGACGCTGCTGGATGAATCGGGCCGCGCCGAGTCGCCGGGCTTCGTCAGCGACTACCGGCAGTGGTTCCGGCGGGAGGCGCCCGACCTCGCCCCCGACGCCACGGGCATCGGCTGGAACGCATACGATGCGCGGCCGTACGCGCTCGCCGAGCGGCTTCACCCGACGCGATGGACGGGCGACCGGGCCGTCGAGTTCCTCAAGGGCTGCGACCGGCCGGAGCCGTGGCTGCTGAAGGTGTCGTTCGCGCGGCCGCACAGCCCGTACGACCCGCCGGAGCGGTTGTGGAAGATGTATGAAGATGCGAACATTCCCAAGGCGGGCGTGGGCGCGTGGGCCGAGCGGCACGCCTGCCGCGGCCAGAAACTCCCCGCCGACACGTGGCGCGGCGACCTCGGGGCCGAGCAGGTCCGCCGCTCAAGGCAGGGCTACTACGGCTCCGTCACGTTCATCGACGAGCAGATCGGCCGCATACTTCAGGCCGTCCAGGAGCGCGGGTGGACGGAGGACACGCTCATCCTCTACACGGCCGACCACGGCGACATGACGGGCGACCATCATCTCTGGCGCAAGACCTACGCCTACGAGGCGTCGGCACGCATTCCGATGCTTATGCGGTGGCCGGAGCGCTTCGTTTCGGCGAAGCGCGGCCAGGTGCTCGCGCAGCCGGTGGAACTCAGGGACGTGCTGCCCACGTTCCTCGACGCCGCCGGCGCGGCGGCCGACCCGAAGCGGTTCGACGGGCGGAGCCTGCTGGACCTCGTGCGCGGGCGGGCGGAGGGTTGGCGAGAATATATCGACATGGAGCACGATGTCTGCTACGACAAGTCGAACCACTGGACCGCCCTGACCGACGGCCGGACGAAATACGTCTTCCATGCCATGACGGGCGAGCAGCAACTCTTCGACCTGGAGAAGGACCCCGGCGAGTGCGACGACCTTGCGCAAAGGCCCGAACACGCCGCTGTGCTGAAACTCTGGCGCGGGCGGATGGTAAAGCACCTGGAGGAGCGCGGCCCGCCGTTCGTCGTGGGCGCCGACCTGGCGCTCAGGCCGGAGCGGTTCCTCTACAGCCCGCACTATCCGTCGCGCAAAGCCTGATCACCACGCCAGCCGCGCGACTTGGATGCCCTTGAGGCTGGGCAGCAGGGCCGCGATGTAGGTCTGCCCCTCGTGGTCGATGAGTTCCGGCGCGGCCACCGGCAGCGTGCCCAGGCGCCAGCGGTCGTCGTTTATTCCGAAGTCAAGCGGGTCGGGCGACGCATACACTGTTGTTTGCGCCTTCTGGCCGTACCGCTGCGTGCGGAAGAGGAAAAACCGTTTCGCCTCCGGCCGCCAGGCCGCAAAGGGGCACTCCGCGGAGTAGGGGTTCGTTCCGGCCGCGCCGCCGAAGGCCACGCGGCGAGAGTCGCTCCATTTCAGGAGGTCCTCGGACGTCCGGCAAAAGACGGACCCCTCGCGGTTCGGGTACGCCGTGTAGTAGCAGTGGTAAAGGCCGCCGACCCGCAGGACCATGGGGTCGCGCGTGTTGTTGCCCGGCCCTTCGCCGAACATGCCGCTCGTGCCGCCGGGGCCGAGGCGGCGGGCGAAGGCCTTGCCGTCGGGGCTCGCGGCGAGGCATATGTGCTCCCAGTCGCCGTAGAACATGTGGTAAATGGTATATATCTTGATGACATGTGGCGCCTGGAGGCCGCCTTCCGTCTCGCCCGCCTTCGGGTCGGCCTGCATGGCGACGCCGCGCGGCTGCCAGTCGGCGTCGGTGAGGCGTTTGCCCTCCCAGCGGTGGAAGAGGCGGGTCTTGCCCGGCTGGCGCGTGCCGCGGATGCACGACCAGAGTTGCCACGTGCCGTCGGCGGCCTGCCAGACGGCGAAGTCCACGGGCTGCTGCCTGGGGTCCGTCAGCGGCCCCAGGTCGGGGTCGCCCGCGATGGTCCACCAGGGTTCCTCGATGCGGGGCATCGCGGGGGGCGCCTCGGCAGCGGCCGGCGAGGCCGGCGAGGAACGCGCAGCGGCAGCCGCAGCCGCCAGAACGGTTAGTAACCTGCGCCTTCGCATGATCTCACCCTCGTTTTGACCGCCCCGGCCGCCGCCCTACCGTTTCGCGAGCGCCTCGATTGCGCGGGCGACGGCGTCGCGGCGGCGCTCGATGGGCGCGGGGTCGCGCGTGAACGTCGTCATGTCCTTCGTAATCTCCTCGGGCACTTCAAGGAGCGCTTCGAGGCGCTGCCGCTCGCCGGCGGCAAGTTTCGCCCCGCGCCCGGCCAGCAGCCGGCGCAAAATGACGAGATACTCATAATCTTCGATTCCGTCGCGGAGCATCTCAAGGCGGATGCTCTCCACCGGCCCGTCCAGCACCGGTCCGGCGGGCGAGGCGCCGGCGGCCGACTCCGGCGGATACATGAACCGCCCGTCGCCGTTCCCCCACGGCCG
>VGYT01000026.1 GCA_016872895.1 Planctomycetota bacterium
GGGGAGAGGAGGCGGCTGGTTTCCGACAAGAATGTTAATTCTTCTATGTGTTCGCGCAGGAGGGCCTGCTGGTAGCACAGGCGCGTCAGCGTGTTGGCGAGCAACTGGAGGAACGAGACGGCGGCGCGCATCTCGGGCTCGGAGAACAGGGGCAGTTCCGCCGCCGCACGGGCCAGGTCCTCTTCGCTCACGCCGTGCCGCCGCGCCAGGTCGGCCACTTCTTCGCGCGAGACGGGCCGCTCGGGCAGGTCTCCCAGGACCACGGTGCCCAGCACGCGGTTCTCCAGGCGGATGGTGGCGGCGTACTGGGTGAGGCCGGCGTGGCAGACGTACTTTACGGGCGTGTCGCGGCCCTCGGCGGCGGCAGCGGCGGCAGCGGCGTAGTTCGACGCGCGGCAGGCCTCGTTGTCGTGCATCGGGCCGCCGAGAATCTCGCAGAACCGGTGCGAGCGGCTGGGCTGCGTGACGAGGCGGCCCTCGGCGTCGCGGATGCTCGCCGCCGCCCGCGCAAGTTGCGCGAAGCCGTCCTGGATGGCCTGGAGCGTCTCCAGGTCGATCAGGTCCGTCAGGCGCAGACGCTGCGGGTCGGGACGCGTCGGCTTGGCGATGTCGGTCGCAGCCTGACCGCTGGCGGCCGGTGCTGCGGGCGGCGCGCGAGGGCTTTCATTTGTCATGGGGCAACTCTATGCATGTCGCGCGACGTTGAATCTGTGAGCGCGGGTGTCATGCCTTCGCTTGCGAAAGCATGCATTCGCACGACCATGCTTTCGCAACGGCGCGAAAGCATAGCGCCCATGCGTGCGCACGCCACGGCACCGCTCCATTACGGTCGCGGCTCTGACTACGAAATCGCGAGCATCCTTTCAATCGCCTGCCGCGCGGCCGAGGCCGTGTCTTCGGGCACCGTCACAGGGTGCACGAGGTCCTCCAGCGACCAGAGGACCTTCTCGAGCGTATTGAGTTTCATGTTCGGGCAGTCGGCCAGGCGGCTGACCTGAAGGATGGTCTTCGTGGGGTTCTGCTTGCGTATGGTGTGGCAGACGCCCAGTTCGGTGGCGATGATGAACGCGCGGCGCGGCGACTCGGCCACGCGCCGGATGATCTGGCTGGTGGAGCCGACGAAGTCGGCCATGTGGCGGACCTCGCGCGTGCATTCCGGGTGGACGAGCACCTCGGCGTCGGGCCGCTGGCTGCGGCGGGCCTCGATGTGCTCGGCCAGGATGCGGTGATGCGTCGGGCAGAAGCCCGGCCAGAGGATTATGTTCCGCCGTCCGGTTTTCTCGGCCACGTACTCGCCCAGCGACTCGTCGGGCACAAACAGGATGGGGCGCTCGGGCGGGATGGACTGGACCACTGCGACGGCGTTGGCGCTGGTGCAGCAGACGTCGGTCATGGCCTTTACGTCGGCCGAGGAGTTTACGTAGGCCACGACGGCCGCGTCGGGGTGGCGGCTCTTGGCCTCGGCCAGTTCCTTGGGCGTGATCATGTCGGCCATGGGGCATCCGGCGTGCGGGTCGGGTTCCAGAACCGTACGGTCGGGGTTCAGGAGTTTGGCCGTCTCGGCCATGAAGTGGACGCCGCAGACGAGGACCACCTCGGCCTCGGCCTTTGCGGCGGCGCGGGCCATCGTCAGGCTGTCGCCGACGAAATCGGCGATGTCCTGCACCTCGGGCACCTGGTAGTTATGCGCGATGATGTAGGCCCGGCGCCGGTGGCGGAGCCGGTTGATACGCTCGACCAATTCCGCCGGGGCGGGGCGTTCCAGCGACGTCATGCTGCGCTCCGATATCCCAGCCGCGCTCCGTAAGGAAGCGGCGCCGTGGCTCGGCGCGAGAGGCGCCGCTCGCTTACGGAGAGCGGCTCGGATGAGCCACGCCGGCGCACCGCGCACCGGCCGATGGGTATTATAGGAAGGCTGCGGCAGGGTCACAAAATGAAAAGGGGAGCGCCATAACCGTTGCGCGGCGGGCCTGGGCACCCACCGCGCAAAGGAGCGCAGCAGCGGTATCAGAGCCGCTCTCCGTAAGGGAGCGGAGCCGTGGTTTTGCCTCGCGGCGGGTGCGGAGCCCCGCCGCGACGGCCCTCGCCGATATCCTCCGCTTTACAGCGGCGGCTCAGTGCCGCCTAGATCGCCGCGCGGCCAGCGCCAGGGCGCCGAGGGCCAGGATGCCCAGGGTGGCCGGTTCCGGCACGGTCGCCGCGGCCGCCGGCGGCGTCCCGTCGAGCGCGAGCGACGCGCCCGAGGCCAGCGTGCCGCCGATGATGCTGTTAATCCAGGAGTTGAAGGCCGACACGCGTGTGAATCCGCCGCAGTCGCCGTAGTCGGAGTTCAGCGTGCCGTCGTACGCCTGTAGGAACGACGTGACGCCCGCCAGGTAGGTCTTGCCGCTCTTGTCGGTGACAAAAAGGCCGCCGCCCGAGTCGCCGGGCGCGACCATGTACTCCAGGTTCAGCGGCGTGGCGGATCCCATGATGCTGTCGCGCCGGTTGCGCGGGTTGTCGAAGTCGGTCATGAGTATGCGGGCGTTCTTGCTGTTGCCGGAGGCGAACTTGTCGATGGTGTTCTGGCCGGCGAGTTTGTTGCCGGCGGGCTTGGTGGCCCCCGTCAGGCCGGTCCCCGTCATGGCGAAGCCGACGATCGTTGCGACCGCCCCCAGTTCGCCGGTGCCCGTGTAGCGGAACGCGGGCGTCACGCCGACCACCTCGGCCCCCAGTTGGACCAGGCCGATGTCGTAGCCCTTCGAGAGGTTGCGGGTCCAGTTCGGGTTGGCCACCCACTTCTTGGCCGCGTAGTTTACGCCGCCGATGGTGAAGGTGAGGCCGATGGCGTCATACACGCAGTGGGCCGCCGTCAGCACCCAAGCAGTGTCTCCGTTGGAGATGAGCGTGCCGGAACCCATGTACCACCCGTCGGCGGCTTGGATGGTGAGTTTGCCGACGGACGCATACTGCGGCTGTCCGGTCAGGCTCAGGTACAGGTCCAGCGGCTTATCGTCGCGGACTGTTCCGGCCTGTGCCGCAGGCAACAGGCCCAGGACGCAAAGTGCGGAAAGGGCAGCCACAACGGTAAGTGCAGTGCGCAGCATAGGGCACCCCCAAGGGGACCGTGGTGCGGTTGCCGCCGACAGGCGGCAACCTCGCTTAGGGTATACTCTACATCATAAACGCCGCCGGGGCAAAAAATTTCGCCGGGTACACTCTGCTCGCGCGGTCCTCATCGGCGTATCAATAGAGGGCAGGAGTGCGGCAATATGCGAGCCTGTGGCGTGCTGACGGCGGCGGTGGCAGCAGCGGCGGTGGCGGTCTGCGCGTCGGCCGTCGGGTTGGCGGGGTCGCCCGGCCCGCTCCCGCCGCAGGAGCGGGAGCGCGCCGCGGCCCTCGCCAGGACCGCGCTGGGTGCTGACGGCGCTGCCGCGATGCAGGCCGTGCGCGACCTTGCGGCCATGGGCGAGCCGGTCAAGGCCCGCCTGGCGGGCGTCGTGGGCGAGCGCCTTACTCGCGACCGCGAGGCCGTCCTGGCTGCCATCCGCCGCATCGGCGACACCGCCAAGGCCAAGGCGATGGACGAAGAAATCGGAGCGCTGCGCAGGGCCGCGCGCGAGAACATCGCCAAGTTGGCCAAGGATGAGACGCTGCGCATCGCCCGCGAGAATCACGCCAAACTGGCGCAGATGATGAAGGTCCTCGGGGAACTGGCGGCCTTGCGCGAGGCCATCTGCGCAGCCATGGCCCGCCGGCCGGAACTCCTGGCCCTCTGGCGCGAAGCGGGAACGACCAGGGATCCGCGGCTGGAGCCCGCCCAGGAAGACAAACTTCTCGCCAGGGCCGAGGCCGCCCTCGGAATGACCGCCCAGGCCATGCAGGCGGTGCCCGAGTTCGGCCAGGGGCAGGAACCTTCCGACCCGGCCGCGTGGAACCTGTGGTTCTGGCGCGCCTGCCGCCGCGTCGAGGCGTACAACGCCCGGCAGGCCGCGCTGGCCGACGCGGGGGAACTGGAGAACATCACCATTCTGAACGCCTACCGCGAGAGCCTGGGCATCCTGCCGCTGGAGATCGACGCCCGGCTGCTTCAGAGCGCCCGGCGGCACTCAAAGGAGATGGCCGACCTGGGGTACTTCGGGCACGATTCGCCCACGCCGTCCGAAAAGACGCACGCCCTGCGGATGAAGAACGCCGGCTACGCGGGCGGTTACAGCGAGAACATCGCCGAGGGCGCCTCCAGCGGCAGTGCGGCCTTCTGGATGTGGTTCGACAGCCCGCCGCATCACAAGAACATGGTCCACGCCGGCAGCACCGCCGTGGGTGTAGGCCGCTGGGGAAGCAAGTGGACGCAGAACTTCGGCACGGCCAGGCGCCTGATGCTTGCCGGCGACGCCGACCGCGCAGGGGCGCTGGTCCAGGGCACGATCCTTCCTCCGCAGACCGCCGCCAGGTAGCCGGAATGCAACAACAAGCCCGAAACCCGAATCGCCCGAATCAAACGGCAAAGGGCAATCGGCGTTCGGCGGCTGTTATCTGGTTCGGGCCTCCGGCTTCGGACTGCCGGGCGCGCGACGCAGCCGCCCGCGCGCCTGCCGGCCGAAACGGCAGGGAGAATATTGAATGTGAAACGTTCAATATTGAATATTGATTATTCAATATTCAACATTCTCCTTCTGTTTGCGGGAGAGCGCCTTGCGCCACTCGGCCGGGTTGTACTGGTGGTCCTCGCCGAGCATTTTCTGGAGGGCGTCGTGGACGGCCGGGCGCTGCACGAACTCCACGATGGTCCGGTATATCGTCACGCGCGGGTTCTTGACGCTCAAGGTCGTGCCGACCGGGATGGCGCCTATCTGGAGGTCCCAGCCGACGGCGGCCTCGGCCACCACCGGCTCGGCGTCGGCGATGTAGGTGGTAACGGTGCTCACGGAGATGTAGGCGCCGGTGTCGGACGGCCTGCCGCCCGAGGCGGGGGCCTTGAGGACCTTCGTCTCGGGGGTCCTGAGGTGCGCAATGAGGGCAGGGGCCGTGCCGAGGTCGCCTATTTCGCCCAGGGCGTACGCCGCCCGGTTGAGCGACCGCTCGGACCCGTCGAGGGCGTTGGAGAGTTGCGTCAGGCCGCGGCGTCCGTCGGCCCGGCCGGCCAGGGCGGCCACGGCGGCCCGGTACACTTCTTCCGACTCATCCGTCAGGACGAAGCGCACGAGGATCCGCACGGCCTCGTCGCCTGGAATCTGTGCGAGGGCCTCGCAGGCCAGCCGCCGGTTGTCTTCGCCGCCCAGGCTGAGGATGCGGGCGACGGGCTCCGCCGCCGCAGGGTCGCGGATGGCCATCACGCGGCGGCGGCCCTCGGCGCGCTTGGCCGGGTCGCCGCTCGAAAGATACCGCACAAAGACGTCTTGTATCTCGCTTGCGAGGCTGCGGCTGCGCTCGGGCGACGGGGCGGCCTCCGGGCCGGCCGTGGCTGCGGCAGGCGCGCCTGCGGCCGCGATTGCCGGGGCCGGGGGCGCTGCGGAGGCGGCCGGTGCTGCGGAGGCAGGCACGGCCGGCGGCGCCTGAACCCACTTGTTGCCGCGGCGGACGTAGCCCAGCGCGGCCCGGGCTTCCGCGCAGTCGGCGTAGCGCAGGATGGCCTCCTGCCAGTGCCGCTGCGCGCGATCCGCCAGGCCGTTGGCCTGGCACCACTTCGCCAGTTCCACGTGCGCGGCCGCGGTGTCGGCCATTGCGATGACGCGGTTGGTGTACTCGCGCCGGACCTGGGCGTCGTCGGCCCACGCGAAGGCGGCGAGCAGCCCAACAGCCAGAATGGCAGCCGTTATGCGCAGCATAACCCGCTCCTCGACAGTCCCACCACTTATACTATACGACCTTTGGCGGCGGGTCGTTCAGGGAAAATCGGGGTCAGCGGTAATGATGCCCCTACTGCGCCTGCCACACCTTGGCGCAGAACTTCCAGAGTTTCTCCAGCCGCGAGCGGACGCGCTCGGGCATCGCCGCGCGCTGGTCGGCCGTATCGACCGGCCCCTCAAAGAGCACCTTGCCGCCGGCGGCGTCCCTGGCCGTGAGGTGTTGCTTGCCGTCCTCGACCTTCAGGGCGAGTTCGATGCCGTCATCGACGAAGGTGGCCGCGGCGCGGGATTCCTCGCGGGCCTTTTCCTCCATCTTCTGGAGTTTCGGGCGGAACTCCTCAGGCACGGTCTTGCGCTGCTCGTCGGTCTGGATGTAGCCTTCCCAGAGCACCTTGCCGTTCTTGTTATCAACCGCCAGGTACTTGCCGCCGTCGCGGGTGGTGACGGTCAGGCAGTGCTCATCGTCGGCCCAGGTTTGGCTCTGGCCGGTGGGCTGGCCCCAGTTGCGGATGCCGGGCATGAAGGCCGGCGGGATGCCCGGCATGATGTTCATGCCGATGCCGCCGACGCCGCCCTGCATGATGGCGATGGCGTGGGCCGCGCCGTCGGCATCGCCCTGGACCTCGACGCCTAACGAGCGGTCCATCGCTTCAAGTTTGCGGCGGATGTCGGCCGGCACGGCTTTCCGCTGCTCCTCGGTGTTCACGGGCCCCTGGAAGAGCACCTGGCCGGTACGGTCCCTGGCCAGGAGGCGCTTGTCGCCGTCGGTCGTCATCAGGGTCAGGGTGTGCTCGCCGTCGGAGTAGGTGGAACTGCCGCTGGCAGCGCGGCGTGCGCCGCCCATCCGGACGATGTTCGCCAGTTGCTGCGCCATGGCGGCATGTCCGGCGGCCTGCGCAGCGGCGGGTGCGCCCGGGACCGGCGGCGGGAGCAGGTTCGGGTCGTTCCGCGCCTGGAGCGTCTCGCCGAACTCCACGGTCACCTTCTGCTGGTTCGCCTCGCGCAGGAGCGTCAGGGCGGCCTTGTCCTTGGGCTTCCGCATCCTGACGAGCACGGCCAGTTGCTCGGGGCTGACGAGCAACTGCTCGTCCAGCCGCACGAGGACGTCGTTCTTGCGGACGCCGGCCGCGGCCGCCGGACCGCCGGCGTCCACGAAGTCCACCAGCAGGCCCGTGCCCCGCGGCAGTTTCAACTGCTCCGCCAGCGCCTCGGGCGCCGCCGACGTGGCCACGCCCAGGAAGGTCGCCGTGGTGATTCCGGAGGCCGGCACCTGGCCCACCGTGGCGGTCATGACGGTGATCTTCCCGTCGCCGCCGTCGCCGACGCCGACGGCCCACCCGGCCGCATCCTGCGCCGCCGCGCCGGCCGCGCTCAGGCCGAGCAGAACGTACGCCATTGCCACTCTCATGCCACGCTCCTTTACGCTGTGCCCGACGCGTGCTGCTCGCCGAGCCGCCGCTGTGATGCGGCGGGCGAGGACGCCGCCCGCCGGGCGTACCCGCGGGTTTACCACCCGCGGCTTGATTTGCGCCCTTCGCCTGCGATCTTTGGGGCGCTACTGAAGCGGCGCCCTAATCAGAATGATCTCCTCGCGCGGCACGGTCGTCTCCATCCGTATGCCGCGCTGCGGGTCGAACGTCTGCACCCGCTCAATCATGCGGTGACGGAACTGGCGCAGCGGTGTATGCGGGTCAGGGAACACCAGGCCCTCGTACGAGAGTTCCGACCAGTTCTGCTCCAGCCGCACGGGCACGACCGGCCCCGGGACGGCTGGCGAGGCCGCCGGCGCTGCGGAAGGCGGTGCGGCCGGCGCTGCGGACGGCGGGGCGGGTGCGGCAGCCACCTGGACCGGCCCGGGCGCGGCGCCCGTCTCGATCGTCGCGGACGGGGCGGGCGGCTGCGGCGCGCTCGCGTCTTGCGTGCCGCGAGGCAGGCCGACCGCCACGATCACCGCCGCTGCTGCGGCCAGCGCCCCGGCGGCCGCGCCCAGCCACCACGACCGCCGCGAACTGGCGTCTCGCGCCGCATCCGCGCGGCGGGTCTCCCGACCCGCCGCGATGGGCGGCGCCGGCTCTTGCCCCAGCGTCTCCGCCACACGCTCATCGAGGCGCGCGGGCGGCGCGGCGAGCGGCATCTTGCGCAGCAGGTCCTCGATTTCCCGTTCACTGGTCATGGGACGGCTCCACTACTGGCCGCATGCGCCGGCCGAGGGTGTGCAAGGCCCGGCGGTACCGCGATGCCACGGTCGGGAGCGGCTCGTCCAGGGCCTCGGCCATTTGATCGAAGGTCAGGTTGCCGTAAACTCGCATGACGACCGCCTCGCGTTCGGGCTGCGGGAGGGCATCGACGGCCCGCCGCAGACGCGCGTGCTGCTCGGCGGCGATGACGTCGGCCTGCGGGTCGGCCGCCCGACCGCCATAGATTGACGCCGACTCCGCCCGCTCGCGGGCGGCGCCGCGCCGCAACTGGTCGATGGCCGCGTGCCGCACCGCCGCGTACACGTAAGGCACAGGGTCGCGCGGGGGCGCCGGCGCGCGGCACAGCCGCGCCATGGCTTCCTGCACCGCGTCCTCGGCCCGGTGCGGGCATCTTGTGACCGTCAGGGCGAGCGTAAACAGGCCCTGCCGGTGCTCGCGGTACAGTTGTTCCAGGATCTCCCGCACGAAGGCCTTCCGGTTGCCGGGTCCTTCAGACTTAGACACGCCCGCCGATGGGAAGTTTATGCGAAAAAAAGCGGGAAGGGTAGGGTTCAGTAACCGAGGTTCTTCAGTTTGGCCATGAGGTCCTTGACGGCGGCGGCGCTTCGGTCGAAGGCGGCCTTCTCTTCGGCCGTCAGGTCGAACTCCAGGACGTCCAGCACGCCCCCCGCCCCCAGCCGCGCGGGCACCCCCACGAAGTACCCGCCCACGCCGTACTCCTTGTCGCAGTACGCGGCGCAGGGCAGGACGCGGCGCTCGTCCCTGAGGACGGCCTGGGCCATCTCGGCGGCGGCGGCGGCCGGGGCGTAGAAGGCCGACCCGGTCTTAAGGAGGGCCACGATCTCGGCCCCGCCGTTTCGCGTCCGCTCGACGATCCTCTCAATCTCCTCAGGCGGCAGGAGTTTCGTAAGCGGCACGCCGCCCACCGACGACTGCCGCACCAGCGGCACCATCGTGTCGCCGTGGCCCCCCAGGACGACGGCCTGGACGTCCTTCGGGCTTGCGCCGGCGGCCACGGCGATGAAGGTGCGCATGCGGGCCGAGTCGAGCACGCCCGCCATGCCGACCACGCGGGCGGGCGGCAGGCCGGAGACCCGGTGCGCCAGGCCCGTCATGGCATCCACAGGATTTGATACGATGATGAGCACGGCGTCCGGGCTGGCGGCGGCCACGCTCCGCACGACGCCCGCCACGATCTCGGCGTTCCTCGAGAGCAGGTCGTCGCGGCTCATGCCGGGCCGCCGCGCGAGGCCCGCCGTGATGACGGCCAGGTCGCTGCCGGCGGTGGCGGCGTAGTCGGTCGCGCCCAGGATGCGGCGGGCGAATCCGGCGATCGGCCCCGCCTGGGCCAGGTCGAGGGCCTTCCCGGCGGCCAGGCCCTCCACCACGTCCAGCAGGACCACGTCGCCCAGGTCCCGCGCTGCCGCCCACAAGGCGCACGTGGCCCCCACGTTGCCGGCCCCCACGACGGTGATCTTCGGATGCCGCATGCTCTGTCCCTTTCGGCTCGCCGGAAGCCGCGGGGATGATTATAGAGGCGGCCGGAAAGGCGTCAACGGAGCGCCGCGCGCCGCAGGCGCCATGCTTTCGCGCTGTTGCGAAAGCATGGTCGCGCGAAGCCCGGTGGCATGCTTTCGCAAGCGAAAGCATGGCGCCCGCAGGCCGTCAGACGTCGCAGATGGCGATGGCCTTCCTGAGCGACTCCACGGCGTCCCTGGTCGGCCCGTACTCGTGGGCCACGTAGCCCTCGAACTTCAGGTCCACTATGGCCCGCATGATGGCCGGGTAATAGAGTTCCTGCGTTTCGTCGGGTTCGTGGCGGCCGGGGACGCCCGCCGTGTGGAAGTGCCCGATGTACGGGAAGAACTCGCGGATGGTGGCGATGACGTCGCCCTCCTGCACCTGCATATGATAGATATCATAAAGGAGTTTGACGCGGGGCGACCCGACGCGCTTGCACACCTCGGCCCCCCAGGCGGTGCGGTCGCACTGGTAGTCCTTGTGGTTGCGCTTGGAGTTGAGGAGTTCCATGCACACGTTTATTTTTTTCTCTTCGGCGAAGGCGGCGATCTTCTTCAGGCCCTCGGCGCAGTTCTCGATGCCGGCGTCGTCGGCCAGGCCGGCGCGGTTCCCCGAGAAGCAGATGATGTTCGGGAACCCCGCCTCGGCCGCGGCCTCGATGGCCGTGCGCAGGCTGGCCACGATCTCGTCGTGGTTCTCCTTGCGGTTGAAGCCCTTTCCGATGCCGCCCCCGCCGCGGCCCATGGTGCAGATGAGGCCGTACTTCTTCAGGGTCGGCCAGTCTTTCACGTCCACCAGGTCGACGCCGTGCAGGCCCAGGTCCTTGCAGATCTGGCACTTCTGCTCGAAGGTGGTCTTGCCGAAGACGCCGGGGCACCCGGCCTGCTTGATGCGCCCTTTGAGCCCCGGCGGCTGGGCGGGCGCGGCCGGGGCGGCGGTTGCCGGTGCAGCAGCCCCGGGCGCCGCCGCGGCGGCGGACTCCCGGGCGGCCGCAAACGCCGGCGCGGCGAGCGCCCCGGCGCCCATCGCCGCCGCGGCGCCGCCCGCCAGTCCCGCCAGCAGTTCGCGGCGGGTGACCTGTTCTGCGCGCTCCTGTCCGCTTGATCGGCTCATAGGTTTTTCCTTTCCCCTCGCGGTGCCGGATGACGACTCGCGGCGTGGCCGCCCTGGCGACCACGCATTTCCTTATCACGCCCGCGGGCAGACTATACCACGCCGCCCCGCGCGTCAAGTGCCGCTGGCGGGTGATGCGCCGCTGGTGATGCGCGGCGGGTCTTCTGAGCCGCCGCGCACGAGGTCGGCGCCGCGGTCGCATATTCGCGGCGGGTCGGGAGACCCGCCGCGCAAAGTGTATCGCTCCCCCTATTGCAGTCGCCGCGCGGGGTACTGCGTTACTTACGGGGGCAAGCCGGGCGTGCCACACGTGCCATTTTCATCTGCCCCTGTAAGTAACGCCGTACCGCGCGGGTTGAATTCACGTTGACTGCGCCGCGGCGCGCGGTAGCATCATCATGGCGAATCCACGTATGCAGCGTTCTCGGAAGGGGGGTGGCCAATGAGATTCCTTTCTGCATGCACGTTGGCGGCGGTGCTTGTTGCGGGCGTGCTGCTGAGCGGTTGGTTGGTGGCCGCCGCAACGGAGGCCGCGGCGCCGCCGCCCGGCGCGACGCCGCCTGCGGCGCCTCCGGCCGCGCCGGTGCCTGCGGCGGCCCCGGCCAGTCCGCCGTCCGCGGCGTCTCCGTCTGCCGTGCCGCCTGCCGCGCCTTCGCCCGCCGCGCCGCCGGCCAAGCCTCCCGCGCCTGCCGCGCCTTCCCCGCCGGCGGGCAAGGAGCGGCCTGTCATCCAGGCGGCCCTGCCCGACATGTCGGGCATCTTCGGCGGCCGCGTGGAGTTCTCCGACAAGGCGTTCCCAGTCGTGGAAGAATACAAGGAGGCGGGCGTCCACACGGTTCTGAAGGGCGCCAAACCTCTGCCGTGCGCAACCTGCCGCGCAACCGGCAAGGTTCCCAGGACCGCATCCATGCGGCCGCCCGCGGGCGTCGTGGGCCGAGCGGCCGCCAAGAACTGGGAAGAGGAGTGCCCGGCCTGCGGCGGATACGGTGACGTGTTCGACGCACGGTTCCCGCAGCGCCTGGTGGAAGTGGTGGACCGCCTCGGCCACGTTCTGCCGCAGGGCGCGTTTGCCGACCTTCGCAAGACGGTGTCCGGGCACCTGGCGGCGGCGCTGGAGGTCCGCGAGAAGACGCTGACCACCTTCCGCCTCAAGCCCATCATACAGTCCGTAAGCAAGATTGACGCCTTTGGGGGCATCGACATCGACCGCACCATGACGGGCGTTGAAGTGGAGGCGGACCAGCAACGGCCGTTTCGCGCCGAGGCGGCCCCGGCGATGGAGGCCCTCTGGGCGCAGGCGGCGAACCGGCCCGCGGGCGGCCAGGCGGTCATTATCATCGGCACGGTGGGCGAGCGGACCGAAGCGTCCGGCTGGGCGTGGATGCGGATGCAGCCGGCCAAGGGGACCGGCGCCATGCTCCTGGCGCGCCCCGCGGAGCAGGCCGGCGTGCCCGGTGGCCGCGCGGCCGTCGGCGGCCTGATGGTGGGGCGGTGGATTCCCGATAGTGCCGCGCCTGCGGCGGCCGGCCCCTCGGCGCCCGGCGGACCCGCCTCGGCGCCCGGCGCGCCCCGTCCGCCGGCGCCGGTCAGCCTCTCAGGCGTGGCGCCCGGGTCGCTGCCGGTGGTCCTGATTGTGGTTGCGGCCGGGGGGAGATGAGGCCGCGTCGCGGTTGTGGCACGGCCGGCTTGTCCGGCCGCGGCTACGGCACTGCTCCCTTACGGTCGCGGCTCTGATACGGTCGCGGCCGGGGGGAGATGAAGCCAGGTCGCCCTCTTCGGTTTCCGGCGGCGCTACTCGCACGCCCGCGCCAGGTACATGGTGGTGTACGGGCAGGCGCCGATGCACATGCCGCAGACCAAGTCGGACAGGCCGTGGCGGCGGGCGACCTGGCGTGTGCCCCTGCGGCAGGCGTCGGCGTCGAAGAACTCGCAGCGGGGCAGGAGGAATCGCCAGTTGCGGCCGGAGGGCGCCGCCACGGGGCAGGCGTCGGCGCACGCCCGGCACTCGCCGCACGATGATTCCAGCAGGGGCGCAGCGGGCGGCAGCGGCGCGTCGGTCAGAAGCGTCCGCGGGCGCACGGCCGAGCCGAACTCGCGCGTGACGAGGGCGTCGCACTTGCCGATCCAGCCCAGGCCGGCCGCCGCCGCCACGGTCTTGTGCGGCAGGAGGCGGCTGCCTATAAACGTATCGACATCAGACGGCGGGACCGGCAGTTCCGCGGCCAGGTGCCCGCACGCCTTCAGCCCGTCCGCGGCGCGGGCCGTGAGTCTCGCCAGCAGCGCATCGGCCCGCGCCCGCTCCGCCTGGTACCGCTTGCCGGGCCCGTGGCGGACGCCGGCGACGGCCACGGGGTCGAGCGCCACCACGATCGACACGCCGACGGGCATGTCGTACCGCAGGGGCGAGGGCAGCGGCCGCACGTCGGCGTAGCCGACGTGCGAGGCGCCCTCGGCCATCAGCGCCGCCTTCAAGTCAGGTCCGAGCATGCAATCTCCCTCTTGGCGCGGGCAAGGTCGCGCTGGGGCGGCTGCCGGCCCGCGCGACGGATGCGGCCGTGGCACGGCCGGCTTGTCCGGCCGCGGCTACGGCACCGCTCCCTTACGGTCGCGGCTCTGATACGGTCGCGGCTCTGATGCGGCTCGAGCGCGGCATCCGCTGCTACGCCCCGCCGCGCTCCAGGATTTTGCGCCGGTAGGCCTCCACCTCCATGCCGCGCACGTGGGCCACCTCGGCGTCGGTGAGGGGCCGGGGCTTGCCGGCGATGATGGCGGCCATCTGCGTCTTGGCGGTGTCCTCAACGATGAGCATCTTGGCGAAGGCGTCGCGCCAGTTGCGGCCCAGCGTGACGACGCCGTGGTTGCGGAGGGCCACGCCGCTGGCGCCCGTCTTGAAGCCCTCCTGCACCCGCAGCGCGAGTTCCGTCGAGGAGGGCTTGACGAACGGCAGGTAGTAGAGCGAATCGACGTAGGCCACGAAGTCGGGCGTCCACGGCAGTATCTCCATGCCGCCCGAGATGATGCCCGTGGCGATGGGCGGGTGCGCGTGGCAGACGACGTTCATCTCCGGCCGCGCGCGAAGCGAGAAAAGGTGCATCTCCCACTCCGAGGTGGCCCGCGGGCCGGCGGTCTGCTTGCCGCTCTCGATGTCAATGACCGACCATTCGCCGTCGGCAATGCGGTCCACGTCGTAGCCGCTGGGGGAACACACCATGCTCTTTCCGTCGCGCGCGGAGACGTTGCCGCCCGGCCCGGCTACCAGGCCCCGCTCGACCATCATCCGGCCGAGGCTGCGAAGATCGTCGATGACCGGCATCCTGCGAAACTCCTTTCGTTGCGGGCCCGGCCCCCCCTCGTTACCGGCGCTTCGCCAGCACGCGGCGCTCGTAGGCTTCCACGTCGGCCAGCCACGAGGGGCCGAGGGGGACGCCCGCGTCCAGGCACAGTTTATCCCACGCGGCCGCGAAGGGCATCGTTTTCATTTCCTCCATGAGGGCGAGTTTCTGTGCCCCGCGCCCGGCGGCCTCCAGGCCGCGCAGGCGAGCGGAAGGGTCCAGCAGCGCGTAGAGGACGGCCTTGCGCGCGGCGCGCGCGCCGATGACGTACGCGGCGATGCGGTTGATGCTCGCATCGAAATAATCCAGCGCAATGTAAACGCGGTCCAGGGCGCCGCCCCGCACCAGTTCCAGCAGCGCGGCCTTGAGGTCGTCCGACCAGAGGACGACGTGGTCCGAGTCCCACCGGAGGCCGCGGCTCAGGTGCAGCAGAAGGCCCCGGTGGAACTCCAGCAGCGCCGAGAGTTTGTCGGCGACCGTCTCGGTGGGGTGGAAGTGGCCCATGTCGAGGCAGGGCACGAGGTCTTTACGGAGGGCGTAGAGCCAGTAGAACTCGTGCGAGCCTGCGGTGTAATCCTCCACGCCGAGGCCGAAGAGTTTTCCCTCGACGGCGTCGATGCACAGGCGCCGGTCGATGCCGAGCGAGTCGTCGTAGATTTCGTCGAGCGCCGCCCGCAGGCGCCGCCGCGGCCCCCAGCGGTCGGCGGGCGAGTCCTTCGCCCCGTCGGGTATCCACAGGTTGTTGACGCAGGGCGAGCCTGACCGCCGAGCCATGGCCTCGGCGATGCGGCGGCAGGCGACGGCGTGGCCGATCCAGAAACTCCGCACCGCCGCGTCGGGGTGAGAGAGCGTCAGGCCGCCGCCCAGCGGGTGCGCGAACATCGTCGGGTTGAAGTCCAGGCCGATGCGGTGCTTCCCGGCCCAGGCGATCCAGCGGGCGAAGTGCCCGACCTCAAGGGCGTCGCGCTGGACCGCCTTGCCGCCCGTCTCGGCGTGGAACGCATGCAGGTTCACCTTGAGCGTCCCTGGCACGAGGGCCATGACCTGCTGGAGGTCGCGGCGGAGTTCGTCTCCGTCGCGCGCGCGGCCGGGATAGTTGCCGGTGGCCATAATGCCGCCGCCGGAACCCTTGCGGACCTCGAAGCCGGCGGCGTCGTCGCCCTGCCAGGAGTGGAGCGAAATGGGCACGGTCAGGGCCTGCCTGACAGCGGCATCGGCGTCGACGTCCAGGGCGGCGTAGGCCCGGCACGCGGAGGCGTAGCGCTCGCGCACCTGCTCGGCGGCGGGGGAAGGCCAGCCGGTTTCCGCCATGATGCACCTTGCGTGCTTCGCGCCGGCCGACGGGCCGGCGAGTGACACGTTCAGCCGCGGCCGGTACGGCCGCGGCCGTCTTCGCGCGCCGGCGGGCGCTGGCGTCGCCGTCCCGGCCACGGCTAAACGTTCCGGCGCAGGCGGTTCGCGGCCGCCAGCGACAGGCCCAGCGCCACGAGCACCAGTCCGTTCAGCGACAGGAGCCACCGCGTGCCCATCAGGGCAATCAGGTAGAACGCCGTCCCGAGCGTGCCCAGGATGCTGCCGACCGTCGAGACGCCGTACAGTTGCCCGATGCTCGTGCCCAGGTGGGGCATCTCGCGCACGAACAGCCGCGCTGCATACGGCGAGACCATGCCCAGCAGCAGGGCGGGGATGCCGAACAGGAGCGTCCCGGCCGCCAGGGCGGGCCAGCGCATGTCGGGCGGGTGATAGACTACCAGCGTATCGCCTCCGCCCGTCCCCCACTCGGCGGGCAGGGGCGCACCTTCGCCCGGGTAGCACCAGTCCAGGACGGCGTCGGCGTAGAGCGGAACGGCAAGGGCCACGGCGCCGGACACCAGGAGGATAAGGCCCAGTTTGGCGAGGCTCGGCCGCACGTCTGCCCAGCGTCCGCCCGCGACGGCCCCGACGGCCAGGCCGCCCAGGAATACGCTGATGAGGCTGCCCCAGACGACGATGTCGCTGCCGAGTTCGGGTTCGACGAGGCGGAAGGAGGCCATTTCGAGGCTCATCAGCGCCGCCCCGGCGATGAAGACGGTGGCCAGAAGTCCCAGCCGCATGGCCATCAGGACTGTGCCTCCTCGAAGTGCCTGGGATGCTCGCGGCGGAGGGTGTCGACGGGGGCCATGTCGTCCGTGAGGGGCTTCTCGGCGATCTTCTGCGTGCCGAGGTGCTCGTACTCGCGTCGCACCAGGTCCGCCAGGTCGAAGCCGAGGTCCTTGCCGGCGGCGATCCTGGCGGCCCGGGCGGCCCAGTCTTCCTTCAGCGCCTGCTCGGCCGCGAGCGACCCGAAGACGATGATGTTGCCCGAATCGCCCGCCTTGCACAGGTAAGTCCGCGGGAACGCCGCCTGGAAGGTCCGCAGTTCGGCGTGGTAGAAGCGGTTGACGGCGTGCTCCCACAGGTTCGAGGCCATGAGGCCCCCCTCTTTGAGGCGCGACTTGGCCAACTGGATGAACTCCAGCGTCGTCAGGTGGAAGGGGATGCGGTCGGCGGCGTAGGCGTCAAGCATGATAATATCATACTGCTTCGGGGAGCGCTTCAGGTACATCCGCCCGTCCATGACGACGACGCGCGTGTTGGGCGTGCCCTTGAACTCGAACCAGTCCTGGCACACGCGCACCACGTCGGGGTCGATCTCGACGATGTCCAGGCGCACGTCGGGGAAGTGCTTCTGGATGAACTTCGGCAGGCTCGCTCCCCCCAGGCCCACCAGGAGCACGTCCTGCGGCGCGGGATGGAGGGCCAGCGCAGCCACCATGCTCTGCGAGTACCGCAGGTCGAGTTTCACCGGGTCCGACAGGAACATGCTCGACTGTATGCCGCGCGACCGGGCGAAATGAAGGCACCGCCGCCCTTCCTTCGGATAATCGACGACCCGTATGCGGTAATACTTCGATTCGCGGTCGTAGCGGGTGACGGCGGGTTCCTCGGCGGCGCCGTGGGCGGCCAGCCAGAACAGGGCGGGGCCGGCCACCAGGGCCCCCGCGGCGGCGGCCAGGATGACGGGTCGGTTCACGGAAGGGCTTCCTTTCCGCACGCCAGATTACAGCGGCGGGCCTTGCTTGGCCAGAGCATTTCTGGGGCCGCCTGGTCCCCGCCGGGCGGCGGGCTGGGAATGCCTCAACACGCCGGTCAGAGCGGGCCGATAAGTATCGGTGGCGGTCTCCGGCTGCGCCCGCGTCATGGAGGGCGAGAGCCGTGGCCAACGACGAACTGATCGAAACCCTACAGGAAGCCATTATGGAGTCTCGGGCGGCAGGCGACCGCCGCGGCGGCGCAGAACGCCGCAGCGGCCGGCCGTCGAACTATGCCGGTCCGGAGCGCCGGGCCGCCACGGACCGCCGCGCCGTCGCTGACCGGCGCAGCGGCGGCGACCGCCGCACCGGCGTCGACCGGCGCCATGCCCTCCGCCGCGTGGAGGACCAGCAGGCATTCCAGAAACGCGTGGAAGAGGGCGAACTGACGCTCGAGGAAATCGAGTTCGTCCGGGCCGTTGACCGCTACAAGCGCAAGTTCAACCGGCCGTTCCCCACCTGGAGCGAGGTCCTCGCCATCGTCAAGGAACTCGGGTATACCAAAGACAGTTTGAGTTGACTCCGGGGGCGCCATCGCGTAAGGTAGTATCAAGCCGCTTGAGTCGCCGACGCGCCATAGCCGCTATGGCGACGGCGCGGGGTGCGGCCGCGAGAAAGTTCCGATGCGCGCCCAGCAGATAGGCATCCTGGTGTCGACGGCCCCCCTCCGGAAGACCGCAACGTACCGCGGTGCCACGCAGCAGCGGTTCAACATCGAGGCGGCGATGGAACTGGCGACGCGGTTCGACCTGGTGATCGTGGGGAGCCTGACGGCCGACGAGGTATTCCAGTACATCCAGGAGCACCTGCCGCCGCGAATCCAGCCCAAGTTCCGCTTCTACCCGCGGTCCTTCTTCCACGAGTTCAAGAGCGACGAGGTGATGCGGACCACCGACGACCCGCGCAACCCTGCGTGGGAGAAGATCCTGGCCGAGCACGGCGTCCGCTTCGAGGTCCTCCGCAGCGTAATCGGCCAGGACCACCGGCACCACCAGCAGAAGTTCGCGTGGGACAACATGTCGGACTTCATCCTCGACGACCGCGTGACGCTCGTCACCGGCAGCGAGGGCAGCCTCCAGTACGAGAGGCCGAAGGCCCTCGACCGGCGTTCGAGCCGCCGGGGGGCGTGACTTCACCTTCAGACCGCCCGTCGGGGCACGTCCTGAAACCTCCTGCCCTGCGGCGCATTGAGGGGGATGGAGCGTAACTTCACCTTCAGACCGCCCGGCGGGGGCTGCCATGCTTCCGCTTGAGGAGCATGGGCGCGGCAATAGCAGCCCCCCACGGCCGTTTTGCTTGGCAGACACCTCGGTGCAGGAAGAGTCTGTATCCAGGTCGCCCTTCCTAAGGAGACGGGCCATGACGACCCGCGCATCTTCGTACCTGCTGGCCGCGGCAATCGCTGCGATAGTGGTGCTGCCCCTGGTGGGCAGTTGGAGCGCCGCCGCTGGGGCCGGTCCGCCGCAGCCGCGGCCGGGGCGGCCCGAAAGACCCGACTCGCTTGTGCAGCCGCTGACGGTGCATGGTCCTCCGCCGCCGCCGCGGGCCGAGAGGCCGGAAGGTCCGCCCCCCAGGCCGGTCGTCCTTACGTTCCGGCACATCCCGGCCGAGTCGTTCCTTGAGACCCTCAAGCAGTTGGGCCGCAACCCGCACGTCGGCGAGGTTCTCCAGCAGATTCCGCTGGCCCTCAACGAGCCCGCCAACGCCGTGGTGGTGCTTGCCCCGCCGGAAGTCGCCGAGTTGCTCATGGGCATCGCCAAGGGCCTTGACCAGCCGAACGAGTTCCGCATGGCGATGCAGGAAGAGGAGCGGCGGAAAGCGGAGTTCCAGGTGAAGATAGAGGCCGCGAAGCGGCAGATGGGCCAGCCCGCCGCGCGTCCGCCGTTTGCGCCACCTCAGCCGCCGATGGGGCCGGGGGCACGCCCGCCGGGGCCCGCAGGCCAGCCGCTGATGGGGCTGGGGGCACGCCGTCCGGTGCTGCCGCCTCAGGCCGGGATGCAGGGAAGGGGGCCGATGGGGCCCGGGCCGCGTGCGGGGCCTGGGCCGATGGGTCCTGGCCCGATGGCCGGGCGCGGTCTTGGCGGCTGCATGTGTCCGCAATGTCCCATGATGCCTGGCCGCCCGCCCACCGAAGCGCCTCTGCCCCAGCGCCGCGATGTGGAGCGAGCGCCCGGCCCGCGGCCCGAAGCGCGGCCGCCGGAGCGCCGCGACGAGGAACGTGCGCCTGGGCGTCGGGCGGAGGAGCGCGCGCCCGGCCCGCGGCCCGAAGCGCGGCCGCCGGAGCGGCGCGATGAGGAGCGTGCGCCCGGCCCGCGGCCCGAAGCGCGGCCGCCGGAGCGGCGCGATGAGGAACGTGCGCCTGGGCGTCGGGCGGAGGAGCGCGCGCCCGGCCCGCGGCCTGAATCGCGGCCGCCGGAGCGTCGCGACGAGGAACGTGCGCCCGGGCGTCGGGCGGAGGAGCGTGCGCCCGGCCCGCGGCCCGAAGCGCGGCCGCCGGAGCGGCGCGATGAGGAACGTGCGCCTGGGCGTCGGGCGGAGGAGCGTGCGCCCGGTCCGCGGCCTGAAGCGCGGCCGACGGAGCGGCGCGACGAGGAACGTGCGCCCGGGCGTCGGGCGGAGGAGCGTGCGCCCGGCCCGCGGCCTGAAGCGCGGCCGCCGGAACGGCGCGACGAGCCGCGCCCGCCCGAGGCCCGCGGCCGCCCGGAAGAGGCGCCGCCTGTGCCGGGTCCGATGCTCCGCAACCTCTGGTCGCTTCTGTCGGATGAGGCCCGCAAGAGACTGGACATTTCGGACGACCAGGCCGCGCGCATCCGCCAGGTACTGACCGATGCGGCCCGCATGATGGGTGGCGTGATGGAGCGGCTGCAAGAGCAGATGCGCGACGTTCCGCCCGAGAAGCGCCCCGGCGAGGTCCGCGAGTGGCTCCAGAAGAACGCGCCGGACCGCATGCGGCAACTGGAAGAGATCCACGAGCGGATCCTCCAGATGCTTACGCCGCCGCAGCGGGAGCGGGCACAGCAGTGGCTGCGCGAGAATCGGCCCGAGCCGCCGCAGGAGCCGCCGCGCCAGCCCCGTCCGGGCGTGCGCGAGGGCGGCAGCCCTGGCGGGCCTCCTGCCGCAGTGCTGGCTGCGCAGCAGTCGCTCGCCCGGTTCCTCCTTGTGGAGGGCGCCGAGGCTCCGCCGCCGGCGCCAGGGCCGGGCGCCGGCGGGGCGGGCGGCGTGCCGCCTCAGTGGGCCGGCCTCGCAGAGAGCATGTTCAGCCCGGAAGACCGTGCCCGCCTGGGCGAGATGTTCCGCCAGGCCCAGAACCTGCGGTTCCTTGAGGACCCGGACGTGCGCAGCGAATTGCGATTCACGCCGGAACAGGAGAAGCGGATACAGGACCTTCGCCAGCGGGCCATGGACTTCTTCGGCGTCGTCCGCGAAGACGTCGAGTCCAAACTCAGGGGCCGCATGCCCGGCCCCGACACGACCGAGGAGGAGCGGCAGGCATTCCGCCAGGAAGCCATGCAGGTCGTGGCCGATGCGGTGCGCGCAGCCATGAAGGAAACCGAGGGCCTTCTCGGCGAAGCAGGCGCGCTGTTGACCGATGAGCAGAGGGCCATGCTCAAGGCCATCGGCACCGAGCGGACCGAAGCCGACCTGTTGTCGGGGGGCCTTACGTACCTGACGACGCCCCCGGCCCGCGAGCAGTTCCAGTTCACCTTCGACCAGGTGGAGCGGATCAAGAGCATCATCCGCGACCTGGTGGCCGACGCCAGGCGCCTGCGCGACGAGACCTTCGGCCCCGGCAAGGAGCCCACCCAGGAGGAACTCCGAAGCGAGAAGTACGCCCCCGTGCGCGAGAAGCACCAGGAGATGATCAAGAAGGCCCTCGAACGCATCCTGACGGTCCTGATGAGCGAGCAGCGCGAGAAGGTGCAGAGGTGGTTCGATTCGCGCGGCCGGGGCCGCGGCGGACCCCAGGGCATGAGGCGTCCGGCCGGCGGCGGCCCGCCGCGAGAAGGGGCCGGCGGCATGTCGCCCGGCGAGCCGAGGCCCGCCCCCCCTCCGCCCGGCGCGGCCAGCGGCCGGCAGTCCGGTCCGCCCCTCCGGCCGGCCGCCCAGGAGGTGGCGGCGGCTTTTTTTCTCGTAATGCAGGACGCCCCGGCCGATGAGCCGACGCCCGCCAAGTTCGACAAGTTCGCCCCCAGGCGCGACGAGGTGGCCGAGCGCTTCCGCAACTTCGATTTCGGGCAGTTGGGCGGCCTGTTCCGCACGCTCGCCGACGCCGAGGTGCGCGAGAAACTGCGCCTGACGTCGGAGCAGGAAAGGAAGATCGCGGAACTCGAAGAGCGGGCCAAGGTCCTCCATCAGCGCGTCCGCGACGACCTCGTGGTGAAGTACGGCCCCCCGGGGGGCGACGCGAACCTTCCCCCGGCGGACCGCGAAGCCCGACGCCGCGAGGTCATGGACTCGCTCGACGAGGCCATGCGCCTGGCCAAGGCCGACGTCCAGGACATTGTCAGGGAGGGCGCGGCTGTCCTGACGGAAGAGCAGAAGACGCAACTGAAGGAAATCGGCCGCCAGCGCCAGCAGTCCGACATGGCCACGGGCGGCCTCGCGCTGCTCACCACGCCGCAGGCCCGCGAGGAGTTCCGATTCTCCTTCGACCAGGCCGAGAAGATCAAGACAATCGTGCGCGACCTGGAGGCCGACGCCCGCAGACTCCTCGATGAAACGTTCGGTCCCGGCAAGCAGCCGCGCCTCGAAGAACTGCGCGGCCAGGAGTTCGCCCCCCTGCGCGAAAAGCACAAGGAGATGGTCCAGAAAGCGCTCGACCGTATCATGACGATCCTGACGGGCGAGCAGCGCGACAGGGTCAGGAAGTGGGCCGACACGCGAATGAATCGCGGCCCGGGCGGCCCAGGCGGCATGAAGAAGCCCGGCCCGCCCCCCGCCGAGTCGGGCAAGAAGGGCTACGGCGGCGATACTTAGAGTCGCAACTCGTGTCCATATTTAGCCCCCCGTGAATGCACGGGGGGCTTTTGCGCGCGCGGCGCCCGCCGGGGCGGCGCCGTCCGCCGTGTATCCACGGTGGGCTGAATAATGCAAGGCTACGCGCGAGCGACACGGGCAATCAACTCCGCCAGCCGCCGCGTCGCGGCCTCCGGGTCGGCGGCCCCGCACACGGCGCTCGACACAGCCAGCCACCGGACGCCCGCCGCCAGCACCGCCCCTGCGTTCTCAGCGGTAATCCCCCCGATGGCTATCACGGGCACGCCCGCCTGCTTGACCACCTCGGCCGCAAGGGCGGGGCCGGGAATGACCTCCTGCGGCTTCGTGGCGCTGGGGAACATGGGGCCGCAGCCGACGTAGTCGGCCCCGGCCTCGGCGGCGGCCAGGGCCTGCCCCACGGTGTGCGTTGAAACGCCCACCAGCCGGTCCGGCCCGACGATGCGGCGGGCCTCGTGCGGGGCCATGTCGTCCTGCCCCACGTGGACGCCGTCGGCGGCGGCCAGCGCGGCAACGTCGGGCCGGTCGTTCACGATGACCAGGCGCCCGGCGTCGTGGACGATGCGGGCGGCCTCGCGGGCCCGCGCGAGGAACTGCCCGTCGGGCATTCCCTTCTCGCGGACCTGGATGGCGGCCGCGCCGCCGGCCATCGCGGCCCGCAGGACCTCGGCCCACGGGTGGCGGCAAAGGCCCTCCGTAAGGAGCACGCACAGGCCGCCCGCCGCCAGCCGGCGCTGCGGCCGCAGCGCCTCTTCAAATCGCTTTTCCAACTCGTAGGCCCGGTAGCGCAGTGCTTCTACGGAAGCCGACACCTGCGGGTCAAGCGTCTTGGCGTATTCCTCTATTGCGCGGAGGGCCTCGCACAGGCGCTTGAAGGCGGCTTGTGCTACGTCGGCGATGCCGGTTCGCGTGCGCTCCGCCTCTACGGAGATGGCCGTGCCGACGTCGCCGGCGGTGTCGCGGGCCGACACCAGCCGCCGCGCGTCGAGCCGCCCGAGCGCCGCCCGCAGGTTGTGGCGCAGACGCTTCAGGGCCTCCGCCAGATCGGGCCGCTCCAGGGCGAAGCGCGCGGCATCCTCGGCCACGCGAAGCGCCTCGCGGGCGCGGTTCGCGTTGGCGTCGAGAATGCGATAGACGGCGCTTTGGTCGTGCTCGTTCATGTCGGGACCCGCCGCTGGTGATTCTAACTGCGGCGTGCAGGTTCGTGCCAACGTTTTGCGTGCGCGGCAGCGCCGGCGCCATGCGCGGGGGCGCGCAGGCGAAGTTCGAGCCGCGGGCGTGAGCCCGCGGGCATCTTCGGTGCGCCGGGGCGCGGCGATTTGCGGGGCAATCCGATTCTGGTACAATACATCGCCATGGGCGGGTTCAGAATCGATCTGGGCGGGCCGGCTTCCCCGCGCGGCGGGCGCGCGGGCGAGGTCGCCGGCCGGGTCTTCATGGTCTTCTTCGCAATCATCTGGTGCACGATAACCGGCGTGTTCGCGGTCATCGTGATAGGCGGCATCCTGATGCAACTGGACGCCGAGCGGCGGTTCGAGGCGGCCGACGGCACGGTCGTCGCAAGCAAGGTCCGCACGCACTCCGACAGCAACGGGTCCACTTTCGAGCCCGCCATCCGCTACCGCTACAAGGTGGCCGGGCGGGAATACGCGGGCGAGCGGTATGCCTACGGCCAGTTCTCAAGCAGCGCTTCCGGCCATGCAGATGAAGTGGTGCGGCGGCACCCGGCCGGGAAGCACGTTACGGTTTACTACGACCCCCACAACCCGTCCGAGGCGGTCCTTGCGATGGGCGTCCAGCCGCAGCAGTGGTTCATGCTCCTGTTTCTCCAGCCGTTCCTGCTTGTGGGGATAGGACTTGTCGGCGGGCTGGCGGCGGGCGTGGTGCGCCGGCGGCGGATGCGCGCGTTCCTGGCCGCGCCGCTGTGGCCGCCGTGCTACGTTCCAGGCTGGGGCCAGTTGCGGGCCGAGCGCGATGGATTCCGGGTGTATCCTGCCCCGCTGCCGGGCGAGCGGCTGCTGGCCTTTGCCGCCGGATACGGGGTGACGTGCTTCCTCTCGATCTTTGCGGTGGGGTTCCTGAGCGGCTTCAGCCCGCCGACGTGGGCGGTTCAGGCGGCGTTCGGGACGGCGGCGGGGGTCGGCGTGGCTGCCGCGGCGGCAGATGCCCTGAAGACCGGCGCGGGCGTGCTGCACATAAACGACGGCGCAGGGCGTCTGACGGTTTCCCGCCGCCGCGAGCCGGTGGACCTTGCCCTGGCCGACGTTGAGGGCTGGACCGTCTGCGCCGTGCCGAGCAAGTGGAAAAGCGAGGGAAGCCCGACGCCCACGCAGCCGCAACTGGCCGTCCTCGCGCGCGACGGCAGCCGGGCGGCCGTGCACTCGTTCCCCGGGACGGGCGACGATAGTTTCGCCCTTGCCCGCGCAGTGGGCGAGTACCTGGCCGGCGTTACCCGCAAGCCGCTGAAGGCCGAGTAGCGCCGCGCCGCGTATTGTCGCTGCGCGGCGCGTGTTGCCGTTGCGCCGCCTGTGCCCTGACGTGCCGCGCGGGGTTCGGCGATTCCCGGGGTCTGGCGCCCGTTTTCGGCTTTCTTGACTTGCGTCAAGGCCGGCCCCGTGCGCCCTCGTTACACTCATTGAAGAAACCGGGGCGCTTTGCCCCGCAGTCGCGGACCCTAACACAGGAAAAGGAGTTGCTCATGGTTGCCGGAGCAAGCGAGAAGCAGATGTTCTGCTACCAGTGTTCGCAGACGCCCCCCGGGGGATGCGTGCGTGCGGGGGTGTGCGGCAAGTCGGCCGACTTGAACAGCCTCATGGACACGCTCCTGTTCGGCCTGAAGGGCGTGGCCGCGTACGCCCATCACGCCCGGGCCCTCGGCAAGATCGACCCCGAGATCGACGGCTTCATGCACGAGGCCCTCTTTGCCACGCTGACGAACGTGAACTTCGACCTGGGGAGCGTCCTGGGCCTGGTCCTGAAGTGCGGCCAGATGAACCTGCGGGCCATGAAACTGCTGGACGAGGCCCACGTGGAGCGGTACGGCAACCCCGTGCCCACCGGGGTCCCGACCGGCACTCTGGCCGGCCCCGGCATCGTCGTTACCGGCCACGACCTGCTGGACCTCGAAGCGATCCTGAAGCAGACGGAGGGACGTGGCGTGAACATATATACCCACGGCGAAATGTTGCCGGCCCACGCCTACCCGGGCCTCAAGAAATACAAGCACCTCGCGGGCAACTACGGCGGCGCGTGGTGGACGCAGAAGGCCGAGTTCGACGCCTGGCCGGGCGCCATCCTGGCCACGACCAACTGCGTCCTCATACCGAAGGAATCGTACAAGGACCGCCTTTTTACGTGCGGCGTGGCGCACGTTGAGGGCTGCTGCCACGTCGCCGACCGCAACTTCGAGCCGGTCATCCGGAAGGCCCTCAGCCTGCCGCCCCTTGCTGAGAAGCCTGGCGGGAAACTGCTGACGGGCTTCCATCACACGGCCGTCCTGGGCGTGGCCGACAAGATCGTCGCGGCCGTCAAGGCGGGCAGGATACGCCGCTTCTTCCTCGTGGGCGGCTGCGACACGCCGGGCGCCAAGGGCAACTACTACCGCGAGTTCGTCAAGGCCGTGCCGAAGGACTGCGTGGTGCTTACGCTGGCCTGCGGCAAGTACAGGTTCAACGACCTGGACCTGGGGTCGATCGACGGCATCCCGCGATTGATTGACATCGGTCAATGCAACAACGCCTACTCGGCCGTCCAGGTGGCGGCGGCGCTGGCCGACGTTTTCAAGTGCACCGTGAACGACCTGCCGCTGACGCTCGTCCTGACGTGGTTCGAGCAGAAGGCGGTGGCGATACTCCTGACGCTGCTGGCCCTGGGCGTCAGGAACATCCGCATCGGCCCCGTCCTGCCGCAGTTCGTCTCTCCCGGCGTTCTGAAGGTGCTGGTCGAGAAGTTCGGCCTGACGCCCATCAGCGACCCCGTCAAGGACGTGCAGGCGGCCCTGGCGGCGAAGGCGTAAGAACGCGATCCGCCGGCGGGCCGCGCCGCCACGGCGCAGCAAGCAGGCCGCTGCCTGCCCGCCCCTCAGCCCTGACGAATGAGTTTTTTGTCGCACGCGGGTCCAGGTGACGGCGGGCCGTCCCGCCGATCTGGAATCCATGACCGGCCGGCCGGCCCCCGCCCCCCCAAAATCTTTTTTCTCGCACCGGCTT